>DASZKU010000315.1:0-14053 GCA_035552815.1 Solirubrobacteraceae bacterium | reverse complement strand
CGGCGCCGGCGCCGGCGCCGGGAAGCAGTTCGACGTCGCCGGCGTGCATCGGCTCGCCGCAGTGGGCGCAGCGCAGGTCGACGCGGCTGATCTCGCCGCACGCGCGGTGACGGTAGAGGACGGGCGGACCGGCGTCCCCGGCGAGCCACTTGTCGGCCCAGCCCACCATCACCATCAGCATGTCGACGAGCTCAGTGCCCTTGTCTGTCAGGACGTACTCGTACCGCGGTCTGCGGTCGTAGGGCCGGCGCTCGAGCACGCCATGCTCGACGAGGTGGTTGAGCCGCTCGGTGAGGACCTTGCGTGAGATGCCGAGGTCGGCCTGGATCTGCTCGAACCGGGTGAACCCGGCCCATACGTCACGCAGGATCAGCGGCGACCAGGGCTCCCCGATGACGTCCAGCGTGCGCGCGATCGAGCACGCCATCTCACCAAAGTTGGTGCGTTGCATGCGATTACCATAGCAACCGGGGTTCCCTCAGGGAACTCTCTTGTGATACCTTCTCGGCGTCTCCTAAAGGAACTTCAGAAGGGAGCAGGGAAATGAGCAAGGTGTTCAGCGCCCACGCGGTTTCCGTCGACGGCTACATCAGCGGTCGCGACCCGAGCGACGGTGACGGCGGGTTCGGTCGCGGCCTCGGCGACGCGGGGATGCTCTTCGACTGGTACTCCGACGGCGACACACCGAGCCAGGTGTTCGGCGGGTTCCGGCTGAGTGAGCCGAGCGCCCGGGTCTTCGACGCTCTCGCCGCGCGGGTGGGTGCGGCGGTGGCGGGACGCACCACATACGAGCACTCCTCCCATTTCGGAGGCGGCGGCCCGCATCCGACGGCCCGCCTGTTCGTGCTCAGCCACCGGTGGGCGCCGGAGATCAGTGGGCGGCAGACTCTCCTCACCACCGGGATCGCGGACGCGATCGCGGCGGCGCGTGAGGCCGCCGGCGACAAGGACGCCGGCCTCATGGGCGGCGGCGTACCGACCTCCCCGCCGGAAGCGAACCTCGCCGACGAGGCGATCCACCACCACGCGCCCATCCCCCTGGACGCCGGCCGCAGCCCCCTTCCACGAGCCCCCAAAGCACCTGAGCCTCCGACTCCACGACGCCGTCCCGCACCCGGCGCCACCCCACCTCCACAACGAGGTAGCCCGACGATCCCCGTCACGTGGCGCGCCGACAACCCCCGCTGAAGGAGCACACCCATGCTTGACCCCGACGTGCGCCGGGTACTTGCCGGCACCTCGATCGCCCACCTCGCCACCGTCCTCCCCGACGGCTCGCCCCACACCGTCCCGCTCTGGGTCGACACCCGAGGGGAGAAGATCGTCTTCCTCACCGGTCCCCGCTCGCGCAAAGCACGCAACCTGCGCCGCGACCTTCGGATGGCTCTGTCGATCGCACCCGTCGAGGACCCGTTCACGCCGGTCATCGTCCGTGGGCGGGTCGTCGAATGGCTCGAGGGCGACGCCGCCTGGGAGATCATCGACCGGATCTCGACGAAGTACACCGGCGCGCCCTACCCCCGGCGAGAGGAACGCGTCGTTGCCGTGATCGAGCCCGAGCGCCAGACCGTCGGCATCACCTGAGCGGCGCATCCGCGACCGCCGGCCGCGACCGCCGGCCACGACCGCAGGCCACGACCGCAGGCTGCGGCCGCGGACGCGACACGAACCTGCTCCCCGCCGCGGAGAACCGCCACGGCAGCTCCACCGCCTTGGTGATGCCGATCCGCGGCCCGGCGACGATCTCGACGTCGCGCCACGCGGGCGGGCGCGGGCCGATGGCGAGCGGCCCCGCCGCGAGGTCGGCGCCGTTGTCGACGAGCTCTACGTCGAGGGCCTGGGTGAGCTTGCCCGGTCCCGAGCACAGGTCCTCGAGCCGATCGACGCCCCGCCGCGCCCGCATGACCGAGATCCCCGCGACGGGTTCCAGGGCGCGGATCAACACCGCTGCGCCCACTCCCTCGACCTCGCACACGGCATTCAACAGCGCGTGGATCCCGTAGGAGCGGTACACGTAAGCCCGGCCCGGAGGACCGAACAGGGTGGCGGTGCGCGCGGTCAGCCCGACGAAGGCGTGGCACGCCGGCTCGCAGTCGTGGTAGGCCTCGGTCTCGACGATCACCCCGCTCACCTCGCCGCGCGAGATCACGCAGCCGATGAGGGCCTGGGCGACCTCGACGACGTCGCGGGCGTAGAACGCCGGAGCGAGTCCCCGCGCCACCGCTACGCCGCGAACGCCTCGCGCGCCCGCTCGAGCTGCTCGCGCACGCGCGCGAGGCTGGTGCCGCCCTCCGAGACCTTGGTCTCGAGCCACGCCCCGTCTCCGAGCACGGTATAGAACTCCTCGTCGAGGAGGGGCGAATGCTCGGCGAGCTCCTCGGGAGTGAGCTCGGACAACGACTTGCCGTGCTCGATGGCGCGGCGCACGAGCCCGGCCACAACCCCGTGGGACTCGCGAAACGGCATCCCCCGCCGCACGAGTAGGTCGGCGATGTCGGTGGCGGCGAGGAACTCGTCGCTCGCTGCCTCGGCCAGGCGCTCGCGGCGAAAGGCGATCCCCATGAGCATGCCACGCGCCGCGGCCAGGCACAGATCGAGCGTGTCGACGGCGTCGAACAGGTGCTCCTTGTCCTCCTGCATGTCCTTGTTGTAGGTCAGGGGCAGGCCGTGCATGACCCCGTGCAGGGCGACGAGATGAGCGGCCACCCGGGGCGCCTTGGCGCGCAGGAGCTCGGCGACGTCGGGGTTCTTCTTCTGGGGCATGATCGAGGAGCCCGAAGCCCACGCGTCCGACACTTCGCAGAACCCGAACTCCTCGCTCGACCACAGGACGATCTCGGCCCCGAGGCGCGAGAGATGCGTCGCGCACGTGGCCGCGGCGGCCAGGTAGTCGAGCACGAAGTCGCGATTGGAGACGGCGTCGATCGAGTTCTCGGCCACGCCGGTGAATCCGAGCTCGGCGGCCACGGCGCCGCGGTCGGTGTCGAAGTTGACACCCGCGAGCGCGCCCGCCCCCAGCGGCAGCCGTCCCGTGGCGGCGCTCACGGCGGCGAAGCGCTCGCGGTCGCGCGCGAGCATCCACACGTAGGCGAGCAGGTGGTGGCTGAGGTACACGGGCTGGGCGCGCTGGAGGTGGGTGTAGCCGGGCATGGGCCAGTCGAGGTGGGCTTCGGCGAGAGCGATCAGGGTGTCGGCGAGCTGGGCGATCGCCTCGGAGGTCTCGAAGGCGTGGGCGCGCACGAAGAGCGCCATGTCGGTGGCGACCTGGTCGTTGCGCGAGCGCGCGGTGTGGAGCTTGCCGCCCACCGGTCCGGCGATCTCCGTGACCCGGCGCTCGATCGCCATGTGGATGTCCTCGTCCCCCTCGGCGAACGGGAAGGTGCCGTCGCCGAGCTCGCCCTCGACCTGGTCGAGCGCGGCCAGGAGCTGATCGCGGTCCTCCTCGCCGATGATCCCGCGGGCGGCGAGCATCGACGCGTGGGCGCGCGACTGCTGGACGTCGTAGGGGCCCAGGCGCCAGTCGAAGCCGATCGAGTCGTTGAGACCGCGGAACACGGCGTCCGGCGGTTCGGCGAAGCGGGACATGAATCCTGATGTTATGTGGCGGGCCCCGCCCCGGCCGCCGCGCCCGCCCCCGCCCCCGCCCCGGTCCGCGCCCCGGTCCGCGCCCCCGAGAGCACCGCTGTGAGCTCCGACGCCACCCGGGCCACCTGGCCCTCGGTGAGCTCGGGGTGGAAGGGCAGGGCGATGGAGCGGGCGGCGACGTCCTCGCACACCGGGAACTCGCCCTCGCGGTGTCCGAAGCGCTCGCGGTAGAAGCTCATCAGGTGGATGGCGGGGAAGTAGGGCTTGCTCGGGATCCCCCGCTCGTCGAGCGCCCGCACCGTCTCGTCGCGGTCGACCCCCCGCGGCAGCTGCACGACATAGACGAACCATCCCCGCCGGGCGCCCCCGGCATCGGGACAGGGAAGCGAGAGCTCCTCGATGCCGGCGAGCGCCTCGCGGTACCAGCCCGCCACGCGCGCCCGCCCCGCGAGCATCTCCTCGAGGTGTCCGAGCTGCGCCAGCCCTAGCGCGCAGGCCACGTCCGAGAGCCGGTAGTTGAAGCCGAGGCGGTCGTGGTCGAGCCAGCCCATGTCGGGCGCGCGGCCCTGGTTGCGTTCGGAGTCGAGGCGCTCCTTGACGGCCGCGTCCCCGGTCGTGACCATCCCCCCCTCCCCGGTCGTCAGCTGCTTGTTGGGATAGAAGCCGAACACCGCGGGGTGAACGCCCCCGGCGCCCACGGCCGTCCCCTCGGCGTGCACCGCCCCCAGCGCCTCGCACGCGTCCTCGACGATGGGCAGGCCGAGCCGCGCCAGCGCGGGGATGTCGGCCGGGTACCCGAACACGTGCACGGGGAGGATCGCCGCCGTCTGCTCGGTGACCGCGGCCGCGGCCGCCTCCGGCGACAGGTTCAACGTCACGGGATCGATGTCGGCGAACACCGGCCGCGCCCGCTCGTACAGGGCGACGTTGGCGCTGGCCACGAACGAGAACGGGCTGGTGATGACCTCGTCGCCGTCGGACACCCCGACGGCCCGGAGCGCCAGGTGCAGGCCCGCCGTCCCGCTCGAGACCGCGCTCGCGTAGGGCACCCCGACGGCGGCGGCGAAGGCCTCCTCGAACGCCGCCAGGCGGGGCCCGAGCGACAGGTGGCGGGAGCGCAGGACTTCGAGCACGCGCTCCTCCTCGGCGGCGCCGAGGATGGGACGCGCGAGGGTGATCGGCTCCTCGTCGCTCACCGGCGCGGGGCGGCGGGGGCGGGCTGCGTGGGCGCCACCAGCCGCCCCGGCTGCATGCCGAACTCGAGCGAGTCGACGAGCGCCTCCCACGATGCCTCGATGACGTTCTCGGAGACGCCGATCGAGCCCCACACGGCCTGTCCGTCGGAGGCGTCGAGGAGCACGCGGGTGACGGCGTCCGTCCCCTTGGTCTCGTCGAGGATGCGGACCTTGAAGTTGACGAGCTCGATGTCGCGCAGGTGGGGGTGGATCTCGCCGATCGCCTCGCGCAGGGCCTTGTCGAGGGCGTGGACGGGACCGTTGCCCTCGGCGGTGCGCACGTAGCGCTCGCCGTCGACCCAGATCTTGATCGTCGCCTCGGTCTCCACGCGGCCGTCGGCGCGCTTCTCGACGATCGCCCGCCAGGACTCGAGCCGGAACAGGGGCTCGTACTCGCCCGTCTCCTTGCGCAGGAGGAGCTCGAAGGATCCGTCGGCCGCCTCGTAGTGATAGCCGCGGTGCTCGAGCTCCTTGACGCGCTCGACGACCCGCCGCGCGGTGACATCGTCGACGTCGATGCCCGCGTCCTTGGCGCGCGCCTGCACGGTGCCCTTGCCCGAGAGCTCGGAGACGAGGAGCTCGCGGCCGTTCCCCACCACCGAGGGCTCGATGTGCTCGAAGGTGGCGGGATCGCTGCGCACCCCGGCGACGTGCATGCCGCCCTTGTGGGCGAAGGCGTTGCGGCCGACGTAGGGGGCATCGGGGTCGGGGGTGAAGTTCAGGAGCTCGTCGATGAAGTGCGAGGCCTCGCTCAGGGAGGCGAGCTGCGCGTCGGTGAGGCACTCGTAGCCGAGCTTGAGCTGGAGGCTGGGGATGATGGAGACGAGATTGGCGTTGCCGCAGCGCTCGCCGTAGCCGTTCATCGTCCCCTGCACGTGGGTGGCCCCCGCCTGGACTGCCGCCAGCGTGTTGGCCACCCCGCAGCCGGCGTCGTCATGACAGTGGATGCCGACTTGGACGCCCATTTGAGCGAGCCTGCGCGACACCTCCAGCGTGGCCGCGGCAACGCTGTCAGGGAGCGTGCCCCCATTGGTGTCACAGCAGGTGACGGTCTCCGCGCCCGCCTCGGCCGCGGCCACCAGGCATTCCAGCGCGTAGCCAGGGTCGTCGGCGTAGCCGTCGAAGAAGTGCTCGGCGTCATAGATCACCCGCTTACCGCGGGCGACGAGGAAGGCGACGGAGTCGGCGATCATCGCCAGGTTCTCCTCACGAGAGACACGGACGACCTTCTCGAGATGGAGCGCCCACGTCTTGCCCACGAGCACGGCGACGGGGGCGAAGCAGTCGGCGAGGACCCGCAGGCCCGGGTCCTCCTCGGCCGCCGTGTCGCGCCGGCGCGTCATCCCGAAGGCGGCGACGTCGGCGTGCGCGAAGCGCTCGGCCGCGAGCAGGGAGAAGAGCTCGAGCTCCTTGGGGTTCGACTCCGCGAACCCCGCCTCGATCACGTTGATCCCGAGCTCGTCGAGCCGGTGGGCGACGCGGAGCTTCTCCTGCGCGGAGAGCGACATGCCCTCGCCCTGCATGCCGTCGCGGAGCGTGGTGTCGAACAGTTGGATCTTGGCCATGAGGTCCTTTCGGTAAGTAGCGTGCGAAGTCGGAAAAGCGGTCAGCGCCGTGCGCCGACCGCCTCCGTAATTCGCATGCTCGGACCTTCGGTCCTCATCACGCCGCCTTGGTGGGGACCTTCACGACATCGAGCCAGTCGAGGTAGCGTGGGTTGCGTCCGTGCAGGGCGTCGTCGAACACGCGACCGAGCTCGCTGGTGATCGGGCCCGGCTCGCCGCTCCCGATCGCGTGATCGTCGATCTCCCTGACCGGGCACAGCTCGGCCGCCGTGCCGGTCATGAACACCTCGTCGGCGAGGTAGAGCTCGGCCCGCGCGAGGTCGCGCTCGACCACCGTGTACCCGAGGTCGCGGGCGATCTGGATGATCGACCGCCGGTTGATCCCGTCGAGGATCCCCGCCGTCTGAGGCGGGGTGAGGATCTCCCCGTCGCGGACGATGTAGATGTTCTCGCCCGAGCCCTCGGACACGAAGCCGCGGGCGTCGAGGAGGACCGCCTCCTGGTAGCCGGCCTTGGAGGCCTCGACCTTGGCGAGGACGCTGTTCAGGTACTGGCCCGTGGCCTTGGCGTGGGGAATCAGCGAGTCGGGTGAGATCCGCCGCCAGCTCGAGACCTTGGCGCGAATGCCCTTCTTCTTGCCGTCCTCGCCCAGATAGGCCCCCCACGCCCACACGGCGATGACCACGTCGACGGGACAGTCGAGCGGGTACAGGCCGAGCTGGCCGTAGCCCCGGAAGGCAATCGGGCGGATGTAGCACTCCGACAGCCCGTTCGCCGCGATGAGCTCGTGCGTGGCCTGCCGCAGCTCCTCGGGCGTGTAGGGAAGCGGCATGTAGTAGAGCTCGGCGGACTTGTACAGGCGCGCCAGGTGATCCTGGTGGCGGAAGATCGCCGGGCCGTGCTCGGTGTCGTAGGCGCGGATGCCCTCGAACACGCCGGTGCCGTAGTGAAGCCCGTGGGTGAGTACGTGTACCTTGGCGTCCTCCCAGGCGACGAGTTCCCCGTTCTGCCAGATGAGGTCGACTTGGTCCACGTGAGGCTCCTTACGACAGGTGTTGGAGGACGGCCTCGGTGGCATCGCGCGTCGTGGCGGTACCCCCGAGATCGCTCGTGCGCAGTCCGTCGGCCAGCGCGCGATCGACGGCCGATTCTATCGCCGCCGCCTCGGATTCCAAATCGAGCCCGTGACGGAGCATGAGCGCCGCCGAGAGGAACATCGCGAGCGGGTTGGCGGCACCGGTGCCGGCGATGTCGGGCGCCGATCCGTGTACGGGCTCGAACAGCCCCGGGGTCGGTGGGTCCTGATCCCCGAGCGAGGCGCTCGGGAGCATGCCGATCGACCCGGTGATCATCGCCGCCACGTCGCTGAGGATGTCGCCGAACATGTTCTCGGTGACGATGACGTCGAACTCCGCGGGGTGGGCGACGAGCTGCATGGCGGCGTTGTCGACGAGCAGGTGATCGAGGGGCTTGTCGTAGTCGCCGGCGAGCCCGGTGATCACCTCGCGCCACAGCCGGCTCGTCTCGAGCACGTTGGCCTTGTCGACGCTCGTCACCCGGCGGCGCGCCGCGCCGAAGGCGACCCGGGCGATGCGCTCGATCTCGTGGCGCGTGTACACGCAGGCGTCGCTGGCGGAGTCCGCGGTCCGTGTCTTCTCGCCGAAGTAGATCCCGCCCGTGAGCTCCCGCACGACGAGGAGGTCGGTGCCCTCGATCCGCTCGCGCTTGAGCGGGCTCGCGTCGTAGAGGGCGGGCACGGGCCGGACGGGACGGAGGTTGGCGTAGAGGCCGAGGCCCTTGCGCAGACCGAGCAGGCCCTGTTCGGGACGGGGCCGGCTCGGGTCGGTGGTGTCCCACTTGGGGCCGCCGACGGCGGCAAGGAGGACGGCGTCGGCCGCCCGGCACGCCGCCAGCGTCTCGTCGGTGAGCGCGGTGCCGTGGGCGTCGATCGACGCCCCGCCGAACTCGCGCTCCTCGTACTCGAGCTCGGCGACCGCGTTCAGGACCTCGACCGCGGGCGCGATGACCTCCGGGCCGATTCCGTCGCCCGGAAGGAGGACGATTGTCGGGGGCACGGACCGGAAGCTACACGGCCAGATTGGTGACCGGGAGGCTGAAGTGCACGCTGGCCGTGCAGATGCCGCTCGCGGTCAGGGTGCCGGTGATCTTCGTCGCGCTGAGGACCGTCGTCACGAGGACGAGCACGAGCTTCTGCTTGCCCACCGTCCCCTTGCCGTAGGCCGTCCCCTTCTTGGGCAGCGGGGCCGCCGCCAGCGCCACTGCCGCCGTCATCATCGCGATCCCCGTCCCCGTCCCCGCCACTGCCGCCCTCAGTGCGCCCTGAGCTGACACCACATCGCTCCTTGCTCGGATTGCCGGCCGGTGGGACGCGAGTCTAACTCAGGTGAAGGTGCTCCGGGCAAGGTCGAGGAACTCTGCCGCGGCGGGTGCGTGGCGGCGCCCTTCGCGCCACGCCAGGGTGATGTCGCGGGTCAGCCCAGGGCTCGTCAGGGTCACCGCGGCGATCTCGGCACCGGGGCCCTCGGCGTCCGAGCGCGGGAGGATGGCCACGCCGAGTCCCCGGGCCACGAGCCCCCGGATCCGCTGGCTCTCGTTGGACTCGAGGGTGACGTGAGGCTCGAAGCCGGCGTCGCGCCCCGCCGAGACGAGTACCTCTCGCAGCCGCGACCCGTCTCGGTAGCTGATGAAGCGCTCGGCCGAGAGCTCGGCCATGCGGATCCGGCGCCGCCCGGCGAGGCGATGGTCGCGCGGGAGCACGGCCACGAGCTCCTCGGAGACGAGCTGCTGGAGGCCGAGGCCGTGGCTTTCGATCCGCTCGGTGACCGAGAGGAAGGCGAGGTCGAGCTCGTCGACGCGGAGCATCTCCGCGAGCTCCTCGCTCGAGTTCTCGCGCACGGTGAGCTCGACTCCGGGATGGCGCTCGTGGAAGATCGCGAGCGCGAGCGAGACGTCGACCGGGCCCATCGTGTGCATCGCCCCCACGGTCACGTGCCCGCTCTGCACCCCGCGCAGCGCCTGCAGCTCGGTCTGCGCGGCGTCGACCTCGGCGAGGATCCGGCGGGCGCGCGCGACGAGGAGGACGCCGGCCTCGGTGAGAGCGACGCGGCGCGTGGTGCGCTCCACGAGGGGAAGGCCGACCTCGTCCTCGAGGCGGCGGATCTGTTGGGAGAGCGCGGGCTGGGCGATGTGCTCACGCGCGGCCGCGCGGGTGAAATGGCGCTCCTCGGCGAGGGCCACGAGGTAGTGGAGCTGGCGCAGTTCCATAAGCACAGCCTATATATCTCAGCCAATACCCGTCTTGGACATCTAGAGCTCTCGCCTTCATCCTGTACTCGAGTAATACCTCTCCTCCCTCCGAGCGCGCCCCGTTCCCGGCCTCATATCCCGCCGGTGCGGGGCGCTCTCACTTAATGGCCCCTCACTTAGCGGCCGGTGGTTTGCCTTCCGCAGAACTGGGCAGGAACGTCGTGTGCGGCGGATCAGCCTCGCCCTTCTCGTGACCTGCCTCGCGGCGCTGTGGCCCGTCGGGGCGAGCGCCAAGCAGGCGGTGGCACGGGGCACGGGCGGCGCCGTCGTCTCCGACAGCACGCTCGCGACTCGCGCCGGTCTCGAGATCCTGCGGCGGGGCGGCACCGCCGCCGACGCCGCCGTCGCCGTCGCCTCGACCCTGGGGGTGACCGATCCCTTCGTGGCGGGGATCGGCGGGGGCGGCTACTTCGTCTACTACGACGCCCGCACCCACCGCGTGTACACCATCGACGGCCGCGAGACGGCGCCCGCCGCCGACACGGCAAGCCTGTTCATCGATCCCGCCACCGGCAAGCCGCTGCCCTTCGCGACCGCGGTCACGAGCGGGCTCTCGGTCGGGGTGCCCGGAACCCTGATGACCTGGCAGCGCGCCCTCGCCCGGTGGGGCCGCTTCGGCCTCGCCGCCGACCTCGGGCCCGCCGAGCGTGTGGCCGGCGCCGGCTTCCGGGTCGACGCCACCCTCCGCGAGGAGGACCGCGAGAACGCCTTCCGCTTCGACCAGTTCAGCTCTACGGCCGCGCTCTTCCTACCCGGCGGCCAGCTCCCCGCCGTGGGAACGGTGCTCCGCAACCCCGACCTGGCGCGCACCTACCGCGAGATCGGACGCGCCGGCGTGGGCGCCTTCTACGGTGGCCCGATCGGGGCGGACATCGTCCACACCGTCCATCACCTCCCGCTCGCCACCGGCGCCAACCTCGTCCCGCGCCCCGGCGCGATGACGCGGGCGGATCTCGCGCGCTACGCCGCCATCGTGAGGCGGCCCACCCACGTCCGCTACCGCGGCGATGACGTGTACTCGATGGCGCCCTCCTCGAGCGGGGGAACGACGGTGGGCGAAGCGCTGAACATCCTCAGCAACTTCCGCCTCAAGGGGATGACCCGGGTCCAGTTCTGGCACCACTTCCTCGAGTCCACGCGGCTGGCCTTCGCCGACCGCAACCGCTACGTCGGCGATCCCGCCTTCGTCAAGGTCCCCCTGGCGCAGCTCCTCTCCCCCGGCTTCGGGCGCCAGCGCGCATGTCTGATCAACCCCGCCCACGCGCTCACCAGCCCGGTCATGCCCGGCAATCCGTTCGCCGCCGCCGGTGGCTGCACACCGACGCAGCCCGCCGCCACCCAGGCGCCCAGCGACGGCGCCAGCACCAACCACTTCGTCGTCGCCGATCGCTACGGCGACGTCGTCTCCTATACGAACACGATCGAGGAGCTCGGAGGAAACGCCGTCGTCGTCCCCCACCGCGGCTTCCTCCTCAACAACGAGCTCACCGATTTCGACTTCGCGCCCCTCCAGGCGGGCGTCCCCGATCCGAACCTCCCCGCCGCCGGCAAGCGACCGCGGTCGAGCATGTCCCCGACCATCGTCCTGCGCCACGGCCGCCCCTTCCTCGCCGTCGGAGCGGCGGGCGGCGCCACCATCATCACCACCGTCTTGCAGATCCTCACCGAGCGGATCGACCTGGGCATGAGCCTGCCGGCGGCCATCGCCTACCCGCGGGCCTCCCAGCGCAACTCCACCACCACCACCGCCGAGCCCGCCTTCATCGCCCTGCCCACGACACCCGGCCTCGAGCAGCTCGGCCAGTCCTTCGCCGTCAGCGACACCTCACCGCTCGATCCCAACATCACCATCGCCCCCACCATCGGCGTCGCCACCGGGCTCGAGGTCCTCGGGCACGGCCGGTTCCTCGCCGCCGGCGAACCCTCGCGCCGGGGCGGGAGCGCCGCCGGCGTGGTGCGCGCGACACCCTGAGCCGCGCCTACTCCCGGCTCGCGGTCATGTTCAGCCGCACGTAGTCGAGCACGAGCGGGGTACCCGCCCGGGCGAGCACGCGGTCGATGAAGGGCCCGCGCAGGCCGTCGGGGAGCGGGTCGAGATGACGGACCAGGCACACGGTTTCGACGAAGGCGCGGGGGTCGGCGGGCTCGACGCTCCTCGGCTCGAGCCAGCACCTGACCTCACCGAAGCCGGCGCCGGTGAGGCGGGCCGTCGTGTCCTCGGCGGTCGCGTAGTTCCACGGCCGCTGCCAGCCGACGAAATACTGATCGAAGGGCTCCTCGGCGGCCACCGAGTCCGCCGTGGTACGGAAGGAGTCGATGTTGCCGATACCGCCGCACTGGGCGACGAGGCGGCCGCCGGGCTCGAGCGCGCGGTGGAGCGCGGCGAAGAGCTTGTCGTGATCGGGGATCCAGTGGAAGG
This sequence comes from Solirubrobacteraceae bacterium, assembly GCA_035552815.1. Classification (GTDB taxonomy): domain Bacteria; phylum Actinomycetota; class Thermoleophilia; order Solirubrobacterales; family Solirubrobacteraceae; genus Palsa-465. The sequence continues at coordinate 1,922 of DASZKU010000315.1, read as the reverse complement.
TGGCGTTGGAGAACACGGCGTCGACGGGCTCGGGGAGGTCGAGCTCGGCGAGGTCCTGGCAGAGCACGGTGGCGCGCTCGCCGAGCGCCGTGCGCGCGTGCGCGACCATCGAGGGCGCGGCGTCGACGGCGTACACGCGGCCGCGGGGGACGCGGTCGGCGAGGAGCGCGGTCACCCGCCCCGAGCCACAGCCGGCATCGAGGACGACCTCGTCGCCGGCGAGGTCGAGGCGCTCGAGCTGCTCGAGGGCCCATGCGAGCTGGGGATCGGAGACGCGGTCGTAGGTCGCCGCGTCCCAGTCCCGGGTGCTCATAGCGCCGTGGTGACGGGACCCGGGCGCTCGCGCTCGCGCTCGTAGGCCGCGATCGCCTCGCCCTCGCCGAGGGTGAGGGCGATGTCGTCGAGCCCGCCGAGCAGCCGGTGCTTGATCTCCGCGTCGATCTCGAAGTGCGCCGTCCCTCCGGGCCAGCGCACCTCCTGGGCGGCGAGGTCGACCTGGGCCTCCCCCGCCTCGCGGATGCCCGCGCACTCCTCGGCGCTGAGCTCCACCGGGAGGAGCCCGATCTTCGTGCAGTTGGAGCGGAAGATGTCGGCGAAGCTCGGGGCGATGATCGCCTGGAAGCCGTAGTCCTCGAGCGCCCACGGGGCGTGCTCGCGGCTCGAGCCGCAGCCGAAGTTGCGCCCGGCGAGGAGGATGGGATTGTGGGGCAGATCCCAGCCCGGCTCCTTGGCCCAGTCATAGAAAAGGAACTCGCCGAACCCGGTGCGCTCGACGCGCTTGAGGAACTGCTTGGGGATGATCTGGTCGGTGTCGATGTCGTTGCGGGCGAGCACGCTGACCCGGCCGGTGATCGTCTCGATGGCTTTCATGACCACTCCCTGATGTCGACGAAGCGTCCCTCGATGGCCGCGGCGGCGGCCATCTGGGGGGACACGAGGTGGGTGCGGCCACCCTGGCCCTGGCGGCCTTCGAAGTTGCGGTTCGAGGTCGAGGCACAGCGCTCGCCGGGCCGCAGGATGTCGGGGTTCATGCCCAGGCACATCGAGCATCCCGCGCCCCGCCAGTCGAAGCCGGCGGCGCGGAAGACCTCGTCGAGGCCCTCGCGCTCGGCCTGGGCCTTGACCTGCTGGGACCCGGGGACGACCATCGCGTAGACGCTCTCGGCGACCCGGCGCCCGTTCACGAGCTCGGCTGCGGCCCGCAGGTCGCCGATCCGCGAGTTCGTGCACGAGCCGATGAACACGCGGTCGAGGGCGATCTCCTGGACCGGTGTGCCCCCGCGCAGGCCCATGTACTCGAGCGCGCGCTCGTCCTGCTCGGACTGCGCCTCGGGGACGCTGCCGGCCACGCCCACGACCATGCCCGGGTTGGTCCCCCAGGTGACCATGGGGCTGAGGCCGGCGGCGTCGATCACGAGCTCGCGGTCGAAGGCCGCCCCCTCGTCGGTGCGCAGCCCGCGCCACTGCTCGGGAACCTCGGCCGGGGCGGCCGGGCGGCCGATGACGAACTCGAAGGTGGTCTCGTCGGGCGCGATCATGCCCGCGCGACCGCCGCCCTCGATCGTCATGTTGCACACGGTCATCCTGCCCTCCATGGACATCGCCTCGATCGGCGGGCCGGAGTACTCGACGACGTGGCCGACCGCGCCCGCGACTCCGATCTCGCCGATGGTGGCGAGGATCAGGTCCTTGGCGGTGACGCCGTAGCCGAGCTCGCCCTCATAGCGGATGCGCATCGAGCGGGGCTTGGACTGGACCATGCACTGGGTGGCGAGCACGTGCTCGACCTCGCTCGTCCCGATCCCGAAGGCAAGCGCCCCGAAAGCGCCATGGGTCGCCGTATGCGAGTCGCCGCAGACGATCGTCATGCCCGGCTGGGTGACGCCGAGCTCGGGGCCGATGACGTGGACGATGCCCTGGCG
>DASZKU010000314.1:0-6168 GCA_035552815.1 Solirubrobacteraceae bacterium | reverse complement strand
CCTCCCACGAGCTCCGCACCCCCGTGTTCTCCCTCGGCGGGTCCGTCGAGCTGCTCGAGGACGAGGATCTCGATCCCGACGATCGCCGGCGCTTCCTCGATCAGGTCCGCGACCAGGTCGAGCGGCTGCGCAAGCTCTCGGTCGACCTGCTCGAGATCTCGAGGCTCGACTCGGGCTCGCTCGAGCTCAGACCCGAGCTCGTCGACATCGGCGAGCTCACGCGCTCGGTGAGCGGCGAGTTCGAGCCCGCCCTCGCCCACCACGACGCCCACCTCGAGCTCCGGCTGGCGACGCGGGCCATCGAGGCCCTTTGCGATCCTGTGCGCGTAGCCCAGATCATGCGGATCCTCCTCGACAATGCCCTCACCCACAACCCGCCCGGCACCCGCATCGTCGTGACCGCCATGCGTGAGAACGGTCACGTGCGTCTCGCCGTCCGCGACGACGGAGTGGGCATCCCCGCGCATGCCCTGCCGAGGATCTTCGAGCCCTTCTATACCGCCGACGACGGCCAGGGCTCGGGGCTCGGGCTGGCGATCGCCTCAGAGCTCGCCGAGCACATGGCGGGCCGCCTGTCGGTGGATTCACGGCCCGAGAGCACGACCCTGACGCTCGAGATCCCGCTGTGAGCGCGAGGCCGCTGGTCGCGGCGCTGGCCACCACGGCGCTCGTGGCCGCGTGCGGATCGTCGGGTCCGTCGCACCCGGCGACGGCGGGCGCGAGCGCAAGCGCGGGGAGCGGCGCGAGCGGCTTCGACGCGAGCACGGTCTACCACCGCGACGCGCCCGGGGTGGTCACGGTGATCAGCGTGTTCACGGGCTCGGGCTCGGGCCGCGGTGAGACCCTGCAGGGGTCGGGGTTCGTGATCGCGAGCTCCGGTGAGGTCGTCACCAACGCCCACGTGGTGACGACCACCACGGGCGCCGCCACCCGCCGCGCCAACCACGTCTACGTGCAGTTCTCAGACGGCAACGAGGTTCCCGCGAGGATCGTCGGCGCCGACCCCAACGCCGACGTCGCCCTCCTCGCCATCGATCCTTCGGGTCTGTCCCTGCGGCCGTTGGCGCTCGGCTCGAGCGCGTCGCTGTCGGTCGGCGCGCCGGTGGCCGCGCTCGGAAGCCCGTTCGGCGAGGCGGGATCGATGTCGGTCGGGGTGATCTCGGCGACGAACCGGCTGATCCAGTCGCTGAACGGGACGAACCCGCAGAACGCCTTCTCGATCCCGGGCGCGATCCAGACCGACGCCGCCATCAATCACGGCAACTCGGGCGGCCCCCTCGTCAACTCGAGCGGCGCGGTGATCGGGATCAGCTCCCAGATCGCCTCCTCGACCGGCGGCGGCCAAGGCGTCGGCTTCGCCGTCCCCGTCGACACCGTCAAGCGCTCGGTGGCCCAGCTCCGCGCCCGCGGATCCGTCGCCTACGCCTACATCGGGGTGCGCTCGGTCGACCTCTTTCCCCAGCTCGGGCGTCGCCTGAATCTGGGCGCGACCCACGGGGCGTACGTGCAGAGCGTCGCCCCCGGCGGCCCGGCGGCGCGGGCCGGGCTGCGCGGCGGGAGCACCAAGCTCTCCTTCGACGCCGCGCAGTACGTGACCGGCGGTGACGTCATCACCAAGCTCGACGGCCGCCCCCTCACCCTCGGCTACGACATAACCGACGCGATCGCCCCGATGGCGCCCGGGCAGACGGTGACCCTCGAGGTGTGGCGCGGCGGCGCGGCGCGGCAGGTTAAGGTGACGCTGGGTACGCGCCCCGCCGGCGGCGAGGGGTGAGCCCGCGGGAGCTGGTACTCGAGCTGGCGCTGGCGCTGCGGGAGCGCGTACTGCCCGAGCTCGGGTCGCACGCCGGCCGCGCCCAGGGCGACGCCGGGGCGGGGGGAGACGTCACCTTCGCCATCGATGAGGTCGCCGAGCGCGAGCTCGAGGCCTTCGTCGCCGAGCGCGCCCCGCGCCTGGCCTTCTATTCCGAGGACCGGGGACTGGTGGCACCGGGTGACGCCACCCACGTCCTCCTCGTCGACCCCATCGACGGGACGCGGCCGGCGATGGCGGGGCTCGAGTCGTGCTGCGTCGCGGTCGCCCTCGCGCCTCTCGGGGACGGGGACCCGACGATGGCCGACGTCGAGATTGGGTGCGTCGTCGAGATCAAGTCGGGCGCCTCGTTCTTGGCGGTTCGAGGCGGCGGCGTGGTATCGGAGCGGCGTGGCGTGCTGAGTACCAACGCCGACGTCGAGCGGATGTTCTGGGGCTACGGCTTCCGCGGCCGTCCGGTGCGGCCCACCGTCGAGGTGCTCGGCGATCTCATCGACGCCTCCTCGGTGCTCGGGGGGACCTTCGAGCTCGGCTCCCAGGCCTTTGCCATGACCCGCATCGTCACCGGCCAGCTCGACGCGGTGATCGAGGTCGGCTCGCGCCTGATCGACGAGGTTCCGGGGATACGCGCCGAGTTCGAGCGCGTAGGGCACGGGCACATCCTCAACAACTCGCCCTACGACCTCGCCGCCCCGGCGATCTGCCTGCTCGAAGCGGGCGGGGTGGTGAGCGACGGCTGGGGCCGAGCGCTCGACGACCGGCCCCTGCTCGGCTCCGGGCACGAGTTCCAGATCTCCTCGATCTCCGCCGCCAACGCGGAGCTCCACGCCGAGCTCGTCACCGCCGTCGACCTGGGGGTGGCGCGGCTCATCGCCTCGCGGCGATGAGGCTGCCCGCCCGATATCTTCTCCGGCCGTTGCCCACCGCCTCGGCCCTGAGCCAGTAGAAAGTCCGACCATGCTGCAGCCCGTCCCCGTGGGAAGCAAGTTCCTCTCCGACTACGCCAGCATCGCCGGCCGGTCGCTGGTGGAGGAGATCCGGGCCCTCGCCGAGCCCCTGCGCGGCAAGCGCGTCCTCCACGTCTCGGCAACCGCCTTCGGCGGCGGCGTGTCGGAGATCCTCTACACGCTCGTGCCCTTGATGGCCGACGTCGGCCTCGACTGCGAATGGCAGGTGATCTACGGCCGCGAGGAGTTCTTCAACGCCACCAAGGTCATGCACAACGCCCTCCAGGGCAGCCCCCACGAGCTCTCCGACGAGGAATGGGCGACGTGGCACCGCTACAACCAGCTCAACGCCGAGGAGCTCTCAGAGGGGTGGGACGTGTGCATCGTCCACGATCCGCAGCCCGCGGCCATGCGCGCCCTCGTCCCCGACAAGGCGCGCAACTGGATCTGGCGCTGCCACATCGACCTCTCGAGCCCCAATCCGGTGACGCTCGAGCGTCTGCTTCCTTATTTGAATGAGTACCCGGCCGCCGTGTTCCACACCGAGCAGTATGTTCCGGAGGGTCTGGATGCTCGTTTCAAAGTGATTCCGCCGGCGATCGACCCGCTGGCGCCCAAGAACATGGCATTCTCGACCGATGACGCCGTCTACATCTGTGGCCAGTTCGGGATCGACGTCGACCGTCCGCTCCTCTGCCAGGTCTCGCGCTTTGACCCGTGGAAGGACCCCCTGGGGGTGATCGACGCCTACCGCATCGTCAAGGACACCCATCCCGAGGTCCAGCTCGCCCTCGTCGGCTCGATGGCCACCGACGATCCCGAAGGATGGGATTACTTCAACGCCACCGTCGCCCACGCCGACGGCGACCCCGACATCCACATCTACAACAACTTCAACAACGTCGGCTCGATCGAGGTCAACGCCTTCCAGTCCCACGCCGACGTCGTCATCCAGAAGTCGATCCGCGAGGGGTTCGGGCTCACGGTGACCGAGGCGCTGTGGAAAGCGCGTCCCATGATCGGCGGCAAGGTGGGCGGCATCCCCCTGCAGATCACCGACGGCCAGTCGGGCTTCCTCGTCTCGAGCGTCGAGGAGTGCGCCCAGCGCTCGCTCGAGATCCTTGCCGACCCGTCGCTGGGCAAGCGCCTCGGCCGGGCGGGCAAGGAGGCGGCGCGCGCGCACTTCCTCACGCCCCGGCTGCTGCGCGACTGGCTGTCCCTGTTCACCGAGCTCGCGGTCGCCTGATCGGTCCGTCGTGGGCGCGTCGGGTTCGTCGACCCCGCTGGTCCTGGTCTCGAACCGCGGACCGGTGACCTTCCAGCCCGGCGGCGAGGTTCGGCGCGGTCCCGGAGGCCTGGTGACGGCGCTGACGGGGCTCGCCTCACACCGCGAGGTCACGTGGATCGCCTCGGCGATGACCGACGAGGACGTCGCCGTGGCCGAGCGCCACCACGGCCGGCCCTTCCCCGTCCACGCGCCCGACGGCGGTGAGTACAACGTCAAGCTCGTCGCCTCCGACCCCGAGGCCTATGACCGCTTCTACAACATCACAGCCAACCCGATGCTGTGGTTCATCCAGCACTACCTGTGGGACCTCTCCAACGCGCCCGACATCCGCCGCAACGAGATGGAGGCCTTCGAGTTCGGCTACAACGTCGTCAACGAAGACCTCGCCCGAGCCGTCCTCGAAGAGATCGAGGGCGTCTCCGAGCCGGTGGTCATGGTCCACGACTACCACCTCTACACGCTCCCGGCGATGATCCGCGGCGAGCGCCCGGACGCCTTCCTCCATCACTTCGTCCACATCCCCTGGACCCAGTCCGACGCCTGGCGGGTGCTCCCATCGGTGATCCGCAACGAGATCTACAACGGGATCCTCGCCAACGACATCATCGGCTTCCACACCCGCTCCTACCGCCGCAACTTTCTCCAGTGCTGCCGCGACCTCCTCGACTGCGACGTCGACTTCGAACGCGGGCTCGTGCAGCTCGCCGACCGCGAGGTGTGGGTCCGCGCCTACCCCCTCCCGATCGACTCAGGCGGGGTGCGGGCGGTGGTCAGGCGGCCGCGGACGCAGGCCTTCGAGGAGGAGCTCCTGCGCCGCCGGCGCGACCACCTGATCCTCCGCGTCGACCGCGCCGACCTGTCCAAGAACGTCCTGCGCGGCTTCAGCGCCTTCGACGTCTTCCTCGAGCAGCACCCCGAGTTCCGCGAGAACGTGAGCTTCATCGCCCAGCTCATGCCCTCGCGAACCGACGTCCCCGAGTACGCCGAGTACCTCGAGCGCATCGAGGCGGTGGTCGCCGTCGTCAACCACCGCCACGGCTCGCCCGACTGGATGCCGATCCAGCTCAAGCTCCGCGACGACCTCGAGGAGGCCGTCGCCGCCTACAAGCACTACGACGTCCTCATCGTCAACGCCATGTTCGACGGGATGAACCTCGTGGCCAAGGAGGGTCCACTGGTCAACGAGCGCGCCGGGGTATCGATCCTCTCCGAGAACACCGGCGCCCACGAGGAGCTCGGCGAGTACGCCCTCTCCGTCAACCCCTTCGACATCCAGGAGCTCGCCGACTCCATCCACGCCGCCCTGACCATGCCCAGGGAGGAGCGCGAGCGCCGGCACGAGGGGCTGAAGGCGATCGTCACCGCCCGCGACCCCGGGGACTGGGTCGACGATCAGCTCGCCGATATCCGCAAGAAGGCGGCGGCCGACCAGGGTCGGTGAGTGGTCGAGGTCTGGGGGGGGCGGTTCGGGAGCTCCCCGGTCAGGGGTGGATCTTCTCGCCGCGTTCGAGCATCTCGACGAATTTGACGATGCGGCGGGCGCGGGTCTCGGGGCGCTTGGCGTCGTGGATGCGGTAGAGGATCGCGTAGCGGTTGACCCGGTTCAGGGTGGCGAAGAAGGCGGCGGCCTTGGGGCTGCGTTCGAGCTCGGCGGCCAGGTCGTCGGGGATCTGTGCCGTGCTCTGGGGCTCGTAGGCGGCCTCCCAGCGACCGTCGCTCTTGGCGAGCTCGACCTGGGTGTGGCCCGCCGGGCGCATCCTCCCTTCGGCGATCAGGCGGGTGGCCTTGTCGCGGTTGATCTGAGACCACTTGCTGCGCGAGCGTCGCGGCGTGAAGCGCTGAAGCCACGCGACGTCGTCGTGCGGGGCCGCCTGCCCATCGATCCAGCCGAAGCACAGCGCCGTCTCGACCGCCTCGGCCTGAGACAGGCTGGGCGTCGGCGATCCCTTCTTGGCGAATTTGAGCCACACGCCGGAAACGGCGTCGTGGTTGGCCTCGAGCCACTGCTCCCATCCGCTCGCTGAGGCGAAGGAAAGGACGGGGAAGTCGGCGCGGGGCGGGGCGGGCATGGCGGTGGGGCGCGGGGCGGGGTGGCGGGGCGGGGGGGGGGGGGGGGGGGG
>DASZKU010000313.1:0-2556 GCA_035552815.1 Solirubrobacteraceae bacterium | reverse complement strand
GGTGGACGGCGTCGAAGATCTCGACGGCCGTCAGGTCCGCACCGCTTCTGATGATCGCCGCCACCGCGGGATCGAGGCCCTCGGGCTCGGCGGCGATGACAGCCCCGAGGTGGCTCGTGCGCTCGGCCACCCACGCCGCGTAGTGCAGCGGTGCGGCCTCGAGGAGCGGGGCGACGTCGACGGTGACGAGAGTCGCTTGGCCCTCGGCCCGCTCGAGGGCGCCGGCCCACGCCGCCGCGGCCTCGGCCTCCTCGGGCTCGGCCTGTCCGGGCAGGGGGATGCCGAGACGGGCGCCGGGCTCGCGCGCCCGCTCGAGCTCGCGCGGCGCCCGCTCGACCACGCGCGCCGCGCGCTCGTGCTCGCGCGCCGGCTCGTGCTCGCGCGCCGGTGCCGGCCGACTCCACGGATCCAGGGGATCGAACCCGCTGATGACCTCGAGCACGGCCGCCCCATCCGCCACCGCGGGCGCGAAGATCGAGATGCAGTCGAGGCTCGCGCACGCGGGCACCGTCCCCCTCGTGCTCACGAGCCCGCGGGTGGGCTTGACCCCGACGAGGCCGTTGAAGGCGGCGGGCACGCGCCCCGACCCGGCGGTGTCGCTCCCCAGGGCGAAGGCCACCTGACCGAGGGCGACGGCGAGGGCCGAGCCCGAGCTCGAGCCCCCGCTCACCCGCGCCGGGTCGTAGACCGACGAACACGCCCCGTAGGGGGTGCGCGTCCCCACCAGGCCGGTGGCGAACTGATCCATGTTCGTCTTCCCCACGAGCAGGGCCCCGGCCGCGAGGAGGAGCTCCACCGCCGGCGCGTTGTCCTGCGCGACGTAGGCGAACCCCGGGCACGCCGCCGTGGTGGGCATTCCCGCCACGTCGATGTTGTCCTTGACCGCGAAGGGGATCCCGTACAGGGGCAGCGAGCGGTCGCCCCCGTCGAGCGTGCGGGCGGCGGCGAGCAGGTCCTCGGGCGCGACCTTGGTGATCCACACCGGCTCCTCGTCCTCCTCGATGCGCTCGCCGAGCTCGCGCGCGACCTCGGAGGGGCGCCGCGCCCCCGAGCGGTAGTCGCGAAGCAGGCCGGCGAGCGAGAACGGCGGGCGTCCGAGCGCGAGCACTCAGGCGGCGGCGTCGACCGGCGCGGGCGGGAGCACCGCGAGCAGCGCCTCGCTCGTGGCCACGGCGCCGAAGACCCCGCCCTGCATGGTCACCATCTTCAGCGCCGCCTCGTGATTGCCCGGGTCGGTGGCCCCGGTGCAGTCGGAGAGGACCAGGCACTCGTAGCCGAGATCGTTGGCCTCGCGCATGGTGGTGGAGACGCACACGTCGGTGGTGATGCCCGTGAACACGAGGCTGTGGACGGCGCGGTTGCGGAGCACGAGGTCGAGCTCGGTCTGGCAGAAGGCTCCCTTGGTCGCCTTGTCGATGACCATCTCGCCGGGCCGAGGGGCGAGCTCGGGGATGATCTCCCACCCCGGTTCCCCGCGCACGAGGATGCGCCCGCACGGGCCGCTGTCGCCGATCCCGGCGCCGATCCGGCGCGAGCGCCAGAGCTTGTTGGGCGGGCAGTCGGAGAGGTCGGGCTTGTGCCCTTCCTGGGTGTGGACGACGGGGGCCCCGCAGCGGCGCCAGGCCTCGAGCACGCGGCGCGTGGCCCCGACCGGGTTACGCGTGAGCGAGAGCTCATAGCCCATGGTGTCGACGTAGCCCCCGGGGCCGCAGAAGTCGTGCTGCCAGTCGATGAGCACGAGCGCGGTGTGGGCGAGGTCGATGTGTCCCGTCCACGGCCACGGATAGGGATCGGCGTCGACGACGGTGGAGGGGGTGATCGTGGTCATGGCGCTCCAGTCCTCTCAGGAGTAACGAGTACGTGTTCGAGTATGAGCTCGGCGAACGCCGCCGGGGCGTCGAGCTGGGGAAGGTGGCCGCAGCCGGGGACGATGGCGATCGGCGCCCCCGTGCGGGCCGCCAGGCGGTCGGCCACCGTGTAGCGCAGCGCGCTCGAGCGCTCGCCCACCGAGCACACGAGCGGGGGGGCGAGCGCCGAGGCCAGGCGGGGCTCGAAGGCGAGGAAGGCGACGGCGTCGGCCTCCACGAGCTCGGAGCTCGCGTCCAGGGCGGCGACTTCATCGTCGGAGAGCTCGCCCCACGTCTCGGGCCCGGCGAGGGCGCGCAGGAGCTCTCCCCCGCCTCCCCGGTGCAGCGCGCCCCGCACGAGCGCCCGCAGCTCGGGCGACAGGCTTCCCACCGCCGGCTCGTGCGCCACCGCGGTGAGGACGCGCTCGGGGAAGGCGAGGGCGAGGGCGAGGGCCACCGTGCCGCCCCCGCTCATCCCCGCCACCACGGCGCGGTCGATCGCGGCCGCGTCGAGCGCCGCGACGACATCGTCGACGTGCTCGGCCACCGTGGCCGCCGGGGGCAGGTGCCCGCGCTCACCGTAGCCCCGGCGGGCGAGGACCTCGACGCGGGCCTCGGGCGCGAGCGCTGCCGCCAGCGGCGCCAGCGTCGCGGGGCCGAAGCCCACCCCGTGGATGAGCACCACCGGCGGGGGGGGGGGGGGGGGGGG
>DASZKU010000312.1:0-2729 GCA_035552815.1 Solirubrobacteraceae bacterium | reverse complement strand
GGTGTCGGGCATCCTCCTCGGTAAGACGATGGGTCGCGGCAAGGATCTCGCCGACCGCTTCACCGGCGAATCCAAGGAGGTCGCCGACCTCGAGGTTCGCTCGCGCATGGCCGGCCGGTGGGTGATGTCCACGATCCAGATGACCTTCGCGATCCAGCCGGCGATCGTCTACTGGCTCGCGGGCCAGAGCTTCATCGGGCATGTCGACGTCGGTACCGTCGTCGCCTTCTCGACGCTGCAGACGCGGCTCCTCTTTCCCATCCAGTCCCTGCTCGGCGTCGGCGCCGACGTCGAGGCGTCGATGGCGCTCTTCGACCGTATCTTCGAGTACCTCGATCTGCCCGTCGACATCGTCGAGGCCGAGGACCCCGTCGAGCTGCGCTCCGAGGAGATGCTCGGCGAGGTGCGCTTCGAGGGCGTCTCCTTCAAGTACACCGACGAGCAGGAGGACTGGACGATCGCCGACGTCGACCTCGTGGTCCCGGCGGGAACCCGGACCGCGGTGGTGGGGGAGACGGGGGCGGGCAAGACCACCCTGGGCTATCTCGTGGCGCGCCTCTACGAGCCCCAGGAGGGCCGCGTCACCATCGACGGCATCGACGTCCGCGACGCCAGCCTCGCCTCGCTGGCGGCGACGGTGGGCGTCGTCTCCCAGGAGACCTACCTGTTCCACGCCAGCGTGCGCGAGAACCTCGGCTTCGCGCGCCCCGACGCCACCGACGAGGAGATCGAGGACGCCGCGCGCACGGCGCGCATCCACGACCTCATCGCCTCCCTCCCCGAGGGCTACGACACCGTCGTCGGCGAGCGCGGCTACCGCTTCTCCGGCGGCGAGAAGCAGCGGATGGCGATCGCCCGCACGATCCTGCGCAACCCGCCCGTGCTCGTCCTCGACGAGGCCACGAGCTCGCTCGACACCCAGACCGAGCACATCGTCCAGGAGGGACTCGAGCGCCTGTCCGAGGGCCGCACGACGATCACCATCGCCCATCGCCTCTCGACCGTCCGCGACGCCGACCAGATCGTCGTCCTCGACCACGGCCGCATCGTCGAGCGCGGGACGCACGACGAGCTCGTGGAGCGCGGCGGCTTCTATGCCGCGCTCGTGAGCCGGGATGTGGCCACCTCGGAGGTGCTTGGGCCGGGGACGTAAGGGGTCGGACTAGGGCAGTCGCAACTCGGGTAGGTTGAGGCCATGTCGAGGCGCGCTGTGGTCCGCGGGCTTGCGTTTCTGTCCCTTCTCGCCGGTTCGCTGGTCCCGGGGTTGATCGCGACGCCGGCCGCCCTCGCCATCGCGCCCTCGGGCTCGTTCATCCAGGTCACGGGCACGGCGCCGATCTACGTGGTCATCGGCGGCGCCCCCGTCCACGTCGACAGCTGCGCGCCCCTCGGAGGGTGTCCCAACGTCCAGCACCTCTCGAGCCTGGCCGGCTACGCAGCGGTGCCCGCCAACGGCTCCTTCGTGCGGATCCAGAACGGCGCCTCGGCGGGGTTCATCGGGAGATTCGTGGGCGGGGCGGTGATACACGTCGACAGCTGCGCACCGCTCGACGGCTGTGCCGGGACGGTCGGCTTGGACTCGGGCGGGGCGGCGGCGTACATGGCCGCGCATCCCATCCCGGCCAACGGATCGTTCATCCGGGTCCAGAACGGCACGTCGGCGGGGTTCATCGGCACGCTGGTGGGCGGGGCGGTGATCCACGTCGACAGCTGCGCGCCCCTCGACGGGTGCGCCGGGGTGGTGGGGCTCGACGCCGGTGGGGTGTTCGCGTACGCGGTCGCGCATCCGCTCCCGGCCAACGGATCGTTCATCCGGATCCAGAACGGCACGTCGGCCGGGTTCATCGGCACGCTGGTGGGCGGGGCGGTGATCCACGTCGACAGCTGCGCGCCCCTCGACGGGTGCGCCGGGGTGGTCGGGCTCGACGCCGGCGGGGCGCTCGCCTATATGGCCGCGCATCCGGTCCCGGCCAACGGGTCGTTCGTGCGCGTCGCCAACGGGCCGCAGGCCGGCCTGATCGCCAGGGCCGCCGGCGGCGCCCTCCTCGGGCTCACCGACTGCGGCCCGCTCGGGGGATGCCCGGGGTGGGTGAGCCTCGATGCGGGCGGGTACGCCGACTACGCCAAGGCCCACCCCCTCCCCGCCGACGGAACCCTGCTCCGCGGGCTGCCCTCGGGGACGGTGTGGGACGTCCTCGCCGGTGAGCGCGAGCCGGCGGCCACGAGCACGGGCGCGGTGGCGGTGAACGACGCGACCCTGAACGCCATCCCCGTCGCCAAGCCGGCGACGACGGGAACGGGGACGACGGCGCCACCACCGCCGCCACCGCCGCCGAAGACCTCGCACCGCCGGCGCCTGCGGGTCAGGCTCACGCTGCGCTGGGCGTGGAACCGTGGCCACACCGAGCTCGTGGCCCTCCACGTCGGTCGCCACCCGCGCCGCCTCACCTTCGAAGTCAACTGCAAGGGCAAGGGCTGCCCGGTGTCGGTCCTCTCGGCCACGACCCGGAAGCTCCCCCGCGTGCTCGTGGCGCTCGACGGACGGGTGTACCGAGCCGGAGATCGCGTCCTCATCACCCTGAAGGCGCGCGGCTATGAACGCGAGCGCGTCGAGGTGGTGATCCGGGATGGCCGCATCCCCAGGGTCCGGCTGCTCTGAGCGCGCCGGGCCGCGCCGCGCCGGGCCGCGCCGCGCCGCGCCGCGCCGCGGAGCTGGCGGGTCCCGGCCG
>DASZKU010000311.1:0-31739 GCA_035552815.1 Solirubrobacteraceae bacterium | reverse complement strand
CGGTGGCGATCCGTCATGCCTCGGAGGTGCGCGAGCCCGGGGAGTGGACGTGGGGCGAGCTGCGCAGCGAGACGGCGCGGATCGCGGCGGGTCTGCGGGAGCTCGGGGTCACCCAGGGAGACCGTGTGGTGGCCTACATGCCCAACATCCCCGAGACGGTGGCCGCCTTTCTCGCCTGCGCGAGCATCGGCGCGATCTGGTCTGCGGCCGCCCCTGAGTTCGGGACGCGCAGCGTGATCGACCGCTTCGCCCAGGTCGAGCCCAAGGTGCTGCTCGCCATCGACGGCTACCGCTACGGCGGTAAGGACTACGACCGCCGCGACACGGTCCGCGCCATCGCCGCGGAGATCCCCTCGCTCGAGCGCACGGTGACCCTCGGGTATCTGGCGAACACCGGCTGGGACGACGCCTTCGCCCGAGCCCCAGCCCCAGCCGACGCCCAAGCCGACGCCCAAGCCGACGCGCAAGCCGCCGCTGCCGGGCTGACCTTCACCTCCCTGCCCTTCGAGCACCCCCTGTGGGTGCTCTACAGCTCGGGGACGACGGGGCTGCCCAAGCCGATCGTCCACAGCCAGGGCGGGATCCTCGTCGAGCACCTGAAGAAGCTCGGGCTCCACCTCGACGCCCAGCCCGGCGACCGGGTGTTCTGGTTCAGCACCACGGGGTGGATGATGTGGAACTTCCTCGTCGGCGTGCTCCTCACCGAGGCGTCGGTGATCCTCTTCGACGGCAATCCCGGGTATCCCGATCTGGGCACGCTGTGGGATCTCGCCGAGCGCACCGGGATGACCTGCTTCGGCACGAGCGCGGCCTTCATCGCCGGCTGCATGAAGGCGGGCATCGAGCCGGCGCAGGGCCGAGACCTCGGCGCGCTCCGGAGCATGGGCTCGACCGGATCGCCGCTCTCGCCCGAGGGCTTCCGCTGGGTCTACGACGAGCTCGGGGCGCGGACGTGGCTGTTCTCGACCTCGGGCGGGACCGACGTGTGCACCGCCTTCGTGGGTGGCGTGCCCACCCTGCCCGTGTACCTGGGCGAGCTTCAGGGCCGGGCCCTGGGGGCCGCCGTCGAGGCGTGGGACCCCGACGGCAAGGCGCTCGAGAACGAGGTCGGGGAGCTCGTGATCACCCAGCCCATGCCCTCGATGCCGGTCGGCTTCTGGGGCGACGAGGACGGCTCGCGCTACCGCGAGAGCTACTTCGAGACCTACCCGGGAGTGTGGCGCCACGGCGACTGGATCGAGATCACCGACCGCGGCACCGCGATCATCTACGGGCGCTCTGATTCGACGATCAACCGCGGCGGGGTGAGGATGGGGACGACCGAGATCTACCGCGCCGTGCTCGCCGTCCCCGAGGTCCTCGACGCGCTCGTCGTCGACATCGCCAAGCCGGGGACGGATGGATGGATGCCCCTGTTCGTGGTCATGCGCGAGGGCGAGGAGCTCACCGACGAGGTCGCCGCCCAGATCAAGCGCCGGATCCGCGAGGACTGCTCGCCGCGCCACGTACCCGACGAGATCCGGAGCATCGCCGAGGTTCCCCGGACCCTGTCGGGCAAGGTCCTCGAGGTCCCGGTCAAGCGAATCCTCATGGGCGCCGACCCCGCGCAGGTCGCCAGTCGCGAGTCGCTCGCCAACCCCGAAGCGCTCGACTACTTCGTCGCGCTCTCGGGCTCGGCAGAGCCGAAATAGATCGGCGCCTTTGGCGGCGCGAAATTCGCCGAGTCGCGGAGGCCCCGCGCGCTGTCAACTCGGGTTATCCTCGCGTCCATGCTTTGCGCCGCGGCGCCCGTCAGATGGCCCAACGTTCATCCCGGCTGCATCAACGTCCCCGGCAAGGACGATGCCGGGTTCGAGGAGCTGTGTCACCTCGTCACCGAGGAGGATCCCGACACGGCGCTGTGCGGCAAGGACGTGACCGGATATCCGTGGAACCCGCCGTGGCCTAGGTGCGAGGCGTGTCTGGCCATCTCGCGCGGACAGATGAGTTAGCCGTGTCGGCCGCGACCAGACAGGAGCGCGTAGCCGTGGTGGGCGCCGGGTCATGGGGGACCACGGTGGCCTCGATCACCGCCCGCAACGCGCCCACCCTGCTGTGGAGCCGCCGGCCCGAGGTGGCAGAGGAGATCGAGCGCGAGCACACCAACAGCTCCTACCTGGGGGACGAGCAGCTCGACCCCTCGCTGCGGGCCACGAGCTCGCTCGAGGAGGCGGTCTCGCAGGCCGACGTCCTCGTCATGGCCGTCCCCTCCCACGGCTTCCGCGACGTGCTCGAACGGGCGGCCGCGCACGTGCGCCCGTGGATCCCCGTCGTCAGCCTGACCAAGGGCCTCGAGCTCGATACCCAGCGGCGCATGACCGAGGTCATCGACGAGGTGCTCCCCGGCCACCCCGCGGGCGTGCTCGCCGGACCCAACCTGGCCGCGGAGGTGCTGGGCGGCTACGCCGCCGCCGCCGTCATCGCCATGCCCGACAAGCAGATCTCCCACGCGCTCCAGGACATCTTCCGCCGCACCCTGTTTCGCGTCTACGCGAGCACCGACGTGCTCGGGGTGGAGATCGCCGGCGCGCTGAAGAACGTGTTCGCCATCTCCGCGGGGATGGCCGCCGGGCTGGGGACGGGCGACAACACCCGCGCGCTGGTGATCTCGCGCAGCCTGGCCGAGATGACGCGCCTGGGCGTGGCCATGGGCGGCAAGCGCCACACCTTCGCCGGGCTGGCGGGGATGGGCGACCTGCTCGCCACCTGCATCAGCCCCCTGAGCCGTAACCGCCGCGTGGGGGAGGAGCTCGCGCGCGGGCGCTCGATCGATGAGATCGTCGCCGACATGAACATGGTCGCCGAGGGCATCAAGACCTCGCGCGTGGTCATGGAGCTGGCCGAGCGCCACGACGTCGAGATGCCCATCGCCCGCGAGGTGTACGGCGTCGTCCACCAGGGCCGCACGCCCGAGGACGCCTTTCGCGGGCTCTTCAAGACCCGGCCGACGACCGAGCTGGCGGCGAATTGACGGGCGCTGCGGTAGTCGACCAGGCGAGCGAGCGAGCAAGCGCCGCGTGGCCCGCTCCGCCGGGAGCGGACGCGCTCGTGCTCGCCTTCGCCTCCACCCCCGCCGAGCGGGCGGTGCTCGAGGACTGGCTGCGCCCGGTCCGCTCCGAGGGCGCGCACGTGGAGGTCCTCGACGCCTCCGAGGACGAGCTCGAGCGGGCGCTCGGGCGGGCGCGTGCGGACCCGTGGCTCGTCCCCGTCGGGGTGGCCTGGCTCCCCCGCGAGCGCGACGGCGTCCGCACCTGGCGCCCGAGCGACCTCCTCACCCTCAGCGATCCCCGCCACCCAGGGGCTCGCCAGCAGGCGCGGATCCTCCGCCACGAGCCCGACCGCTGCCGCGTGGTGGCCGCCGAGCCGGCCCGCCTGAGCGAGCTGCGTTCGCGCTTCCAAGGCGCCCGAAGCGAGGAGGGCTTCCCAGCCTTCGTGGCCCGCCAGGCCCGCCTGGCCCTCGAGCGCGCTGAGCGCTCGGTGCTCGGGAAGCAGTACAAGGTCCCCCGGCTCGTGGCCGAGGAGATCGAGGCGAGCGCCCGCTTCAACGGGCTCGTGGCCGCGCTGGCGGCCGAGCTCGGCCGCCCGCAGACCGAGGTCGCGGCCGAGGCCTCGGCCCACCTGCGCGAGATGGTCGCCAGCCACAGCCGGCTGGCGATCGACGCATGGGAGCAGTTCGGGCGGTGGATGAGCCGCGCCTACGAGGTCGAGGTCGACCCCGTCGCCGTCGAGGAGCTGCGCCGGCTGAGCGCGAGCAAGCCGCTCGTCTTCCTTCCCAGTCATCGCTCCTATCTCGACCCCGTGATCCTGCGCTCGGCGCTCCATCACGAGGGGTTTGCGCCCAACCACGTGCTCGGGGGCCTCAACGTCTCCTTCTGGCCGATCGGCCCGGTGGCGCGCCGCAGCGGCGCCGTGTTCATCCGCCGCAGCATCCGCGACGACCCGGTCTACAAGCTCGTCCTCCGCGAGTACATCGGCTACCTGGTGCGCAAGCGCTTCAACCTCGAGTGGTACATGGAGGGCGGGCGCACGCGCACCGGCAAGCTCCGTCCCCCGCGCTACGGCCTGCTCAAGTACCTGGTGCAGGCCTACCGCGCGGGCGGGATCGACGACATCCTCCTCATCCCCACCTCGATCGTCTACGACCAGCTTTACGAGATCGGCGCGATGGCCGCCGAAGAGCACGGGGCCCAGAAGACGCCCGAGAGCCTCGCCTGGCTCGTCGGTTACGCGCGAGCCCAGGGACGCGGGTTCGGCAAGGCGCGCGTGGGCTTCGGCGAGCCGCTGTCCCTGCGCGAGGCGCTCGGCGACGAGGAGCGCGACCACGTGGTCGAGCGCATCGCCATCGAGGTCTCGCACCGCATCAACCGGGTCACGCCGATCACCGAGACGGCGCTCGTCGCCCTGGCACTGCTGGGCGGCGACGACCGCGCCCTCACCCTCGAGGAGGTGCGCGCGACGCTCGATCCGCTGCTCGAGCACGTGCACGTCCGCCACCTGCCCATGCTCGGCGACTTCGAGATCGCCGAGCCCGAGGGGGTGCGGGCGGCGCTCGACTCCCTGTGCCTCCACGGCGTGGCGCGCGCCTACACGGGCGGGAGCGAGCCGGTGTGGTCGATCTCGCCCGAACGCCATCTCGAGGCTGCCTTCTACCGCAACTCGATCATCCACTTCTTCCTCAACCGCGCGATCGCCGAGCTCGTGCTCGTCTACGTCGACGAGAAGCGACCGCCCGACCCCGTCGAGGCGGGGTGGCGCGAGGCGCTGCGCGTCCGCGACCTGCTCAAGTTCGAGTTCTTCTTCGCCCCCACCCAGGAGTTCGAATCCGAGCTCAGGACCGAGCTCGGGCTCCTCGACCCCGACTGGGAGCTCAGGGTGGGTGACCCCGGGGCCGCGTGGACGGCGCTCACCGAGACGCGGCTGCGCCTGGCGCCGCTGCTGCTCTCCTCGTTCCTCGAGGCCTACCTGGTGGTGGCCGAGCGGCTCGCCCAACGCGACCCCGGGGAGGTCATCGACGAGAAGCAGTTCGCCGCCGAGTGCCTGGGCGTTGCGCACCAGTACCGCCTCCAGCAGCGCATCCACAGCACCGAGTCGATCTCGCGCGAGCTCTTCGGGACCGCGCTGCGCCTGGCCGGCAACCGCGGCCTGCTCGAGCCCGGAGGCGACGAGCTCGCCGCCCGCCGGGCCGCCTTCGCCGACGAGGTGCGGACGCTGGTGGCGCGCCTGCAGCGGATCCGGTCGATCTAGCTCCTGATGAACCTCGACGAGCTCCTGGCCGAGATCGAAGACGGCCCCCAGGGACCCAGGGTCGGCGCCTTCTTCGACTTCGACGGAACCCTGATCGCGGGCTACTCGGCGGCGGCGTTCTACGAGGACCGGGTGCGACGGCGCGAGTTCGGCGTCGGCGAGCTCGTGCGCACGCTCCTCGCGGCGGGGGAGATGGCCGTGCTCGGCACCGACGTGAACAAGCTCATGGGCGTCGCCATCTCGAACTGGGCGGGGCGCTCAGAGGAGGACGTGACCGACATCTTCGCCCGCCTCTTCCACGACCGGATCGCGGGCATGGTCTATCCCGAGGCCCGGGAGCTCGTCCGCGCCCACCAGCGCGCGGGGCACACGGTGGCACTGGCCACCTCGGCGACGCGCTATCAGGCGGCGCCGCTCGCCGAGGACCTGGGAGTCGACCACCTGCTGTGCACCGAGGTCGAGGTCGTGCAGGGCAACTTCAGCGGCTTCTTCGCCGGCGACATCCTCTGGGGGCCGGCCAAGGCCCAGGCGGTGAAGAAGCTCGCTCGGCGCGCGAAGATCAGCCTCCCGCGCTCCTACGGCTACGCCAACGGCGACGAGGACGTGTTCTTCCTCGAGGTCGTCGGCGAGCCCCGGCCGCTGAATCCCGCCGGGGGCCTCGAGCGCGTAGCCCGTGAGCGCGACTGGCCGATCTCTCGCTTCTCGAGCCGGGGCCGTCCCGGCCTGCGCTCGACGATCCGCACGAGCGCCGCGCTGGCGGGCCTGGGCGCGGCCGGCGGGGTGGGGATCGCCGTCGGCGCCCTGAACCGCAGTCGCCGCCAGGCCGCCAATGTCGCCACCTCGATCGGCCCCGATCTCGCCCTCGCCCTCGCCGGGGTCGAGCTCAACGTCACGGGCGCCGAGCACCTGTGGTCACACCGCCCCGCCGTCTTCATCTTCAACCATCAGAGCTCGATCGACGTGGCCGTGCTCGGCTCGCTCATCCGCCGCGACCTCACCGGGGTGGCCAAGAAGGAGCTGAGCCGCGACCCGCGCTTTGCCCTCATCGGCTACGTCGTCGACATCGCCTACGTCGACCGCGCCAACAGCGCCCAGGCCCGCGCCGCGCTCGAGCCCGCGGTCGAGAAGCTCCGCTCGGGGGTGTCGATCGCCATCGCCCCCGAAGGGACGCGGAGCGCCACCCGGCGCCTCGGGCGCTTCAAGAAGGGTGCCTTCCACCTCGCCATGCAGGCGGGCGTACCCATCGTTCCCATCGTCATCCGCAACGCCGGGGACGTGATGTGGCGCGGGTCGGTGCTCATCCGCCCGGGGACCGTCGACGTCGCCGTGCTCGCGCCGATCGCCACCGACGAGTGGACGGCCGACGAGCTCGACGAGCGCATCGCCGAGGTCCGAGACCAGTACCTGGAGACGCTCGAGGACTGGCCGGAGGACTCCGGTTCGTAACGGCGCTCGTACCGAACTCTTATCGTGATCGTGTACAACGTCTCCATGCAGTCTCGCTCCCGAGAGCGGTCATGAACGCGGTCGTCCTGCGGCGCGCCATGATCGGGCTGTCGGTCCTGGGCATAGCGCTGGCGGCGTATCTCACCTACGTCCACTACTCGGGCATCAAGCCGGCGTGCACCGCCGGCCAGGCGTGCATCAAGGTCCAGACCTCGCAGTGGTCAAAGCTCGACGGCGTGCCCGTGGCCCTGATCGGCCTCCTCGGCTACATCGGCATCCTCGGCTCGCTCCTCGTCCGCGACCGCGAGGAGGCCCGCCTCGCCACGCTGGCCCTGACCTTCGTCGGGTTCGCCTTCAGCGGCTACCTGACCTACCGCGAGCTGTACTCGATCCACGCGGTGTGCGAGGAGTGCGCGACGAGCGCCGGGTTCCTCACCATCCTCTTCGCGGGAGCGGTGACCCGCTACCTGATCGCACCGGCGGCTCAGAGCCCGGCGACGAAGGCGAGCGTCCGCGGCGCCAAGACCCCCAAGGCCGCCAAGGCCGCCAGGGCCGACAAGGCCGACACGGCCGACACGGCAGCAAAGGCGGCCGCCTCAGCTACCCTAGGCGCTGATGGCCAGTAGAGCAGAGCAGAAGGCGGCGGCCCGCGCCCAGCGGATCGAGTTCGAGCGCAAGCTCGCCGAGGCCGAGCAGCGCAAGCAGCGCCTCATGCGCCTTGCCGGCGTCGCCCTCGTCGCCGTCGTCGTCGTCGTCGCCGCGGTGGTGATCAGCTCCAAGAGCAGCGGTGGCGCCGGGCCGGTCAAGCTCAACAGCACGGCGGCGAACGGCATCGTCACCCGGGTCAGCGGGCTCATCGGCGGCGTCGCCGAGAGCGGAAACAACACTCTGGGCAAGCCCAGCGCCCCCGTCCAGGTCACCGAGTACGGCGACCTCGAGTGCTCGGCGTGCGACGACTTCGCCCTTCCCACCACGGCCAAGACCTCGGCGGGTGCCACGGGCTCGGGCGTCGAGGACCAGCTCATCAACACCTACGTGAAGACGGGCAAGGCGTCGCTCACCTATCGCTCGCTCGACACCGCCACCGGGCAAGGGGCGACGCCCCAGATGTTCCCCGTCCAGCAGGCCGCCGCCCTCGCCGCGGGACTCCAGGGCAAGGCCTGGTACTACATCGAGCTCTTCTACGCCGAGCAGGGCGCCGAGGGCACGAGCTACGTCAACGAGACCTACCTCGACAACCTGGCCAAGCAGGTTCCCGGGCTGAACTACAGCCAGTGGCTGTCGGCGCGCAACAACTCGAACCTCACCGCTCAGGTGCAGTCGGACGCCGCCGCCGCCAACAGCCTGAACCTGTCGAGCACCCCCTCGATCGTCATCAAGGGCCCCAAGGGCCAGGCCCAGCCGATCCAGGGCGTGCCCACCTGGTCCCAGCTCCAGTCGGCGATCACCGCCGTCGGCGGCTGAGCCGGCGAGTCCCGGCCCGGGAGCAGCTCAGCGAGCTTGGGCGCGGCGGTTGCGCACCGCGAGGATCGCGGCGGCGCCGGCCACCGATCCGACGGCGAGGAGCACGACGATGAGGGCCGTCGAGCCGTGACCGGCGGGAGGGACCCGAGTCTCGAGTCCGGCCGGGATCGGCTGGCCCGCGGCGGCGGCGAGCTCGCGCACGGCGACGGCGGCGGCCCGGGCGAGGTCGTCGGTGCGCGTTCCCGCGGGCTTGGGCAGGGACCCCGCCGCCGCGCTCGACGCCGCGGGCAGCCCCTGAACCCCGTAGCCGGCGGCCATGACGACGAGGAGCGGCTGCTTACCGCTGAAGCTGATCTCCTGGTCGAGATAGTCGGCGTAGGCCTGCGGCCGCCCGAACACGCTGGGGATCACGCCGAGGTCGGTGGGCGCGGCGATGAGCGCGACCTTGATCGGGAAGTGCGCGCGAGCTGCCGCCGCCGTCTCCGCGTTCAGGGCCCGCTGGAGGCTCGCGGAGACGGGCGGACCGTAGGGATAGAAGACGTTCGCGGCGAGGAGTACGTCGCTGGCGGGGTCGCCGTCGGCGTGCGCCGAGGCGGCTCCGAGCAGCGCCACGAGCACCGAGGCAGCGAGAATCCGGATCAGCCGAGTTCCCATCTCGCTCCATCGATCGCCGCGGTCGATCACCCGAGGGCGCTGCGCAGCAGCTCGATGGCGATGACGAGCGCGGCCACCCCCGCGCCCAGCGCTAACGCGGCGGCGAGCAGGCGCAGGCGGACTCCGGCCGGTCTCATGAGGCCACGTGCAGCGTGTAGGGGGCGGTGATGACCCGGCCGCCGAGCTTCATCTGCAGGAAGAGCCGCCAGACGCCGGGGGCGGGGACGAGCACGCCGACGGTGATCTTGCCGGGCGCGGTCGAGCGCCCGGTGACCCGCGAGGAGCTCACGCCGGGCAGGGTCCCGCAGTTCGGGGCGTTGGGCGCGCAGATGTGGGTGTGGAAGTAGTCGAGCGTTCCCTCACGGAAGAAGATCGCGTGCGCGAGGGCGCCGAACCAGGGAACGAAGGTCACCGGGCGTCCATGGGGGTCGGTGACGTCGACGTGGACGAACTGCGCCTGGATGGCGTGCAGGGAGGGGCGGCCCCGCATGTCGATGTGGTACCCGTGGATGACGAGATCGGACTTGAACGGGGGCAGCGCCTGGGGGTGGTAGGCGCCCGCGACGTGGATGGTGGTGTAGAGCTGGAAGTTCGGCTGCCCGCCCGGGATGTTCGGGTAGAGGTCGACGAGGACCCTGTAGGGGCCGGGTGCGGGGAAGGTCACCGTTTGGCGGAGCAGTCCGTCCGCGCCGATCGGCGGGTGCTGGTGGATGATGTAGGCGAGATCGTCGCGGACGACGATGAGGTGGACGCCGGTGTGCGGGCCGGTCCCGGTCCGGTACCGGGTCAGCGGCTTCCCGTCCGGTTGCTGGACCGTGAAGGAGATGGTGGTGGGCCGGTGGGCGACGACGGTGCCCGCCGGCTCGAAGCCGGCCAGGGTGAAGGTCCGGGCCGGGGCGATATACGGCGCGGCGACGGTGGTCGATGAACCGCCGCAGCCCGCCACGGCGGCGATCGCCCCGATCACCGCGGCGAGCGCGAGGGCGCGATGTGCGATGGCGCTCATCCGTTGGCCTGGTCGAGGATGAGAGCGTTGAAGGAGGGGCCGCCGGGCGGCGTGATCTGGAAGCCCAGCGCCCACTTGCCGACCATGACGAGGGCGGGAGCGGTGCGCGCATAGACACCGGGCTGGGTTTCGGTGAGCTGGTATTCCTGCTGGGGCATCTGCATCTCCGTGTGGTTGAAGGTCAGGGTCACGTTGGCGCCGCGGACGGGCTGTCCGCCTTTGGTGATGCGCAGGGCGAAGGAGTCGGGCGCCGCCGCGTGGTTGGGCGAGACGAGCACCTGGAGCACGTAGCCGGCGCGGGCGATGGTCTTGGCGACGCGTCCCGGGCCGACCGAGGCGAGCGCGGAGTTCTGGAGCGCGAAGGACGGCGGCGGCGGCGCCAGGCTCGAGAGAACCGCGGCCGCGAACACCGCGCCGGCGATGACCACGGCCTCGGCGCTGACGAGCCGGCGCAGCAGTCCCGCCGCCGCCTCGCCGAGCTCGGGGCGCTCGCGCGCGGCTACGAGCCTCGGCTTGACGCGCAGGAGGTTGACTCGCGCGATCCACACCGCCATGTAGAGCAGCCCGATCTTGACGAGGATGGCGACGCCGTAGCCGGTCTCCCACAGCGCGTTGATGGCGGGCATGTGGATGATCGTCGCCCCGGTGCCGGCGGCGAGGAGGACGAGCACGGAAACGAGCGCGACATTGGAGAAGCGCGGCACGAGCACGGAGAGGGCGCCGACGCGACCCGCGGCGGGGACGCGCGCCCAGAACACGAGCAGCCCGATCAGGCCACCGATCCAGATCGAGCCGGCGAGGAGATGAAACCAGTCGAAGATGACCGCCAGGCCGCGCGGCGAGGTCTGGGCCGCATGTCCTGCCGCTCCCGGGACCATGAGCACGGCGGCGGCGGCGAGCAGGGCTCCCGCCGTCGCCGCGAGCTCGGCGATCGAGCGGCGCTCGCGGTCGGGACGGTCGACCCAGAGCGAGATCCACGCGGCGATGGAGAAGAGCGCGAAGCACAGCGCCATATCCAGGTAGCCACGCCCGAAGGCGGTCACGCGGAAGAGGGGGACGAGGGCACTGACGTCGAACACCGAGCGCAGCGAGTCGTTGGCGATCGCAAAGTCGAGGTAGGTCGGGATGGCCAGGAGGCCCACCACCGAGGCGATCACGAACGCGGTCGAGAGGGCGCGGCGGGTGGCGGCGGGTACGCGGGCGAGGGCGGGGCGAGCGATGAGCACGCGCAGGACGTAGAGGCCGATCGCCACCATCACCGAGAGGAACATCACCCAGCGCGCGATGAGCAGGTTCGTCGACGTCGCCGTGGCGGAGATGTTCGGTACCGGGAACTGGGGGGCGGGACCGGGGTTGGGCCCCACCGCGTAGGTGAACGCGCCCTGCACGGGATGCCCATCCACCGAGATCGCCCGCCAGTAGATGAGATACCAGCCCTCGGGCAGATGCGGGCGCAACGGGACGATGAGCGTGTCCGGGTTCGCCGCCGAGCGGCGCACGGGGCCGCTCGTCTCCTGGTGGCCCGCGGCGTTGGTGACCGAGATAATCGCGAAGCGGGGCTCGACGGACTCGTCGTAGGTGAGCTGGACGTTGGGGGGTGGAACGTCGAGGATGCCGCTGGCCGCGGGCACGGTCTTGATCAGGTAGGCGTGCGCCGAGGCCGAGCTCGGGAGCGCGCATACCGCGGCGAGCGCGGCGAGCGCCAAGGCGGTCCGCCCCCGGGTGCTCACGCGAGCGGGCGTCCCTGACCGCCGCCGGCGGTGACGAGCGCGAAGGCGCCCGCGATCAGGCCCAGCACCCCCACGATCAGGGCGATGATGGTGAGCACCGATACGCCGCTACCGCTCCCGAACGAGTCCGTTGCCTGGATCGTCGGCGCCGGCGCCGCGGCGCTCTCGGGGCCCGTCCAGTTCACGATCGACCCGTCCGAGTAGGTCTGCTGGACTCCGAACGTGTAGGACTTGGCCGATGCGGGCTGGGCGAGGAACGAGAACAGGGAGTCCTCGCCGGTCGGGGTCTTCCCTCCCGTCCACGTCACCTTGGTGACCACGGCGCTGTCGCCCGAGCCCGACTGCTGCAGCTGCTGGGCCCAGCCGGGCGGGGGCGGGACGAACGAGTCGATCCCGAATCCGTTCGGCACCGTCATGACGACCTTCGTCGTCGTCAGCCCGCTCTTCTCCGTGGGCACGGCGAGGCTGTAGAGCTGGAGCTTGCCGGCGAGCGACACGGCGGGGCTGACGCGGGCATGCGCCGACGCGGCGGCAGGGAGCACGAGCCCGGCGCCGGTGAGGGCCAGCGCGACGAGGAATCTTCGCCGGCTGGGGAATGTGGCCTTCACGTGTTCTGTCCTCCTCAGTTGATGATCAGATCGGGCCGACGCCATCGGCGACGCGACGCGACTCCCGGGGAGCGGGCGCGGTCGGAGCGGACGGCGTTCGGACGCGGGCGGACGACGCTCGGTTACGGCAACGGCGTCGTCGCCGCGCGGCGGCGCGAGATCACCGAGGCGGGCCGCGGTCCGACCACCCCCCGGCGATGGGGGCAAGCCGGGGGACGAGGACGGCGGGGCGGGGGCGCACCACCCGGGTCGGCGCGGTGCCCGAGCGCGGGTGACGGCGCCGGTGCGCGACCTCGCCGATCACCCAGCGGGCGCCGTGGAAGGCGGCGGCGAGCACCAGGCCGACGCCCAGTACCGCCGGGATCGCCCACCACCCGCCGTAGCCGAAGACGCCGACGAGCCCGGCCGGGTGCCCGGTGGCGAGCACGCCCTCGAGGAGCTCCTGGGCGACGTAGATGGCGAGCAGTGAGGCCGCGCAGGTCAGCCACAGGGCGGCGAACGAGAGCGTGTAGCGGGGAAGCGAGCAGCGGCCCCCGAAGGCGCGCCCGAGCGCGCGCAGGAAGGCACCCGCGACGAGCGCCAGGCCCACCATGATCCACGGCACCAGCGAGTGCAGATAGGAGTGCCCCTGGCGCTGGAGCACGGCACCGGCGCTGCCGTGGAAGGCGAGCATGTAGCGCAGCTGGTGAACCGCGAAGGCACCCGCCGGCATCAGGGCGAGCGGCGCAAGCCGTCCGAGCACGGCACGGCGTCCAGCACGAGCAGGCATTTGGCGTGGAACATAGCGCTCGGATGCGAATCTCGCGCCGGGGCGGCTGAATTCGCGGGGGGCCAGGGTCATGCCCCGGGCGGGAACGTGTAGGAGACGTGGGGCGGGACGTGCGGGCCCACCTCGAGGACGATCTCCGCGTGCTCGGTGAGCGGCACGCTCCCCGGGGCCCGGTGCCACCGCCGGCCGCCGACGAACACCTCTACCCGCGAGCCCGCCGCCGCCGGGAAGGAGGCCAGACGTCTTGGCGTGAGCGGCTCTCCCCAGCCCCGGAACAGGTCAGCGAGCGGCCGGTGAGTCCCCGCGCGCACGAGCACGACCCCGGTGGGCTCGAGCGTGACCAGGTCGCCGTAGCAGCGGGCACGGGAGATCCGCCCCGCCGAGAAGCGGCGCGGGGGCCGGGTGCCGATGCCCGCGGGCACGAGCACCACCTGGTTGGCGGCGAAGAGCTCGACGTGGACGGCGATCCGTGGTCCGAGGTGGGCGCGGCAGCGCCCGAGCACCCGACCCGTGGCGGGAGGATGGAACCTCGCTCCGTGCCCGATCGGACGCGACTCGGCCACCAGGGCGCGGGGGATGCCGGGCTCGGGCGCCGGCGACCGGGCCGACCCACACGCCGCGAGGAGGACGGTGGCGCCGAGGAACGCCGCGCCCGCCCGGCCCCGGCGGGCGGGCACGCGCACCCCGCTTCTAGGCCAGGCTCTTGCTGAAGTCGTCATCCTCGCCTTCGAGGGCACGGGCGAGCTCGGCGTCCGGTGGCGAGGACTGTGCTTGCTCGCCGACCCGGGGGGCGAGGAGGAGGAGCCCGAGGCCACAGCCGAGACAGAGGACGGCGGCCGTGCGCGCCGCGAAGCCGGGAACGCCGATGAGGACGAAGCCATAGAGCAGCGTGGGGATCAGCGCCGCGCCCTCCCACAGGGCCACGAAGGCGACGGCGAAGTAGGAGAAGTAGCCGGGACGTGGCCGCGCGAGCAGGAGCCGCCAGAGCCGCCAGGCGACGAAGGCGAGGACGACCGCCATCTCCATGACCTGCGGGACCGAGACGCTCGGCCGCCCGTAGAGCCCGCGACCGACGGCGCTCACGGCGATGGCGAGCAGCGCCAGGAGCGCGACTCCTTGGGCGAGGGTGCGGTCGAGCCGGGGGACGCGCGCCCGCCAACCGGCGAGCAGGCACAGGAGGAGCACGGCGATCGGCCAGAACCACACCAGGGATGGATTGCCCGCATGCCACAGCCCCCCTGAGATCGCGCTCGCTCGCCCGTCGAGCACCACCGGGATGCGCCACGTGCCGATCCGGGTGGCTCCGGGCAGGAGCGCGACCGTGGCCAGCGCATGGAGACGTCCGTCGTGCCAGAGGTAGGCGTGGCCCGCGCTCACGCGCTGCCACCGCGGCGGGGTGGCCCGGCTCAGGTTGGCGGGCGGGATCGCGGGAACCGGCGTCTGGTTCAGGTAGTACATCGCCGAGCTCAGGTTCACCTCCACCCCGGAGGGCGAGAAGCGCAGGTACGGGGCGCCGCGGTAGTCGAGGATCTCCACCGTGTGGGCGGGCGAGACCCGCAGCCACATGCCCTGGTCCCCGTCGATGACCTTGGCCTCGAGTCCCGGCGACGCGGCGTTCACCTTGGCCAGGTAGCTCGAGGCCACCGGGGCCACGGGACCGTGCGCGGCGGCCCCAGCGGGGAGGACGGCGAGGACGATGAGGGCGACGGCGAGTGCGAGTACGCGCCCGGCCGGCCGGTTCGGAGTGCGCCGGCGAGGAGCAGGGACGGCAGGCGTGTCCGATCTCGACTTCGAGGTCATCCAGAGGCGGACTCTAGACCGACTCGCCGGCCTCGGGGAGCCCGCGCGCCCCGCGGCGTTTATTGCCGCGCCGGCGGGGACCCGTCCGGGTCGGGGACGCGCTCGGGGGCGAACCGGTAGCCGACCCCGAAATGGGTGTGGATGTACGACCAGCCCGGGGCTGCGTCGTGGAGCTTCTTGCGCACCCGGCGGACGAACACGTCTACCGATCGATCCCGGTAGCTCATCCTTCCACCCCAGATCAGGGCGTAGAGCTCGGCGCGCGGGACGATCCGGTTGCGACGCTCGGCGAGCGCGAGCAGCGTCTCGAACTCGCGGACGGTGACGTCGAGGGGACGGCCGTCCGCGAGCACGCGGCGCTCGGCGGGGCAGATCTCGAGGTTCGCGCAGCGAAGCGCACGCCAGTGCGCGTCATGCTCGAGGCTTGAGGTCATGCTTGCGCACCGTACGCCCCGTTCGGCACGTGGGCTGTGAAGAGGCCGTTACCGGGCGTAGCCCGCGCGCGCCCGCGGGCGGGTCGATTACCGGATGACAACGTCTGGGACACGGCAGGCTCACGCGCGCGCCACCGCGCCCTCGTAGCGTCCTCCGGGCTCCGTGCAGTTCGCCCGGCGGTCGGTCTCGCTGACATCAGACCGCCGGGCAACGGAGCCCAACTCTTCAAGTGCGGGGCAGGCACCGGAGTCGGAAGCGGGGCTTGCGGCCGTAATCGCGCTCTTTGCGTGTAAACAACCTGTGACCGAGGCCCTTTGAGGCGACGATATCCGCCCCATCCACTACATTTCTCCCCATGCCGGCCGAGGCCAGCGACTCGACCGCGAGTGGGCAGGCTGCTCCGCAGCGCGCGAGCAGTCGTATCCGTCTCGCGGTGATCGACCGCGACCCTGGATTTCTCCAGGTTTTGGCTAATCGTCTGGACTCGCTGGGGTGGGAGCATCGCGCCCTGTCCACCGCGGTGACGGCGGAGGCGCTCGTGGCGATGCGCCTCAACGCCCTCGTGCTCGACATCTCGGTCCTCGGGCCCGGGGGTTGGGAGTACCTCGAGCGCGTGTGCGCGCGGCTCCCCGGCCTCGCCATCGTCATCTGCACCGGACCCTCATCGGTGGGTCAGCGGGTCCGGGGACTGCGCCTGGGCGCGGACGCGTGGATGACGAAGCCGTGTCACGCCGAGGAGCTCATCTGCGTGGTCGAGGCGGCCATTCGCCGCCACCGGCGCAACGAGATGCCCGAGCTCGAGGGGACGGTGATCGTCGGCGAGATCACCATCCGGCCCGACCTCTACCAGGCCTACGCCGCCGGCGTCAGCCTCGAGCTCACCGCCCGTGAGTTCGAGATCCTCCATCTGCTCGCGCAGTCCGACCGCGTGCTGCGGCGCGAGGAGATCTACGAGCGCGTGTGGGGGTATGCGATGGCCCACGGGGACCGCTCGGTCGACGTCTTCGTGCGCAAGCTTCGCCAGAAGCTGCGTCAGGCCTCTCCGAAGGTCAGCTACATCCACACGCACTTCGGCGTCGGATACCGGTTCGCCCCCGAGCTCGACGGCGACAGCGAGGCGACGGCCGCGGACCGCGAAGAGCTCACCCCAGATCCCGAGCTCACCTTCGGCTAGCGGATACCCGGGCGGCGCTCCGAGCAGCGAGTCGCGTACCCGACTCCGGCGCGATTACAACTTCTTTACAAGCGGATCACAAGTAGTTAACGCGGATCCGGCCCCGCGAGAGCAGGATGGGAGGGGACATGGCAACCGCCGCCGAGCCCCATCCCGCCGGTCCTCCGCGGTCTAGCTTCACGGCTGAGACGAGCCTGCCGCCCGCGGCCGCCACGGCCGCCCAGCCCCGGCGCGAGGTACTGGCGATCGGGCCGCTCGAGATCCTCCCGGACGACAACATCGCCATCGCCGCGGGGCGAACGCTGATGCTCTCGATCCGGGAGTTCCGGCTGCTGACGGAGCTCGCGCGGCGGGCCGACCGGATCACGGCGCGCGAGGAGCTCTTCCGCCTCGTGTGGGGACGTGATATGCGACGAGGGGACCGCTCGGTGGACGTCTACGTCAGGAAGCTGCGGGTGAAACTGGAGCAGGCCCTGCCCGGATGGCGATTCATCCATACGCATTTCGGCTTTGGCTATCGCCTCAGCGCGGAACGCTGACCACGGCACCGCTTTCGGTCCGAACGCTAACCAGCTCGTTCACAAGTGCGTAACACCGTGGCGGTCGGTACCGCAGAAACTGCGCCCATCATCAACGTGAAGGAGAACCTGTGTTGAGAAGTCGCATCAGCGCGATCCTAGCCACGGCCGCCGCCGCGCTCGGGGTCGCCGCTTGCGGGTCGAGCAGTAACACGACGTCGTCCTCGACCAAGAGCACCACCAAGGTCACCTCGGCCACGATCAACGGCGCCGGCTCTACGCTCGCCGCGCCGATCTACATGCAGTGGGCCTCGAACCTCAATTCTCAGGGGCTGACCGTCAACTACAGCCCGGTCGGGTCGGGAACCGGCATCGCCGACCTCGAGTCCGGCACCGTCGACTTCGCGGGCAGCGACCCGCCGCTCGCCGCGGCGGACATCGCCGTCCTCAAGAAGAAGGGCACCGCGGTCCAGTTCCCGCTGGCGTTCGGGGCGATCACCGTCTCCTACAACCTGCCCGGCGTCCCCACGGGACTGAAGCTCAACGGCAAGGTCATCGGCGACATCTTCGACGGAGCGGTGACGAAGTGGAACAGCCCGGAGATCACCGCGCTCAATCCTGGCGCCAAGCTCCCGGCGACGGCCATCACCGTGGTTCACCGCTCGGACTCCTCGGGCACCACCGCCGGGTTCACCGAGTTCGTGGCCGCCTACAACCCGACCTTCGCCAAGAAGATCGGCACCGGCAAGCTCGTGCCCTGGCCCAACGGTGAGGTCGGAGCCGCCAAGAACGCCGGCGTCGCCGCCGCCGTCAAGCAGACCGCCGGCGCGATCGGCTACGTCGAGCAGGCCTACGCCCTGCAGAACGGGTTCACTTACGCCGCGGTGGCGAACAAGGCGGGCAAGTACATCCTCCCCAGCATCGCGAACACCTCGGCGGCGGCGGTCGGTCTCAAGGTCCCGTCAAACCTGGGTCTCGTGGCCATCAACTCGCCGAACCCGGCGGCGTATCCGATCGTCTCGCAGACCTTCATCATGACCTATCAGGACCCGTGCAAGGCGGGCGCGAGCTCGTCGGCGGCCAAGGGCGTTCACGACTTCCTGAACTACGCCCTGACCTCCGGGGAGTCCGAGCTCGGTCAGGGCTCGAACCAGCTCCCGTACGCGCCGCTGCCCGCTGACCTGATCGCCAAGGACAAAGCGCAGCTCGCCACGCTCACCTGCAACGGGGCACCGCTGTAGGCACGAGGTGGAGGCTCACACTCCCGTAATCGGCGGCGGCCGCTCGACTCTCGAGCGGTCGCCGCTGGCTCGCCTTCCTGACCGGATCCTCAAGTGGGGGCTGCTCGGCATCTCGGCTGCCGTGCTCGTCCTCATCGTCTACTTCTTCATCCGGCTCATCGGCCAATCCACCCTGGCGTTCAACCGCTTCGGGGTGTTCGGCTTCGTCTTCCACAACCGCTGGGTGCCGTCCCGCCTCGAGTTCGGCGCCGCGGCGATGGTCTTCGGCACCGTCGTCACCTCGGCGATCGCGCTGATCATCGGCGTCCCCGTCGCCGTGGCTACGGCGCTGTATCTCACCGAGCTGTGCCCGCGCCGGGCGCGCGGGCCGCTGACCATCCTCGTCGATCTCCTGGCCGCGGTGCCGTCGGTGGTCTACGGGCTATGGGGCGTCTACGTGCTGATCCCCAAGCTCAAGCCGGCCGAGCAGTGGTTCGCCGACAGCTTCTCCTTCATCCCCTGGGTGGGAGGCCACGTCGCGGGCCCGAGCGTGTTCATCGCCGGTCTCATCCTCGCGATCATGATCCTCCCGATCGTCTCGGCGATCTCGCGCGAGGTCATCTCCACCGTGCCGGCCGAGCACAAGGAGGCCGCGCTCGCGCTCGGCGCCACCAGGTGGGAGATGATCAAGATGGCGATCCTGCCCTACTCGCGTCCCGGGATCACCGGCGGCGCCATGCTCGGGCTGGGCCGGGCGCTCGGTGAGACGATCGCGGTCGTGCTCGTGATCGGAGACGATCCCGCCATCCCCCATTCGATCTTCGGCCAGGGCTACTCGCTGGCGGCGGTGATCGCGGCTGAGTTCGGCGAGGGCTCGAATCAGTCCATCTACCGCTCGGCTCTGCTCGCCTGCGGGCTCGTCCTCTTCGTCCTCACCCTGCTCGTGAACGGGTTCGCGCGCGGGTACGTGCTGCGCGGGGAGCGCAAGATGTTCGGCGGTGGCTCCCGCTGGCGTCGCGGCGGCGGCGGCGCCGGCGACGAGCCGGCCGAGGCGGCGATCGGGGTATGACCGAGCTGCCCCGGATCAGCGCCGGCCGCCGGCGCAAGGACAAGATCATGCGTGGCCTGCTCGCCGCCGCCACCGGCGTCGCGCTCGTGCCCTTGGTCCTCATCATCTACTACCTCGTGTACAAGGGGATCGGGCAGTGGAGCGGCCAGTTGTTCACCACCGACCCCAACGGCAACTTCCTCGGCTACCCCGGAGGCATCCGCAGCGCCATCCTCGGCACGATCGAGATCGTCGCGCTCGCCACCGTGATCGCGGTTCCCCTGGGAATCGCCGTCGCCCTGTACCTGGTCGAATACGGCAAGAAGTCGTTCTACGCCAACGTCGTGCGCTACTTCATCGACGTGATGACCGGGGTGCCCTCGATCGTCTTCGGCCTCTTCATCTACATCGTCCTCATCGTCTCCCATCTCGGCGGCAACTTCACGGCGTGGAAGGGGTCGGTGGCCCTGGCCCTGCTCATGCTCCCGATCGTCGCCCGCTCGGCCGAGGTCGTGCTCAACCTCGTCCCCGGAAGCCTGCGCGAGGCGGCGCTGGCGCTCGGGGCGCCGCGGTGGCGCGTGATCACCCGCGTCGTCCTCCCCACCGCCGCCTCCGGCCTGCTCACCGGGTCGCTGCTCGCCATCGCCCGCGGCGCGGGGGAGACGGCGCCCCTGATCTTCACGGTGGGGAGTGCCAATGGGCTCGCCTTCAATCTCTCCCAGCAGATGAACACGCTGCCCACCCAGATCTTCACCGACATCACCTCGCCTCGAAACGCCATCGTCGCCCGCGCGTGGGGTGCTGCCCTGACCCTGGTGGCGCTGGTCCTTATCCTCAACCTGATCGCGCGCGCCGCACAACGCAGGAGCCGCCTGGCATGATCCCCCCTGACACCCAGAACAAGGATCCACGCGCATTGTCCCCACCCGATTCGACCGAGCAAGGCTCGGCCACCCAAGAGGAAGCCCCGGACGTATCGGCGCTCGGCGCGCCGAAGACCGAGGGCGAAGGTCACAACGTCGTCTTGCAGGGCCTGAGCGCCTACTACGGGAAGATGCAGGTGATCAAGGACGTGCATCTGAACTTCCCCGCGGGCGAGGTGACGGCGATCATCGGACCCTCGGGAAGCGGTAAGTCCACGGTCATCCGGTGCATCAACCGCATGCACGAGGAGATCCCGGGCGCGCACGCCGAGGGCAGCGTCAAGCTCGACGACCTCGACGTCTACGCTCCCGGCGTCGACGTCACCGCGGTGCGCCGGCTCATCGGGATGGTCTTCCAGAAGCCCAACCCGTTCCCGACGATGTCGATCTTCGACAACGTGGCCGCCGGCATGCGCCTCACGGGCACGCGCGGGGAGAACATGCGCGAGCGCGTGCACAAGGCGCTGCGCGCCGTCGGGCTGTGGGCGGAGGTCAAGAACCGCCTCGACCGGCCGGGGATCGGGCTCTCGGGCGGGCAGCAGCAGCGCCTGTGCATCGCCCGGACGATCGCCGTCGAGCCCGAGGTCATCCTCATGGACGAGCCGTGCTCGGCGCTTGACCCGATCGCCACCCTCAAGGTCGAGGAGCTCATCGACGAGCTCAAGGCCCGCTACACGATCGTCATCGTCACCCACAACATGCAGCAGGCGGCTCGGGTGGCCGACACCACGGTATTCATGCTCGACGGCGAGGTGATCGAGCACGCGCCGACCTCGGAGCTCTTCACCACCCCCAAGGACGAACGCACCGAGCGCTATGTAACTGGGAAATTCGGGTAACCGCGGCGATGATGCAATCGAAACGTTCCAAATTCCCTGGGAAGTTCGGCTGATGCAGGAGACGCGAAGCAATTACCGCGAGGCGCTCAAGGATCTCGAGCGCCAGACCCTCGAGGCGCTCGACATGGTCGTCCAGGCTCTCGACCGCGCCCTCGAGGCGGTGAGCTACCAGGACGTCGAGCTCGCCGGCATGGTCGTCGCCGACGACGACCGGATCGACGGACGGTATCTCGAGGTCCACCAGGGAATCCTCTCGCTCCTCGCCCTCCAGACGCCGGTGGCGACCGATCTGCGCATCGTCGCCGCGCTCCTCCACGTCATCCGCCACGCCGAGCGCATGGGCGACCAGTGCGTCAACATCGCCAAGCTCATCCCCCTCTCGGGCTACGAGGCCCCCAAGGACAAGGATCTCCTCGACGCCATCGAGCGCATGGGACAGCTCGCCCGTTCGCTGGTCTCGCAGGCTAAGCAGTCCTTCGCCGAGCGCAACGCCGAGCTCGCCTATGACCTGCTCCGCCAGGACGCCGAGATCAACCAGCTCAACGTGGACATCTTCAATCGCGCGCTGGCCATCGGCGACGACATCGAGACTCGCGAGTGGGCGATGCACATGATCCTCGTGGCCCGCTGCCTCGAGCGCATCGGCGACAACGCCGTCGACATCGGCGAGCAGACCGCCTTCGTCGTCACCGGCCTGTTCCGCGAGTTCGCCGACGCCTCGCACCCCGGCCAGTAGTCCCCCGCCACCGGGGTGGGCCGGCAGCCCCGTTGCTGCCGACCCCGTGGGAGAGAGAACATCAAAGTAGGCCATCGGGCCACCACGGATGTAACGATTTCGGTCTCGCCGGAATGCAGTTCGCGGCAGCTGACACATGACAGAATCGCAACATCGGGAGGGAGCGGCGTCCGTACGTTGTGGCCATGGTGATCGCCGTCTCCGCGCAGGCCCGGGCCGTCGGCGATCCTGCCACCCTCGGCGTGGCCGCTCACGCGCCGGCGGGCGGATTCTCCGATGCCCGGCTCGGGGTCGATCACCCGGCAGGATGGTGGCCGAGCAAGCCGCGCCTGAAATCCTACGAGGCCGCCGGCTTCGCCTTCCTGCAGGTGAGGATGCCCGAGCGCGCGCTCCTCGCCGACGAGCAGGCCGTCGTCGCCCACGCCGCGGCGCTCCGCGAGGCCCTCAGCCTCACCGGCCTGCGCCTGATCCTCCACGCCCCCGACGACCTGCTCGCGGGGACGCCCGAGCACGACCACCAGCTCGACGGCGCCCTCACCTACGCGAGCGTCGCGGGATCGCGGCTCGTCGTCTACCACGGAGCGCGGATCCCGATCGGCGACGCGACCGTGCGGGCGCGGCTGTGCGACGAAGAACGCTCGCTGCGCCGGGTGCTCCCGCGCGCCGGCGCCCTCGGCGTGCGCCTGGCGATCGAGAATCTCGCCCCCGTCTACCGTGGGATCGAGTACGTGTGCCACGACCCCAGCGCGGTGGTGGGCCTCGTGCGCCGGCTCGACAGCGCCCAGGTGGGCATGTGCCTCGACGTGGGGCACGCGCACATTGCCGCCGAGCTCGCCGGCTGCGAGATGCTCGAGCTCGTCGAGCCGGCGCTCGAGCACGTGATCCTCTTCCACGTGCACGACAACCTCGGGGCGCGCACCCGGGCCCCGTCGCGCGGGGGCATCGAGCCCCTGCGTCTCGACCTCCACCTTCCCCCCGGCGCGGGCACGCTGCCCTGGAGCGCGATCGCGCCGCGCCTCGCCACTCACGTCGCGCCCGTGCAGCTCGAGGTTCATCCCGCCGGGCGCCCGGAGCCGGGAACGCTCGCCATCCTCACCCGCGAGGTGTTCCGCCGCGCGGCCGGGCGGGGCAGTGTGCCGCGGCGCGCGCGGGTCCGGGAAACGACCAAAACCTGATCGTAACTTTGGCCATCGGGCCAATGACCGGCTCTTGCGGGCGGGCTACTTTTTCCTGCAATGAGCGGCCGTCCTCCTCAGATCGTGGCCTTCGGCGGCGGTGGATTCTCGATGGAGTGGGGCAACACCCTGCTCGACGATCACGTGCTCGGGCTCACCGGCGTCGAGCGTCCGCGCGTCTGCTTCCTGCCCACGGCCAGCGGCGACGCCGATCACTACGTGGTGCGCTTCTACCGCGCCTTCCCCGCCTCGCGCTGCGAGCCCTCGCACGTCTCCCTGTTCCGGCGCGAGACCGGCGTCGGCGATCCGCGTGCCCATCTCCTCGCCCAGGACCTCGTCTACGTCGGCGGCGGGAGCCTGGTCTCGCTCCTCGGGACCTGGCGGGCGCACGGCATCGACCTGGCGCTGCGCGAGGCGTGGGAGGCGGGAGTCGTCCTCTGCGGCGGCTCGGCGGGCTCGCTGTGCTGGTTCGCCGACTCGGTGAGCGCCTTCCACGAGGGCCCCGCGCGCTGCATCGAGGGTCTCGGCTTCCTGCCCTGGAGCAACGCCGTTCACTACGAGGATGAGGCGGAGCGGCGCTCCGCCTTCCACGAGGCGATCGACGCGGGAATGGTCCCCGGCTACGGCGCCTCCGACGGAGCCGCGCTCCACTTCGTGGGCAAGGAGCTCGCCGAGGTCGTGAGCTCACGCCCGCGCGCCAGTGCCGTGCACGTGAGCCGGGACCCCGACGGGGAGATCATCGAGCGGGATCTGGCCGTGCGCTACCTGGGCGCCACTCCGGTACCGCTCCGAGAGGGAGAGGCGATCGCCGCGTGACGGCTCTGCGTGCGCGGCTCTGAGGCGCCTTCCATCCCGTTGCGTCATCCTGGCCGGTGATGCCTGATTCCAGCGACCGACGTCGAGTGCTGGCCATGGGCGGCGGGGGCTTCACCATGTACGAGCGCGCCTCTGCGCTCGACCGCTTCGTGCTCACGCTGACCGAGAAGCCCTGCCCGAAGATCTGCTTCCTCCCCACCGCGAGCGGCGACCCGCGCGAACAGGTCACCCGCTTCTACGAGCGCTTCGGTGGGTGGCCGTGCGAGACCACCACCATCTCCCTCTTTCACCTCGGCCGCGACCGGATCGACCCGATCGAGCGGCTGCTCGACCAGGACGCGATCTACGTCGGCGGCGGCTCGATGCGCAACATGCTGGCGATCTGGCGCGAGCACGGCCTCGACGCCGCCATGCGCACGGCCTGGGAGCGCGGAGTCGTGCTCGCCGGCCTCAGCGCCGGCGCCATGTGCTGGTTCGAGGGTGGGATCAGCATGAGCGGAGGCGCGCCCGAACCCGTCGCCGGTCTGGGCTTCATCCCCGGGAGCCTGTCCGTGCACCTCGACGGCGAGGAGGAGCGCCTCCCCACCTTCCGGGCTGCCGTGGGGAGCGGTGCCCTCCCGGCCGGCT
This sequence comes from Solirubrobacteraceae bacterium, assembly GCA_035552815.1. Taxonomy (GTDB): domain Bacteria; phylum Actinomycetota; class Thermoleophilia; order Solirubrobacterales; family Solirubrobacteraceae; genus Palsa-465. Next base: position 7,468 of record DASZKU010000311.1, on the reverse strand, counting down.
ACGCCGCCGACGACGGGGCGGCGATGCTCTTTCGGGGAACCACGCTCGCGGAGTGCGTGGTCTCGCACCGGGGAGCGCGGGTGGTCAGGGTCACGCCGGACGGCTTGGGCGGCGTCGTCGAGGAAAAGCTCCCGGTGCGCCTGCTGTCCGGAGGGGAGGACGAGATCGCCCGGCGTCGGGAGTCCGATGGGGTGTCCGAGATGCGGGCGCTGAGGGCCGGTCGCCGGCGCTGGGACTAGATGTCTTGGGCGCCTGGCGGGCCGCGGCGCTTGAGGAAGACGATGGTGAGCGCGACGGTGAGGACGGCGGCCACGGCGATGATCGCCAACGTGGGGCCGCTGTTGGTCTGACCCGCCGCCGCCGGTGGAGCTCCGAGGGGGTGGCCGGCGGCTGTGGCGAGCTTGGCCACGTCGGTTATCGCCGCTTGGGCTAGGGCGTCGGGTTGGAGGGTCTGGGGCTTTGGCAGGGTGGCCAGGGTCGCCTTGGCGGTGGGGGGGAGGCCGTAGCCTCCGATGCCGGCGGGCATGACGACGAGGACGTGCTGGAGGCCGTTGAAGCTGATCTCGGTGTCGAGGAACTTGGCGTAGGGCTTGGGCCTGCCGAAGAACTCGGGGACGCCGCCGAGGTCGAAGGCGTGGCCGATGATCGCGACCTTGAGGGGGAAGCCGGCGCGCTGGGCTTGGGTCGTCTCGCGGTCGAGGGCGACGACGAGGGGGCGGGAGATGGTCGTCGAGTAGGGGTAGAAGACGTTCGCGCCGAGGAGGATGTCGCTGGCGGGATCGGCGTCGGCCGCCGCGGTGGCGGGGGCGAGCACCGGGAGGAGCAGGGCGAGCACGGGGAGGAGGAGGGCGAGCACGGCGGCGATCGAGCGCCGGGGTGGAAGGCGACGGGGTAGCGGCCTAATCCCATCGGGGCGGTGAGCAGCTACGTCCTCGTCGATCGCCTGCAGTTCGCGTTCACGGTGACGTTTCATTACATGTTTCCGATCCTGACCATGGGGCTCGGGCTCTTCATCGCCTATCTGAAGACGGTGAGCTACGTGGGGCGGCCGCACCGGCGGTGGCTGCTGCGCAAGACCGACGAGGAGCGCGACGCGCACGAGTCGGCGGCGCGCTTCTGGGCCAAGATCTTCGCAGTCACGTTCGCGGTCGGGGTCGTCACCGGCATCCCCCTGGAATTCGAGTTCGGGACCAACTGGGCGGCGTTCTCGAACTACGCGGGTGGCGTCATCGGCCAGACGCTGGCGCTCGAGGGGACCTTCTCGTTCCTGCTCGAGTCCGCGTTCCTCGGTGTCTTCATCTACGGCGCGTCGCGCGTGAGCCCCCGCTCGCATTGGCTCTCGGCGGTTGCCGTGTTCATCGGATCGTGGCTCTCGGGGTTCTTCATCGTCGCCACCGACGCGTGGATGCAGCACCCCGTGGGGTATGCGGGCACGGGCAAGTCGGTGCACCTGAAGTCCTTCTGGGCGCTCATGACCAACCCGTGGCTGATCTGGCAGTACCCCCATAACATGGGCGGCGCCGCCCTCACCGGCGCCTTCGTGCTCGCCGCCATGGGCGCCTTCTATCTCCTGCTCGGACGCCACGAGCGCTTCGCCAGGCTGTGCGTGACCGTGGGGGTGGTGGGGGCACTGATCTTCGCCGTCCTCCAGATCTTCCCCACCGGGGACCAGTCGGGCGAGAACGTCTACCACGACCAGCCCGCCACCTTCGCGTCGATGGAAGGGGTCTTCCAGACCCAGCGGGGGGCGCCGCTGGTGATCATCGGCAATCCGAATACGCAGACGCGCCAGCTCGAATCGGTCATCGCCCTGCCCAAGTTCCTGTCCTTCCTCACCTCGCACCACTTCACCTCGGTGGTCAGGGGCCTTGACAGCTTCCCGACGAGCCTGTGGCCGAGCTCGGTCCCCCTCGTGTACTACAGCTACCGGATCATGGTCGGGCTGGGGACGCTGCTGGCGCTGCTCGCCGTGATCGCCACCTACCTGCTGTGGCGGCGCAAGCTCTTCCGGAGCCGGACGGTCCTGTGGGCGCTGATGATCGCCTTCCCCTTCACCTACATCGCCAACATCGCGGGCTGGGTCACCGCCGAGGTGGGCCGCCAGCCGTGGGTGGTGTATGGCCTGCTGCGCACCTCGGCGGCGGCATCGCCGGCGCAGAGCGTCCCCGCGGGCATCGGCATCTTCACCCTGCTCGGCTTTCTCGGCCTGTACATCCTCATCGCCATCCTCTACGTGCTCCTGATCGTGCGCATCGTCGCCCGGGGACCCGAGGATGTGCCCGCGAGACCCCGGAGCGTGCCCGCCGCGGTGGGGGTCTGATCATGCACACGCTCTGGTTTCTCCTCCTTGCGGCGGTGATCACCGTCTACGTCGTGCTCGACGGCTTCGATCTCGGAGCGGGCGCGCTCTTCTTCCTCCTCGGGCGGGGCGAGGAGGAGCGGGGGCGCATCTCCTCGGCCATCGGGCCGGTGTGGGACGGCAACGAGACGTGGCTCGTGGTCGGCGGCGGCGTGCTCTTCCTCTCCTTCCCCAGGGCATATGCGGGTGCCTTCAGCGGCCTCTACTTCGGCCTCATGATCGTCCTCTGGCTCCTCATCGGCCGGGGCCTGGCGATCGAGTTCCGCCATCAGATCGACCATCCGCTGTGGCACCAGGCCACCGATTTCGTCTTCGCCGTCGCCTCTGCCCTCCTCGCCATCGTGCTCGGCGTGGCGCTGGGGAACGTCGTGCGCGGCGTCCCCATCGGCGCCAACGGGTACTTCCATCTGCCGCTCTTCTCGATCCTCAACTGGTACGCGCTCCTCGTCGGGCTCCTCGCCCTGCTCGTCCTCAGCGCCCAGTCGGCGAGCTTCCTCGCCGTGCGCGCCGCGGGGACGCTCGGCGAGCGCGCGAGAAAGCTCGCCAGGCGACTCGTCCCCGCCCAGATCATCGCGGGGGCGATCATGGTGTGGCCGACGTACGCGGTCCGCCACCACATGCTCACCGGGTTCGGCGATCACCCGTGGACGATCATCCTCCCCGCCGCCGGGGCGATCGCCATCCTCACCGAGATCGTCGCGCAGGCACGGGGCCGCTGGGGCCGGGCCTTCGTGGCCAATTGCGCGGCGATCACCGCGCTGCTGGCGACGGCGGCGGCGGGCGTCTATCCCGACATCCTCCCCGCCCGCCAGGGCCACCCGTTCAGCCTGACCATCGATAACGCCGCCGCCGCCGCGCACTCGCTCGACGTCGCCATCGTCTGGTTCCCCATCGGGATGGTCCTGGCGGCGTGCTACTTCACCTACGCCTACCGGACTCTGTTCCGCTCACCGCCGGCGTGAAGCGGTGAGGGCTCAAGCGGGCGTCTTGGCGGCGCCGGCGCCGGCGCCCGCGCCGAGCGGGATCTCCAGGCGCTCGGCTGCGAGCTCGACGCCGCCCCGGGCGCCGCCGAGCTGCTGCCAGCGGCCGGCGACATCGGTGCTGAGGGCATCGAGGAAGTCGTCGGAGTGCAGGGGATCGTGGTGGAAGAGGAGCAGGCGCCTGGCGTGGGTGCGGTGGGCGAAGGCGAGCGCGTCCGAGATCGGGGCGTGCCCCCAGCCGACGTAGGCGGGGTACTCCTCGTCGGTGTACTGGCAGTCGTGGATGAGCATGGTGGCGCCGTCGGCGAGCTCGAAGCCCGAGATCCAGTCGTCCTCGAGGGCGGCGAGGGGCGCGCCGAGGCCCGGCTCGTGGTCGGGGATGTAGGTGAGCGTGGTGTCGCCGTCCTCGATGCGGTACCCGAGGGTCGGGCCGCGGTGGGTGACCGCCTGGGCGAGGACGCGGGCCGAGCCGATGCGCCACTCCGTCGGCTCGGCCTCGCGGAAGACGAGCGAGGGAAGCTCGCGCACCTCGACGGGGGCGAGCGGCGCCGAGATGTAGCGAGCGATGCGGTCGCGCAGGGAGGCCTCGGGCGAGGCCGGTCCCCAGATGTGGATCTCCGACTCGGGGCGGAAGGCGGGGGCGAAGAACATCAGCCCCTGGATGTGGTCGAGGTGGAGGTGGGTGAGGAGGATGTGGACGGGACGCTCGACGCGGGGGAGGACGAGCCCGAGGTTGCGGATCCCCGTGCCGGCATCGAGGATCAGGGTGGTGCCGTCCTCGAGGGTCACCTCGACGCAGGAGGTATTGCCGCCGTAGCGCATGGTCTCCGGCCCCGGTGCCGGGATCGATCCGCGGCAGCCCCAGACCTTGATCCTCACGCTGTCGACCCCTCCTGGCGCTGGACGGGCCAGAAGATGACGATGGCGCCGCTTGATCCGGCGCTGCCGACGATGGGGATGGCGCTCGCCTCGATGTCCTGCTGGCCGCCGGTGGCCACGCGGATGCGCAGCTGGGCATGGTGCGGGCGCCCGTCGCGCAGCGCCAGGGTGAGCGGAGTCTCCTCGATGTTGATCGGCTCACCGTTGTCGTCGAAGGGGCCGAACGAGGTCGTCCACTCGTCCGCGGTCATCGCTCCCGTCTCCTCGAAGCGGCGGCCGATGAGCACGCCGGCGGCCTCGTTGTAGAAGAGCAGCGAAGAGTCGTCCCCGGCGAGGAACGCCGGCGTGGAGAGGCTCGAGAGAAGGTTCCGTGCCAGGATCAGCTCGAGCGGCTTCTGCGCGCTCATTCCAGGCACTCTAATGGCGATTCTGCTACCCCCGCGCATTTGCCGGCCGCCGGCGCCCCGCCGGGCACATGCGCGATGGGATCGCCAGCCGATTGCACCGCCTGTCACAATCCGCGCTGCTCCATGGCCGGTCAACGCTCCAAGCGCCGTTCCCGCAAGCGCCGCCGGGCCGGGCCCGCACCCCGCGCGGTCCCCTCGCAGCGACGCGCGCACGGCAACGAGCGCGAGGTCCTCGCCCGCCAGGAGCGCCAGAGCAGGCCCCGGGTCGATTCCCGCGGCGAGCGTCCCCCGAGTCCCTTCGGCGGCGTTCCCGTCTCCGAGGTGGCGATCCTCGCCGGTCTCGTCGCCGTCGTCGTCGGCTATCTGAACAGGGGTGGCCCTGCCGTCCTGGGGGGTGTCATCCTCTGCGGCCTCGGGGTGGCCGAGGTGACCGCCCGGGAGCACTTCGCCGGCTTCCGCTCGCACACAATCCTCCTGGCCGCAATCCCCACAGTGGCCGTCGAGTACCTCCTGGTCCAGATCATGCCCAGCGCCTGGCCGCGCGAAACCGCCCTGATCGGGGACGCGATCGTCTTCGCGGTGATGTTCTGGATCCTCCGCGGCCGCTGGGCGCGGGCGCGCCAGGCCCGGATCGCACGCCCCCCGCGGGCTTAGTCCGACTCGATCTCGCTCGCAGCATAACCGGACGGAACTTCCGACCATCAGCACTAAGGGTTCGTGCAAGTCCGCCACCACGCCCTCGATCTCTCCGCGCTTGACTGCGGCTTCTGAGGGAAAGCCGTGCCGGCGCGTATCCCAGTTCCGCCCCGCCCGCCGAGCACTCGCGCCGAAGCCCGGGGGGTGAAGCCTCTTGAGCCGCTATATGCGGCTCAACAGGCGTCACGTGTGGCGGCCGGCACCGGGCACCCGGCCGCCGCACCGTCCGTGCCGTGCCGTGCCGTGCAGTGCCGTGCCGCGCCGTGCCGCGCCGCCGGAGATCGTGACCTGATGCCTGTTGACCACCCATACGGTGGTCAACAGGCATCACGTCAGGCCCGCGCTCCTCGACGAGGGTGGCGAGGGCGGCGGGATCGATCCCGTAGTCGGTGGCGAAGTAGCCGCCGCTGCTGTCCATCACCCCGAGGCTTCCGTGAGAAAAGGCTCGAAATACCTGTCCGCCCGCTACCACCGGATCAAAAGCCGCCGCGGACACGCCAGGGCCACGATCGCGACCAGCCACAAGATCCTCACCGCCGCCTACCACGTCCTCCAGCGCGGCGTGCCCTACAACGAGCTCGGCGAAGAGTTCTTCTACGGCCTCGAACCGCTCCCCGAGGCCGCCTGACCGCCGCGGTGACCCTCAAACCGTCACGGGGTCCGCCTCGGGCCCCAGCCGCGCGCAACCTGAACGTCTATTTTCGATTCAGCTTAGAAGAGCCGGCCCACCTTGGGCCGCGTGGTCTGCACCGCCGGCGGCTCGACCGGTTCGGCGGAGTTCCCCGTGGTGGGAAGGTGGATCTCGAACACGGCGCCGCCGTCGGGCGCGTTGGCCGCGGTCACCCTCCCGCCGTGCTGCTCGGCGACCTGGCGAACGATGGCGAGACCGAGGCCGGAGCCCTGGCGCCCGCGCGAGTTCACCCCGCGATAGAAGCGGTCGAAGACGTGCGGGAGATCCTGGGGATCGACGCCGTCCCCATGGTCGCGGACGCGCACGCCGCCGGCGTCGACGCGAACCTCGACCGAGGTGCCGGTGTGGGTGTGGCGGGCGGCGTTGTCGAGCAGGTTGTTGACCGCTCGCAGAAGACGTTCGGGGACGCCGTCGACGACCACCGGCTCGAGGTGGGTCTCGAAGGTCACCGAGGGGGCGTTGCGCCGGGCGCGGTCGACGGCCTCCTCGACGACCCCGTCGAGGCGCACGTCATCGGGGGCCCCGATCGGCTGGTCCCCGCGCGCGAGCTCGATCAGGTCGCCGACCAGGGCGCTGAGCTCCTCGCTCTGCTCGACCATGTCGCAGAGCAGGCGCTCGCGATCCTCGTCGGAGAGCGCGCCGCCTTCGAGGAGGACCTCGACGTTGGTGCGCAGGCTGGTGACCGGCGTGCGGAGCTCGTGCGAGGCGTCGGCCACGAGCTGGCGCTGGGCACGCACCGACTCGTCGACCGCTTCGCGCGAGCTCTGGAGACGGTCGAGCATGGCATTGAAGCGGGTCGCGAGCTGACCGACCTCGTCGTCCTCGCGCACGTGGATGCGGGTGGTGAGGTCCTCGGTCTCTGAGATGTGCTCCGCGGCTTGGGCGACCTCGGCCAGCGGCGAGAGCACACGGCTGGCGGCGAGCCGACCGAGCATGGCGGCGAGCGCGATGCCCGCGCCGCAGAGGAGGAGGAGGATGAGGCGAAGGTTCGAGAGGACGTTGTCGACCTGGCCGAGGGGGCGGGCGAGCTCGACGGCGCCGGAAGAGAGCTGGCCGTTGACGAGGATCTGCTCCGGGAGGGTGATCTCGCGGAGATGGTTACCCGCAACCGACACGTCGGAGAGGGACGAACCGGCACGCCCCTCGGCAACAGCCCTTGCCATCGGGGTGACCGGCAGCCCGGTGTCGGGTTGTGCCGGCACTGCGGATCCGCTCGCGGCGATGATCTCGCCATAGGGCGCCGGCCCTCCCGCGTTGGCCGGGAGCGCGGGCACGTCGTAGCTCCCTAACGAATGCGGGAAGTGCTGCTGGACGAGCGCCGCCTGGGCCCGGAGCGCATCATCCACCTGCCCACGAAGCTGCGCCCTGACGACCATGTAGGCGGCGATGGCGACGAGCACGATCGCCACCCCGACGGCGGCGGCGGCGACGAAGGCAAGTCGGCGGCGGAGGGGCA
>DASZKU010000310.1:0-9790 GCA_035552815.1 Solirubrobacteraceae bacterium | reverse complement strand
ACACGCGGCACACGGAGACGCCGGCGCGCTCCGGGCCGCCGGCCAACAGGCCCGAAGGGCCCAATCAAAAAAAAAGGACCGGAGGGCCCGGATCCATCCGAGCCCTCCGGCAGAGCCAGGGAAGTGGGGGCGCAGTTCCCTGACCGACAGGGGCGGGTTTCCCCGTCCCACGTCCGTACGAAACTTTTTCTTGCCCCAATGTGCCAAACACATCTGTTTGACACCCGGCTATATAAAAGTTAGCAGCCCGCCGAGCTTGGCGGGGAAAACCTCCCCGATCTTCCCCGAATCTACCCTTGCTGCGCCCGCGGATGCGCTAGCGCGCTCAGTGCCCGCGGGCCCCGGGACCGGTGAAGAACTCATCGCCGGGCCGGACGTTTCCGGCCGCCTCGGCCTCGTGGCGCAGGGTGCGGTCGACCTCGCCGCTCCAGGCGCCGACGGCGAGCATCTCCCGGTCGGCGTCCATCGGGCTGCCGCCGAGATCCTGGTTGACGACGCGAGCGCACTTGCGTCCCTCGGCGATGGCGGTGACGATCAGGGACTGGCCGATGCGGGCGTCGCCGCAGGCGTAGACGCCGGCCTGCGAGGTGCGGTAGGTCTGCTTGGTGGAGATGGCGTTGCGCTCGTCGAGCTCGAGACCGAGCTCCCCGATGGGCCCGTCGGGCTCGGGGCCGGAGAAGCCGATGGCGATGAGCACGAGGTCGGCCTCGATCACGAACTCGCTGCCGGGGACGGGGGTGAGGTCGCGCGAGGACGTTCCCGTCACCTTGCGGGCGAAGACGGTGGTGACCTGGCCGTCCTTGCCCATGAAGCCGGTGACCTCGGTCCCCCACCGTCGCCTGCCGCCCTCCTCGAGCGCGTAGGTGGTCAGGGTGCGCTTGGGCGGCAGCGGCCACGGGTGCAGCGCGTCGCGGCCGTCGGGCGCGAGCGCCTGGTAGACGTCGAGCATGTCGGTGCTCTCGGCGCCCTCGCGCCGGGCGTTGGAGATGCAGTCCATGCCCGTGTCGCCGCCGCCGATGACGAGCACGCGCTTGCCCGCGGCGGTGATCTCGCGCCCCGGCTCGGGCGGGCGCGACGGGCGCCCCTCCTGGGCCGCCACCCACCGGTTGCGCTGGTAGAGGTAGTCCATCGCGTAGTGGATGCCGCCGAGCTCGCGACCGGGCACGTCGACGTCGCGGTGCACGCGCGATCCGATCGAGATGACGAGCGCGTCGAACTCGTCCTGGAGGCGCTTGGTGGGCAGCTCCGGCGAGCCGACGTCGGCGTCGTAGACGAACTCGATCCCCTCCTCCTCGAGCAGGCCCGCGCGGCGATCGATGATCCGCTTCTCGAGCTTGGCGTCGGGGACGCCGAAGCGCATCAGGCCACCGGGGCCCTCGTCGCGCTCGAACACCGTCACGTTGTGCCCGCACTGGTTGAGCTCGGCGGCGACGGCGAGGCCGGCGGGACCGGCGCCGACGACGGCGACCTTGCGGCCCGTGCGCCGCTCGGGGGGCACGGGCACGACCCAGCCCTCCTCGAAGGCGTGCTCGACGATGGCGAGCTCGATCTGCTCGATCGTCACCGGGTCGTCGTTGATGGCGAGCACGCACGCCGACTCGCACGGGGCCGGGCAGATGCGGCCGGTGAACTCGGGGAAGTTGTTGGTGGCGTGGAGCTGGTCGATGGCCTCGCGCCACTTGTCGCGGTAGACGAGATCGTTCCAGTCGGGAATGAGGTTGCCGAGCGGACATCCCTCGTGGCAGAAGGGGACGCCGCAGTCCATGCACCGCGCTCCCTGGCGGCGGAGCTCCTCGTCGGGCTGGAGCGCGAAGTACTGCTTGTAGTCGTGCACGCGCCGCTCAGGGTCGCGCTTGTCGAAGCCGACCCGGTGGATCTTCAGGAACGCGCCGAGCTCGCCCATCGCCCAGGAAATCTAGCGCAGCTGATGGTGATCCAAGAGGAGCTCGGCGATCTCGCGGGCGCGCAGGCCGGCGTCGAGATCCTGGCGGGTGGCGGAGACGATCGCTCCCATCATGAGGATGTGCACCTGGTAGGCGAGTGATTCCGGATCCCGGGTGCCCGAGGACGCGAGCACGCCGAGCACGAGCTCCCTGACGTCCTCGAGCTGGCGGACCGCCGCCTGGTGGATGGGCGCTCGCGTGTCGCGGACCTCGAAGAGGGCGGCGATGAGCGCGCAGCTCTCGAAGTCCTCACGATGGAACCACTCGTCGAAGGCGTCGAAGATGGCGAGGAGGCGCTCGCGCGGCGTCTGGCCGAGCCGATCGATCTCGGCCTCGAGCCAGTCGTGGGTCCAGCGCTGCCCTCGCACATCGAGGAAGGTGAGGATGAGGTCCTCTTTGGCGGGGAAATGGCGATAGAACGTCTTTCTCGCCACGCCCGACTCGTCGATGATGCGGTCGACGCCCACCGCGCGCAACCCGTTGCGGGAGAACAGGTCGTAGGCGGTGTCGATGATGCGCTGCCGAGCCGAAGCCGGGGTGCCGTCAGCGCCGCGCAACGAGGTCTCGAAGGCCATGGCGCAGGGTAGACAGATCTATCTGTATATTCAAGGGAGACAGACCTGTTTGTCTACTTATGAGAATACGCCCGTCTCGATCTCCTCGCTCCCTGCAACTGGGGAGGTTTCTCCCGGAAGTTCCCGGCAACGGGGGCTTGCCAGCCGGTGATGCCTACGTACAGAGTCCCCGGTCGGCGGGCGCCCGGGTCCCGGGTGCGCCGATATGCCAACGGAGGTAGTGCCGCAGTGAGACAGGGTAGGTACGCAGCGCGCACCGACGCGCGAGGCAAAACATGACAGCGGTACTCATCGTCGACGACGCCCCCGCGGACCGCGAGCTGCTGGCGAGGATCGTCCGTCACGCGGGCTACGCGGTCCTCGAGGCCGGTAACGGCGAGCGGGCGCTGCATCTGGCGCGGACCCGGCGGCCGGCCCTGCTCGTCGCCGACATCCTCATGCCGACGATGGACGGCTACGAGCTCGTGCGCGGGCTGCGCGACGACGAGGCGACGGCCGGCATCCCGGTGATCTTCTATACCGCCACCTACGTGATCGACGAGGTGCGTCGCCTGGCCGCCGCCTGCGGCGTCTCGCACATCCTCGTCAAGCCCGCCAAGCCCGAGGCGGTGATCGCGGCGATCGAACATGCGCTCTCCGCTTCGCCCGACGTCGCCCCCCTCCCCTCCGAGGACTTCCACCGCGAGCACCTGCGCCTCGTCAGCGCCAAGCTCCTGGAGAAGGTCGAGGAGCTGCGCGAGACGGTGATCCTCGCCGGCACCCTGCAGCGCGAATCCGACCAGGTGGACGGCTTCGGCCCGTGGCCCGTCGCCGGCCACCGCACCGAGATCGAGTCCATCCTCTCGCGGCGCGAGCTCCAGGTGCTCGGCATGATCGTCGACGGCGCCAGCAACAACGAGATCGCCGAGCGCCTGGTCATCGCCACGAGCACGGTGCAATCGCACGTCAAGCGCATCCTCCACAAGCTCGGGGTCAGGAACCGCACCGAAGCGGCGGTTCGCTACCTGCGCCGGTAAGCCCCGTCCCGAAAACCCCAGAAGCCCTCACGTGAGCGAGCCGAGACGGGCTGTATCCCCCAAATGGGGGTAAGCGCGCACGACAAATTACCGCGTTGAGGGCTTGCCAATCCGCGACGATGCGTAAACATCTTGTAAGCAGCGAATGGCGAACGCACAGGCTCGCTCCCGGTGAGCATTCGCCGTGACGGAGTCGGATCGGAGCCACCGCAGTGACTCGACCCGGGGGGATATGGAGATGGCGATCGCGCCGATGCCACTCGGGGCGCAACTGACGATGCGGCCGGCCGCGAGATCGGTGCTCGTAGTCGACGATGGCGCGGCCGACCGGGAGCTCATCGCCACCATCCTCGGGTACGCGGGCTTCACCGTGCTCGAGGCCGCCAGCGGCGAGCGCGCGCTCAAGCTGGCGCGGACGCACAAGCCGGGACTCATCATCGCCGACATCCTCATGCCCACGATGGACGGCTACGAGCTCGTGCGCGAGCTGCGCAGCGACGAGGGGACGGCCCGCATCCCGGTGATCTTCTACACCGCCACCTACGTGATCGAAGAGGTGCGGGACCTGGCCATCGCCTGCGGGGTCTCGGAGATCCTCATCAAGCCCTGCGAACCCGAGGAGGTCCTCCGCGCCGTCAACGACACCCTCGCCCACGGCCTCGACCCGGTGGCGGCGCTGCCCTCGGAGGACTTCCATCGCGAGCATCTCCGCGTCCTCAACGCCAAGCTCCTGCAGAAGGTCGAGGAGCTCCGCGAGACGGTGATCCTCGCCGGGGCCCTGCAGCGGGAGGCGGAGTCCGGAAACGGGCACGACGAGTGGCCGATGCTCTCGCGCGATCCCCGCCTCGAGGATCTCTCACCGCGCGAGCTCCAGGTCCTGAGCATGATCGTCGAGGGGTCGACGAACGGCGAGATCGCCGCGCGCCTGGTCATCGCCACGAGCACGGTGCAATCGCACGTCAAGCGCATCCTCCACAAGCTCGGGGTCAAGAACCGCACCGAGGCCGCCGTGCGCTACCTGCGCCGCTGACTGGAGTCGAGTAGCCCGCTCTTACCGGATATCCGGCGAACACCGAATGATCACCAAAGCGCTCGTGTCAAGACTTTATGGTCTTGGGGAATGCTCTTGCGCATGCGGAGGCGACTGACGACATTCGCGGCGCTCAGCGTGATGGCGCTGAGTGCGCTCGCCGCGCACGCGCGCGCGGCGACGATCACCGAATTCACGCGGGGCCTCAATCCCGGAGCCAACCCCTTCGACCTCGTCGCCGGCCCGGGCGGGACGGTGTGGTTCACCGACGACGGGAGTACCCCGGCGATCGGCCAGGTCACCCCCGCCGGGGCGATCACCGAGAGCGAGACCGGCCTGGCCACCGGGAGTGCGCCCAACTACATGGTCTCGGGCCCGGGAGGCAACCTGTGGTTCACCGACCCGGGCACCGGCGCGCTCGGGCGCGTGAGCACCGCGGGGGCGGTCACCGAGTACACCGCCGGCCTCGACCCCGGCAGCGCCCCGAACCAGCTCGTCTCCGGCCCCGGCGCCAGCGTGTGGTTCACCGATCCCGGCAACGGCGAGGTGGGCCGGATCACCGCGGCGGGAACGATCGCCGAGTACTACCACGGGCTGAACCCGGGCAGCGAGCCCAACTCGATCACCGTGGGCCCCGACGGGAACCTGTGGTTCACCGACATCGGCAGCCCGGCGGCGATCGGGCGGATGACCCCGGCCGGGGCGATCACCGAATTCTCCACGGGCCTGAACACCGGCGCCAGCCCCGTGACCATCGTCCCGGGCCCGGGCAAGGACGGAAACCTGTGGTTCCCCGACGCCGGGCAGACGGCGGCGATCGGGCGCATCACCACCGCAGGCGCGATCACCGAGTTCGCCACCGTCACCGGCTACAGCATCGCCTCGAGCCCGGGGAGCCAGCCCACCGACCTCGTGGCGGGACCGGACGGGAACCTGTGGTTCACCGAGACCGGGAGCCCGTCCTCGATCGGGCGCATCACCCCGAGCGGCCAGATCACCGACTACACCACCGGACTCAACCCGGGCAGCGCGCCCAGCGACCTCGTCGCGGGCCCGGACGGGAACATGTGGTTCACCGACGCCGGTCAGACGCCGGCGATCGGGCGCATCACCCCCACGGGCACGATCACCGAATACACGGCGGGGCTGAGCCCGGGCAGCGCTCCCAACCTCATCGTCTCGAGCGGCGACGGTCGCCTGTGGTTCCTCGACAGCGGGAGCACGCCGGCGCTCGGCCAGGTGGCGCTCCCGCCGGTGGTGAGCACGGGCGCCGCCACCGCCGTCACCTCGACCGCCGCGACCGTGTCGGGGACGGTGAACCCGGTGGGAGCGGCGACGACCACGGCCTTCCATTACGGGAGGACGCCGGCGCTGGGGTCGGCGCTCGCCGCGGGGGCGCTCGCCGCCGGGGGGACGTCGAAGACGGTCACCGCCACGCTCACCCGCCTCCCCCGCGCCAAGAAGATCTACTACGCGCTCACCGCCACCAACGCCTCGGGGACGACCACGGGCTCGACGGGCTCGTTCACCACCCTCGGCGCCGGCTCGGAGCGCACGATCAGGGCGCGGATCGATAACCAGCGCATCACCCTCACCCTCCCTTCGCTCCGCGTCTGCACGGCGAGCGCCAAGGCGATGGCCGTCGTCCTCACCTCGACGGCGATCCGCAGGCCCCGCGCGCCCAAGCTCCGCTTCAAGCGGGCCACCTTCTCGCTCGGCACGCACCGCCGCGAGAAGACCGTGCGCCACACGCCGGCGAGCCTCGCGCTGCGCCTCGCCGGCCTGAAATCGAGGACATACACGCTTACCGTCGTCCTCGACTACCGCGAGCACCGCCACCGAGCGGCGGCGAAGAGGCTGCGGGTCGAGTTCCGCGTCTGCTGAGCCCTAGGCGGGCACTGTCTCCTTGGCCACGCCCGCTTCGAGTGCGCGCTTGTAATCACGCGGCATGACCTTGACGAAGCGAGGTAGGGCGTTCTCCCAGTCGCCGAGGAGATTCTGGGCCACCAGCGAGCCGGTGCGCTCGAAGTGCTCCCCGATCAGGGCGCGGAGCTCGACCTCGTCGTCCTCGGTGACCTCCTCGAGATCGACGAGCTCGAGGTTGCAGCGCGACTCGAAGTCGCCGTCGACGTCGTACACGTAGGCGATGCCGCCGCTCATCCCGGCGCCGAAGTTCCGCCCCGCGGGCCCGAGCACGGCGACCCGGCCCCCGGTCATGTACTCGCAGCCGTGGTCGCCGACGCCCTCGACGACGGCGTGGGCGCCGGAGTTGCGGACCGCGAAGCGCTCGCCCGCGAGCCCGCGGATGAAGGCGCGGCCGGCGGTGGCGCCGTAGAGGACGGTGTTGCCGACGATGGCGTTCTCCTCGGCCCGGAAGCCGGCCGACTCGGGCGGGCGCACCGACACGACGCCGCCGGAGAGACCCTTGCCCGTGTAGTCGTTGGTCTCGCCCTTGAGCGAGAAGGTGACGCCGGGAGCGAGCCAGGCGCCGAAGCTCTGGCCGGCGGAGCCGTGGAAGGCGACCTCGATCGTCCCCTCGGGCAGGCCCTCGGCGCCGTGGCGCCGGGCGATCTCGCCGGAGAGGATGCCGCCCACGGTGCGGTTGACGTTGCGCACGGTGACCGGCCCGAAGGCGACGGGCTCGCCGCGGTCGATGGCCGGGGTGGCGGCGCGCACGAGCTCCCAGTCGAGCGCGTCGTCGAGCACGGGCATCTGGTCGCGGGTGCGCCGGCGGGGCGCGCCGGGCGGGAGCTCGGGGATGGTGAGGACCATCGAGAGGTCGACGCCGCGGGCCTTCCAGTGGTCGATGGCGTCATCCATCTCGAGCAGGTTGGTGCGCCCGATCATGTCGGCGAAGCGCCGGATGCCGAGCTCGGCCATGAGCCCGCGCACCTCCTCGGCGACGAGCATGAGGTAATTGACGACGTGGTCGGGGGTGCCGCGGAAGCGCTCGCGGAGCTTGGGGTCCTGGGTGGCGACGCCGACCGGGCACGTGTTCAGGTGGCAGACGCGCATCATGATGCAGCCCATGGCGATCAGGGGGGCGGTCGAGAAGCCGAACTCGTCGGCGCCGAGGAGGGCGCCGATGACGACGTCGCGGCCCGTCTTCATCTGCCCGTCGACCTCGACGGTGATGCGCGAGCGCAGGTCGTTGAGAAGCAGGGTCTGCTGGGTCTCGGCGAGGCCGATCTCCCACGGCACCCCCGCGTACTGGACCGAGGACTGCGGCGAGGCCCCGGTGCCGCCGTCGTGGCCGGAGATGGTGACGTGGTCGGCGTTGGCCTTGGTGACGCCGGCGGCCACCGTGCCCACGCCCACCTCGGCGACGAGCTTGACCGAGACCGACGCCGTGGGGTTGGCGCAGCGCAGGTCGTAGATGAGCTGCTTGAGATCCTCGATCGAGTAGATGTCGTGGTGGGGCGGGGGCGAGATGAGCCCCACGCCGGGGGTCGAGCTGCGGATCTTGGCGATGTAGTCATCGACCTTGTGGGCGGGGAGCTGGCCGCCCTCGCCGGGCTTGGCGCCCTGGGCCATCTTGATCTGGATCTGCTCGGCGTTGACCAGGTAGTTCACGTGGACGCCGAAGCGCCCGGAGGCGACCTGCTTGATCTTCGATATGCGGTCGTCGAGGAAGCGCTCGGGATCCTCGCCTCCCTCCCCCGTGTTCGACTTCCCGCCCAGGCGGTTCATCGCCTGCGCAAGCGTCTCGTGGGCCTCGCGCGAGAGCGCGCCGAGGCTCATGGCGCCGGTGGTGAAGCGCTTGACGACCTCGGTCGCGGGCTCGATCTCCTCGAGGGGGAGCGGGCGCTCGAGGGTGCGCAGCTTCATCAGCCCGCGCAGCGACGCCTTCCGGGCCGAGTCCTCGTTGACCATCCGCGCGAAGTCCTCGTAGGTCCTCGCGGGATCGCCGTTCTGGCCGCGCACCGAGTGCTGGAGCTTGGCGATGGTGTCGGGGTTCCAGATGTGGAGCTCGCCGTCGCGCCGCCACTGGAGGACGCCGCCGACGGGGAGGACCTCGCGATCGACGCGCGGGTAGGCGCGGAAGTGGCGCTCGAGCGCCTCGGTCGAGAGCACGTCCATCCCGATCCCGCCGATCCGGGAGGCGGTACCGGTGAAGTGCTTGTCGATGAGACCGCGCTCGAGGCCGACGGCCTCGAAGATCTGCGCGCCGCAGTAGGACTGAATCGTCGAGATGCCCATCTTCGAGAGGGTCTTGAGCAGGCCCTTGCCGATCGCCTTGACGATGCGCTTCTCGGCCTCCTCGATGTCGAGGTCCTCGGGGAGGAGCGAGTGGGCGGCGAGCTCGTCGAGGGACTCGAACATGAGATACGGGTTGATGGCCGCGGCGCCGTAGCCGATCAGGGTCGCCATGTGGTGGATGTCGCGGGGCTCACCGGACTCGATCACCAGCCCGGTGCGCAGCCGCGTCCCGTGGCGCACGAGGTGGTGATGGGTCGCCGCCACGGCGAGGAGCGAGGGGATGGCCACGCGCTCGGGACCGAGGTTGCGGTCGGAGAGGATGAGGATGTTGGCTCCGTGGGCGACGTAGTTCTCGGCCTCGTCGCACACCGCCTGCAGGCGCGCCTCCATGCCGTCGGGGCCCTGCTCGATCGGCCAGGTGATGTCGACGGTGGCGGCGTGGAAGATCTCGTGCGAGACCTGGCGGAGCTTCTCGAGCTCGCGATTGCCGAGGATCGGCTGGTCGATGACGAGCTGGTGCGCGTGCTCGGGCGTCTCGGCGAGCAGGTTGACCTCGGCGCCGATGCCCGTCGCCAGGCTCATGACGATGTTCTCGCGAATCGAGTCGATGGGTGGGTTGGTGACCTGGGCGAAGAGCTGCTTGAAGTAGGAGAACAGCGGCGGCTGGCGGTCCGAGAGGACGGCCAGGGCGGCATCGTTGCCCATGCTCGCGACGGGCTCCTCGCCCTTGGTGGCCATGGGGGCGATGACGAGCTTGAGGTCCTCCTGGGAGTACCCGAAGGCGAGCTGGCGTGAGCGGAGCGGCTCGCTGCGCGGCTTCGTCGGCTCGCGCTCGGGGAGGTCCTTGATGTGGACGACCGAGCTCTCGTACCACTCGCGGTAGGGCTTCTGGCCCGCGATCCGGCTCTTGATCTCCGCGTCGTCGACGATCCGCCCCTCCTCGAGGTCGAGGAGGAAGAGGCGGCCGGGCTGGAGGCGGCCCTTGCGCACGATGTGCTCGGGAGCGATCGAGATCACCCCGGTCTC
>DASZKU010000309.1:0-7664 GCA_035552815.1 Solirubrobacteraceae bacterium | reverse complement strand
GGCCGCCGGCCGGGCAGCTATGGCGACGCCGGCGTCTACTCGCTCTACGCGACGAAGACGATCTCGACCGGCGAGGGCGGCGTGCTCGTGTCAAAGCAGCCCGAGGTACTGGACTTCGCGCGCAAGTTCCGCAACTACGGCAAGCCCGACTACGACGTCTCCGGCGTGAATTTCCGGATGAACGAGTTCACCGCCGCACTCGGGCTCGTCCAGATCGAACGGCTCGAGGAGATCGTCGCGTGGAAGAACGAGGTGGCGCGCGAGCACCTGGACCCCGGGCACGCGAGCCGGCTCGAGCTCCCCGAGGGAATGATCTCGGGCCTCTACAAGTACATCGTCTTCGACTGGCTAGAGAAGTCGACGGGCCGGGTATACGACGAGCCGTGCCACCGGATCATGGGTCACGACGTCGATCTGCCCAATTCCGACTGGGTGGCACGCAACCATTCCTGCGTTCCCTTGTACTACCGGCCGGGGAACTGACATGCGCGTCCTAGTAACCGGGGGCTCAGGCTTCATCGGCTCGCATGTGGTCGACAAGCTCCGCCTGCGCGGACACCATCCGGTGATCTACGACCTGCGCCCCTCGCCGTGGCATGTCAGTCCCACCCACCCCAGCGTCGAGACCGTGCTCGGCTCGATCACCGACCGTGAGGCGCTCGAGCGCGCGCTCCAGGGCTGCGACGCCGTCGCCCACCTGGCCGCGGTGGCCGACGTCAACGACGTCCATGCCGAGCCCGAGGACGCCGAGCGCGTCAACGCCCGGGGGACGGTCACCGTGCTCGAGGCCGCGCGGCGCTCGGGCGTGAAGCGGATCATCTACGCCAGCACCATCTGGGTGTACTCCGACTGCGCCGAGGACGACGTCAACGAGGACACCCTGCTGCCGCCGCCGAGCCACCTGTACACGAGCACCAAGCTCGCCGGCGAGCTCTACTGCAAGGCCTACCAGGAGCTCTACGGGATCGACTACACGATCCTCCGCTTCGGGATTCCCTACGGCCCGCGGGCCCGCGAGGCCGCGGTCATCCCCGCCTTCGTCAACAAGGCGCTCAAGGGCGAGCCCCTCACCCTCGCCGGCGACGGCAGCCAGTCGCGCCGCTTCGTGTACGTCGAGGATCTCGCCGAAGGCGTCGCCCTCGGCCTGAACGAGCTCGCGGCCAACCGCGTCTACAACCTGGCGAGCAACGAGACGGTGACGATCAAGCAGATCGCCGAGACCGTCAAGGAGCTCATGGGCGACGTCGAGATCGTCTACACCCCGGCGCGGCCCGGGGACTTCGGCGGCAAGGTCGTCTCCAGCGAGCGCGCCGAGCGCGAGCTCTCGTGGGCGGCGGCGACGCCGTTCCACGAAGGGGTGCGCCGCTATGTGGCCTGGCGCCACGAGCAGGCGGCCGCGGCCGAGCACGAGGTCGAGAAGGCGGTGATCCCCGCCGGCGAGCCCGACACCGAGGCCCAGCCGCGCAAGGTCCTCATCGTCTCGGCCGACATCGGCGAGGGCCACGACCTGCCGGCGCGCGCCGTGGCTCGCGAGTTCGCCGACGAGGACCCCGACGCGCGCGTGTCGATCGTCAACGGGCTGCCCGCGATGGGCCCGCTGCTCACCAAGGTGCTGCGCGAGAACTCGGCCTTCATGTTCCGCTGGGTGCCGTGGCTCTTCGACATCCAGTACTGGCTCTTCATGTACTTCGCCCCCACGCGCTGGCTCGCGCAGCGGCTCCTCACCGCCTTCGGCCGGCGCGGCCTGATGCGCCTGATCCGCGCCGAGAACCCCGACGTCATCCTCTCGACCTATCCCGGGGTGACGGCGATACTGGGCGATCTGCGCAGGCGGGGCAAGTTGAAGGTCCCCTGCTACTCGTCGATCACCGACCTCGCGGGGCTGCGCTTCTGGGCGCACCCGTACATCGACCTGCACTTCATCACCCACCCCGAGTCGCTCGACGAGGCCGAGAAGATCGCCGGGGCGGGGAGCGTCCGCTGGGCCAAGCCGCCCACGCTGCCCTCGTTCCTGGCTCCGCGCGAACGCGCCGAGGCCCGGCGCGCCCTGGGACTGCCCGCCGAGGGCCAGATCATCGCCGTCTCGGGCGGCGGCTGGGGCGTCGGCGACCTGGCCAGCGCGGTCGAGGCCTCGCTCGCCGTTCCCGACGCCATCGTCCTCGCCCTGTGCGGGCGCAACGACAAGCTCCGCGCCCGGCTCGCCCAGCGCTTCCCGGACGAGCCGAGGCTCCGGCTCATGGGCTTCACCGACCGGATGGGCGATGTGCTCGCCGCCTGCGACGCGCTCGTGCACTCGAGCGCCGGGCTCACCGTGCTCGAGGCGATCATCCGCGGCTGCCCGGTGGTGTCGTTCGGCTTCGGCTACGGCCACGTGCGCGCGAGCAACGCGGCGCTCGAGCGCTTCGGGCTCGCCGAGGTCGTACGCAAGCGCCGTGACCTCGGGCCGGCGATCGCACGCGCGCTCGACAAGCATCCCGAGCCCGACGGCTCCTTCGCCCGGCGCCCCTCGACCGCCTCGCTCATCTTCGGCGACGAGCGGCGGGTCAAGCCGGTGCCGGCGTGGCGGCTGCGGACGGTGCAGGCGGCGACGATGGCGCTCGCCGCGCTCGTCATCGGCGGCTGGGTGTTCACGACCACGGATTCCTACTCGCTGCTCTCCAACGCCTTCGGCGGCATGCGGCCCGTCAACACGGTGGAGACGAACGCCCACGTGGTCGGCGTCCTCATCGACGCGCCGGGAGCCCAGCTTCCCATGCTCGCGAGCGCCGCCTCGCGTCAAGGCTACGAGGTCAGCTTCTCGCTCGCCTCAGCCCCCTCGCCGAGCGAGCTCGCCGCCCTGCGCGCCGACGAGGAACAGGCGGTCCCGCTCCTGCCCTCGAGCGGCCTCGTCGGCTGGCTCGGCACCCGCGGCTACCTGCACCGGTTGGTCGCCGCGCTCGGCTACGGGCATCACTTCCTCTACACCTCACGGGGCTTCAGCATCGGCCAGTACCTGTTCGCGCACGGAGCCGGGGGCCGTCCCATCGCCGGCGCGGTCAAGATCAACGGCAACGGGCCGATCGGACCCCTCCACGCCGGCGAGGTGGTCGAGCTCAACGTACGCAACGAGCAGAGCCTCCTCCCCATGCTCACCGCCCTTCACGTGCGGCTACTGGAGGATGGCCTGCACCCGGTCCCCGTCGCTCAGCTCATGCACGACGCGACCCGGCAGTTCTAGCGCCGCGCCGCGCCGCGCATCTCGCTGCTCACGGCCTACCGAACGGTCTTCGATGTCCGGTAGGAGCCGGTGCGCGCGGTGATCTTCACCGCCGCCCCGCGCCTGTGGTGCGCCAGCGCGGTGACCGCCGTCGCCCGCAGGTGAAGGCGGACGCGCTTGCTCGCGCCGCCCGCGAAGGTCACCGTCGCGTGGCTCTGCTGGGCGCTGCCCATGGTGGCCGTCAGCGTCGCGCGGCAGGTGCGGTTGGCCGAGGCCGTGCAGTGGAGGGTGACGGTGACGACCTTGCCCTTGCGCTGGACGTGGGAGATCGTCGCGTGCCCGGAGTGAGCGCTCGAGCCGGCTCCCGTGCCCCCGAGGCCGCCCGCTCCCGTGCCGCCCGAGCCCGAGCCGGTGCCGCCGGACCCGGCCCCGCCCGCGCCCGAGCCGGTGCCAGAGCCCGAGCCGGTGCCAGAGCCCGAGCCCGAGCCGGAGCCCGAGCCGCCGGTGCCGCCGGTGCCGCCGGTGCCGCCGGTGGGGACGAGCGATCCCGATCCCGACAGGAGCCCGACGACGCCGCCGACGACGCTGTCCAGCGGCGAGGGCAGCGAGCTGCTGATGCCCTGGAGCGTCTCCAGGACCGCGAGGAGCTGCGCGGGGTTGAGCGAGCCGCCGGTGGCGAGGACGCCGGCGAGGGTGGTGAGGGTCGAGGCCGCCGGGGCGGGAACGCCGGGTTGGGCGGCGATCTCGGTGAGGATGCTGCCGACCGGGGCGAGCAGGCCGCTGGGGACCGATGAGCCGGCGCTGAGCCCGGGAAGGGCGCCGAGCGCGGACAGGGCGCCCGTGACCTGCCCCGAGCTCAGACCGGGGACCCCGCCGAAGATCGACCCCGACCCGCCGAGGGCGCTCGTGAGCTCGGAAACCACGCCGCCCAGGGGAGCGGGGAGGCCGCTGACCCCCTGGAGGCTGGCGATGAGCGAGAGGAGCGAGGCGGGGCTGATCGCGCCGGCGCCGCTCAGGGTGGCGGCGATGCTGCTCAGGGTGCTCGCCGCCGGGCCGGGCACGCCGGGCTCGGAGGCGAGCGCGCCGAGGATGCTTCCGATCGACGCCAGCGACAGGCTGGGCACCGACGCGCCCGGCGTGAGGCCGGGGAGCCCGCTCAGTCCGGTGAGGCCGCCGGTGATCGACCCGGTGGGCAGGCCGCTGCCCACGCTCGCGAGCTGGCCGAAGATCGACGTCGCCGCCGAGAGCTGAGCGGCGAGGGCGCTGGCCACGCCGCCCAGCGGGGCGGGGAGGCTGGTGGCGGCGCTCTGGATCTCCGAGATCACGGCGAGGAGCTGAGCGGGCGTTTGGGCGCCGCTCAACGCGGTCGCGGCGCCGGTGAGCGAAGTGGCCGCTCCTGTTGGTACGCCGACCTCCCCGGCCAGCGTGGTCAGGACGGTCGCCACCGAGGAGAGCGAGCCGGAGGAGATGGTGCCGCCGAGGGGCAGGTCCTGGAGCCCGGCCAGCGCCGAGAGCGCCGAGGTGTTCTGGCCGCTCGTCAAGCCGGAGACCTGGGAGAGGAGCTGAGCGAGGCCGGCGCTCGTCACCGCGGCGGTGAGCTCTTGAACCGCCGCGACCACGGTGGCCGTGGCGCCCGGAGCGCTCCCGATCTGCTCGAGATCGGCCAGGGTCTGAGTCAGGCTCGAGGGCGCGGCGGGATTGAGCGAGTCCAGGAGCGTTAGCACGGGCGTGAGCAGGGAGCCGAGGAGGCCCCCGTTGAGGGTGGTGAGAGCGCCGTCGAGGGAGCTCAGGGAGAACACTCCCAGCGATCCGCCGGGCACCACGCCCTGAAGGGTGCCGAGCTCGGTGAGGATCGCCGACGCGCTGTTCGAGCTGATCCCCGCCGCGGTGAGCGCGCCGGTGACGTCGGGTAGGGCGGGGACGGAATTGCTGGCGAGGGCGCTGTCGAGCGTCGGGGTCGCGAGCGAGGCTGCGAGCACGGTCGTGCACAGGGCGGCCTTGAGGCGCGGGTGGGTCATTGGGTTTCCTCCCATTGATATTGGGTCGCGCCCCTCGCGCCGTGCACACCCGACGGGCCCGAGCCCATCCCGTTGCCCCTGATCGCGAGCCGAGGCCGACATCGCTGCTATCGACCCGCAGCCCCCAACCTTTAGCTATCTCGCCGAATCCGTTTGTGGGCTAGGCGAGAGTTCTACCGGAGAACCTGCGCCGGCTCACACCGCGGAGAGATCCCCGACCTGCGTGAGGCGGAAGCTGTTGCCCGACGGATCGCGGAATCCGGCGTCGACGCCGTACGGGCGGTCCTCGGGCTCCTCGGTGAACTCGACCCCGCGCCCCTTGAGGTCCTGGTAGGCGGCCCGGCAGTCGTCGGTGGTGAGGAAGACCGTGCCCGCGAACCCCTTGGCCATGAGCGAGCGCACCTGCTCGGCCGTGTCATCGTCCATGACCGGGCGACCGGGGATCGCCATGAGGACGATGGAGATGTCGGGCTGGCCGACGGGGCCGACGGTGAGCCAGCGGAAGTCGCCCATCTCGCGCATGGTCACGTCGGCGCGGACCTCCATCCCGAGCTTCTCGGTGTAGAAGGCGAGCGCCTCGTCCTGATCGTGGACCCACAGCTGGGCGGTGGAAAGCTTGAACACTTTGGATTCCTCCTGGGAGACGAACTTGTCGCCGGTCAAGCTACTCGGGGGATGGGCCGCTGTCTTCTCGAAATGTGCTGCGTTGCCGGCGGCCGTAGACGCGGAGCACGCAGGCGGGGACGCGGGCGTGCTGGGCGGCCGGAGGGAAGGTCGCCCGGTAAGCCGTCGGCGACTTGCCGTAGGTGCGGGTGAAGCTCGTGGTGAAGGAGCCGACGCTCTGAAGCCCGACCGAGAAGCAGATGTCGGCGACCGAGCGATCGGTGGTGCGCAGGAGGGCCGCCGCGCGCTCGAGGCGCCGGGTCAGCAGGTAGGAATGGGGAGGCTCGCCGAAGGCGCGGCGAAACTCACGACTGAAGTGGGCGCGCGAGAGCCGCGCGGCGCGCGCGAGATCGTCGACTCCCAGGGGCTCGAAATACCGCGCGTCGGCGAGGTCCTTGGCGCGCAGGAGGTGACGGGCGGGCGGGACGTGAACGGTCACGAACCCTTGTCGCCCACGACCTCGGCGGCGGCCGCTTCGGCGGCGACGAGCTGATCCTCCACGAGCCCCAGACCCGAGTCCCAGAACCCGGGATCGGCGAGGTCGATGCCGACGATGGCGCCGAGCTCCTCGGGGCTGCGCGACCCGCCGGCGGCGAGGAGGTCGAGGTAGCGGGGGACGAAGGACTCGCCCTCCTCCACGTAGCGCTGGTACACCGAGAGGGCGAGCAGCTGCCCGTAGGCATAGGCGTAGACGTATCCCGGGGTGGTGATGAAGTGAGGCACGTAGGACCACCACATCCGGTACCCATCGGTCACCTCCACGGCGTCGCCGAGGAGCTCGGTCTGGGTCTCGGTCCAGAATGCGTCGATGCGGTCGACCGAGAGCTCGCCATCCGAGCGCCGGTGGGTGTGGACGAGGTGCTCGAAGCGGTTCATGGCCATCTGGCGGAACACGGTGGCGATGGCGCCCTCGAGGCTCTCGGCGAGCAGGCTGAGGCGCGCCTGCGGTGTGGAGGCGGCGTCGAGCAGGCGTCCGAACACCAGCGTCTCCCCGAACACCGAGGCGGTCTCGGCCAGGGTCAGCGGCGTCGACTGGTGAAAGACGCGCTGGGGCCGGGCGAGGGCGGCATGGAGCCCGTGGCCGAGCTCGTGGGCCATGACGAGCACGTCGCGCCGGCGCGCGGTGTAGTTGAGCATCACGTAGGGGTGGACGCTGGGGACGGTGTAGGCGCAGAAGGCGCCGCCGCGCTTGCTGGGGCGGATGGGAGCGTCGATCCAGCGCTCGTCGAAGAAGCGCCGGGTGACCTCGCCGGCCACGGGTGAGAAGGCGTTATAGGTGTCGAGCACGAGCTCCCGAGCCTCCCCGAATCCGTAGGCGAGCTCCTCGTCGATCACCGGCGCCGAGCGGTCGTAGTCGGCCAGGCGCGGGAGCCCGAGGAGGCGGGCCTTGAGCGCGTACCAGCGCTGGGGGATGTCGTAGCGGCCGCGCACCGCCTGGATCAGCGCCATCACCGACTCGTCGGACGCCTCGTTGGAGAGGTTGCGGCTCGCCAGCCAATGGGGATAGTGGCGCAGGCGGTCCTCGACGGCCTTGTCGTGAACGAGGGTGTTATAGATGAAGGAGCGGGTGCGGATGCCCGGCTCGAGCGCGCCCGAGATGGCCTCGGCGGTGACTCGGCGCACCTCGCGCTCGGGCGACTGCAGGCGGCTGAGGGCGACCTCGAGCTTGACCTCTTCGTCGTCGAGGGGAACGGTGAGCGTCGAGGTGAGCTCGCCGAACAGGCGCCCCCACGCCGCCTGGCTCGAGATCGCCTTCTCGGCGAGGATCTTCTCCTCGGGCTCTGAGA
>DASZKU010000308.1:0-13341 GCA_035552815.1 Solirubrobacteraceae bacterium | reverse complement strand
GCTCGCCGCGGATGGCGGCGCGGCACGCCTCGACGAGATCGCGGTCGGCCGCCGATTTCAACACGTACCCGGAGGCGCCGGCCTTGAGCGCCTCGTAGAGGAACTGCTCGTTCTCGTGCATCGAGAGGATGAGCACGCGCAACTCAGGCCGGCGGCGGATCTGCTCGCGGGTCGCCGCCAGGCCCGTCATCCTCGGCATGGTCACGTCGAGGATGGCGAGGTCGACGTCCGGTTGCATGGCTCGCTCGACGGCCTGGGCGCCGTCGCCGACCTCGTCGACGACCTCGAGGTCGGGCTCGCTCTCGAGCACCATGCGCAGGCCGCGGCGCACCATCGCGTGATCATCGGCCAGGAGGATGCGGATCTTCAGGGGGCTAGGCACCGTCGGCCTCGGCGGGGGCGGGCACGACCAGGCGGACGATCGTCCCCCGCTCGGGGCCGTCGGCGATCGACAGCGATGCCCCCACCAGGTTCGCGCGCTCCCGCATCCCGATGACGCCGGTCCCGGGCGCGGCGCCGGTGAGGCCGTGACCCTCGTCGGCGACTTCGAGCCACACGCCGTCCTCGCCGGAGCGGAGGCTGACGTGGGCCTCCTCGCTTCCCGAGTGGCGCGCGACGTTCGTCAGCGCCTCCTGCCCGATGCGGTAGATCACGAGCTCCTTCTCCTCGGTGAGCCCGGGCAGGTCGCGGGCGACGTCGCGCTCGATGCGGATGCCCGCGCACTCGCCGAAGCGGTCGCACAGGGTGATCAGCGCCCCCGGGAGGCCGAGCTCGTCGAGCGCCTCGGGCCGGAGCTCGACGGCGATGCGGCGGACGTCCTCGAGGCTGGCGCGCGCTCGCGACATCGTTTCCCGCAGGCGCTCGCGCAGTTCGTCAGGAGCCCGTCGCGCCGCCTGGTCGAGCTCGAGAAGGACGGCGGTGAGGGTCTGCCCGACCTCGTCGTGGAGCTCCTGGGCGATCCGCTTGCGCTCGGACTCCTGCGCGGCGACGGCCCGCCGGGTGGACGAGCGCTGCTCGTGCTCGAGGCGCGCGAGCATCCGGTTGATGGCGTCGGTGAGGACGACGACCTCGGCGGTACGCGACTTGAGCTCGAGGCGCCGGCCTGGATGCAGCAGGTCCACGCGGTCGGCGAACTCCTGCAGCTTGCGCAGGGGGGTGAAGGCGCCGCGCAGGAAGTAGAAGTTGAGCACCCAGAGGACGAGCAGGTGGGCGGCGACGACGAGCGCCGCCCCGGCCGCGAAATTGCCCCGCGTCTCGGCCACGTAGCCGACGGCGAGCGGGGCGAGGAAGAGCACCACTGTGTTGGTGATGAGGACGCGCCAGAACAGCGGCGTCAGGCGCTTGCCCGAGCGCCGGTGAGCGCCGGCCCAGCTCGGGCCGGTCATGAGCGCCGGAGCTGCATGGATGCCGCCAGCCCGCCGAGGGCGGGGATCGACACCGCGAGGGCGTGGTAGACGAGGACGGCGGCGACCGCTGCCGAGGGCGAGGTCCCGTAGATGATCAGGGCACCGGCAAGGCCGCCGTCGAGCACCCCGATGCCCGCAGGGACGGGGAGGATGCTCGCGAGGTAGCCGATGTTGTAGGCGACGATGAGGACGGCGAAGCTCGGCGCGTGGCCGGTGGCGGCACAGACGGCCCACAGCGCGGCCATGTCGAGGAGCGGATAGCCGGCGGCGCTCAGGAGTCCGCGGCCCGGCTGGCGGAGCAGGTCCCCGGTCTGGGCCACGGAGTCGGTGAGCGAGGCGATCCATGCGGGAGTGCGTGCTCCCCAGCGGCGCATGGCACGGGGGATGGCGGCGACGAGGGCCACGCTCGCCGCCGAGACGAGAATCGGCAGCCCGGCGCGGAGCAGGTCGTGCGGTCCCGCCGCCAGGCCGGTGAGGAGGAGGGCTCCGGCGACCCCGGTGCCCGCTACGCAGACGGCGTTGACGAGGAGGAGGAGGACGCTCGAGCGGGTGAGGAGCCGGCGCCTGGGCGCGCCGTCGCGATGCAGTACCCAGCAGCTCACCGCCAGACCGGCGACGTTCCCGCCCGGGAGCAGCGCGGCGGCCCCGAGCCCGAGCCACCCCACCGTCCCCACCGACCGGCTCGAGAGGGGCTCGAGGAGCCAGCGAAAGGCGATGACATAGCTCGCGCAAGAGGCGAGCTCCAAGACGACGGCGACGATGACCCAGCCGGGATCGACGGAGGCGAGCTCGCCGAGGACATCGCCGAAGGGGTCGACCAACAGCAGCAGCCCCACCGCCGCAAGCGCGAGCATGCTCCAAGCTCCGCTCCGCCGCGTCAGTACCTGAGCATGTGAGGACACCGGCGCTGCCCTTTCTCGAGACTACGTGTGTCCGCGAGCATGGAGCGCGGCACTGTGAGGAGCCTGGGGGCAGTCTGAGGAGAAGCTGAGAGCGGCGGACCTGCCGGCTCAGGGCCGGATGCTGAGAGCGACCGGCGGGTGCGCCTCGCTGAGCTCTGCGCGAGCGGGTGCGGGAAGCGAGAGGCAGGTCCGGTTGCGTCCCTCGCGCTTGGCCGTGTACAGAGCGCGGTCGGCGCCCTCGTAGAGCTCGTCGGCGTCGTCGGTGCCGATGAGGCCGCAGACGCCGACAGACATCGTCACGGCACCGACCTGGGAGAACGGCTTGGCGATGACCGTGCGCCGCAGGCGCTCGGCGGCGGCCAGGGCCTCCGGGCCCTCGACGTTGAGGATCCACGCGAACTCCTCGCCGCCGACGCGGGCGACGAGCTCGCCCTCACGCGTGAGGCCGCGCAGGCGCTCGCCGAGCTCGCGCAGGACGCTGTCGCCGGCCAGGTGCCCGTGGTGATCGTTGATCTCCTTGAAGTGGTCGAGGTCGATGACGGCCACGCTCAGCGGCTGGCGATTGCGGCTGGCGCGGGCGACCTCGCTTCGCAGCCGGTCGTGGAACACGCGGTAGTTGGCCAGCCCTGACAGGGGGTCGTGGGTGGCCAGGCGCTCGAGCTCGGCGAGGTGACGGTTGCGCTCGCTCACGTCGCGCACCGTGCTCACGTACCCGAGCAGCTCTCCATCGGCGGTGCGGGCGGCCACCGAGGTGATCGCGGCGTCGAAGCGCGTGCCGTCCTTGCGCATGTAGGTCGCCTCGAAATCGTGGCCGTGCTCGCCGATGAGGGCGCGCCGGCGGAGGATCTCCTCGGCGGCCTCCGGGGCCCAGAAGGCGTAAGGGGCCCGGGCCCCGACGAGCTCGGTGCGCGCGAAGCCGGTCATCGCGCACAACGCCTGGTTGACCTCGAGGATCGTTCCGTCGCGGGTGAGCATGAAGCCCTCGTGCATGGAGCTGGTGATGGCCGCGCCGTAGTCGCGCTCGCGGCGGAGCCGGCGCTCGGCCATGCGCAGCTCGGTCACGTCCTGCACGGTCCCGACGTACACGCCTGGGCGATCGGGCTCCCGGCGCCCGATCCCGTGCACGGTCCGCGTCTCGCCACTCTCGAGGACGATGTGGCAGTCGAGCTCGAAGGACGGGCCACCGCCGAAGAAATCCGCGTACCCCGCCGCCAGCCGGTCCCGGTCGTCGGGGTGGACGTGGGCCAAGAGCTCGTCCCAGGTGGCCGGGCCGCGGGCCGGGTCGCGGCCGAAGATCGCGTACATCTCCCCCGTCCACGTGGCCCGGTCTGACTCGGTGTCCCACGACCAAGAGCCGACGCGGGCGATCCGCTGGGCGTCGTCCAAGGCCACCCGCTGTGCGCTGACGGCGAGCATGCGCTCCTCCATGAGCCGCTTCTCGCGGCCCCGGCTCGCCCGGGTCACGGCGAGGGCGGCGAGGGCGAGGATGAGGACGGCTACGACGACGATGGCGATCCCGAGCTCCGACGCCGTCCCGATGTCGCTCCGGCGGCGGGCTTCCATGACGGCGGTGTAGCGCTGGTTGGCGGCCTGGAATTCAGCGGACGCGTCGCTGCGCGGCTTGGTCACGGCGATCGCGAGCGGGCGCACGCCCCGCCGGCGGATCGTCGCCGCCGCGGACAGGGCGAGCGTGTGCCAGCGCTGAGCGCTGCCGAGCTCGCGCCCGAGGACCGGCTGCGCGGCGGCGACGCCGCGAGCGTCGGCTCGCTCGCGCGCCAGCGCGGCGGCGAAGGGCGCGCCGAGGCGGTCGAAGGTGCCGAGCGCGGCGGTGTCGCCGGTCTGGAGGAACACGCGCAGGGCGTTGCTGCGATCGAGCCACACGGCGAGCACCTGCTGCGAGTGCTGGATCCGCTCGAATCCTCGCTGCTCCGCCGCTTTCTCGATCGACGAGGTGGCGAGCACCGTCGCCGCGACGACGATGACCGGAAAGAGCACGAGCCCCACGTCGCGTAGCCGCCGAGAGAGCGTTCCAGAGATCATCCTATCCCTCAATCGGAGGATTCGGGAGCTCATGCGAGGGAAGTGGGTACGGAGCCGCGTCCGTAGAAGCCCGCACGCAGGGCGGTTCGCGCGGCCGAGCGAAATGTCAAAGATCGATGTATCACCGCCCCTGGTTCGCGCTCTATCCACCGACGGGACCAACGTGAGTGGGGGCGCGAACGTTGGCGGGGGCCACTAGTCCGCCGGGCGGAGCTCAGGCTCTGCCCGGCGGGCGATTTCAGCCGGCGCCGAGGCAGACGAAGCCGCTCAGCGCCGAGGCGCCGGGCGCGAGCGCGCCCAGAGCGCCGGACAGCGCCACGGCCGGCCGCGCTCCCGAGATCAGGTGGCGGTGCACGGCGAGCATGAGCCGCTTGGCGGGCGCGTCGGGCACGGGCACGACGCTGGCGATGATCGTGCGGGTGCCCATGTCGAGCAGCGCGGCGGCGAAGCCGAGGAGCTCGTCGCCCGGGTGCGCGTCCGAGGCGGCAAGGTCGCAGGCCGAGAGCACGATGAGCTCGGGAGCGCGGCGCAGGTGCTGGAGCTCGTAGGCGTTGAGCGGCCCGTCGGCGAGCTCGAGGGAGGAGAAGAGCGGGCTGTCGGCGCGAAAGCGGCCGTGGCAGGCGAGATGGGCGACGGTGACCCCGTCGAGGGCGCGGAGGACGGCCGCGGCGGTCGCGGCACGCCCGGTGAGGGCGTCGGGATCGGGGTAGAGCTCGCTGATGGCATTGATCTCCGCGGTCGCGTGACGCAGGCGCGGCCCGCCCACCAGGAGCACGCGCGGCCGCCGCCGCCGCCGCTCCCGGCGGCGCCGATCCTCGAGCGCCCACCACGTCGCCGCCGAGGGCGAGACCGAGAGCGGGCGACCCCGGAGGGAGGGGAGCATCGTCCACGGGAGATCGTGGAGCGACCCGGTGGGGACGATGACGAGCTCACGGTCTTCGATCTCGCTCGCCAGCGGCGCGAGGAGCAGGCGGTCGAGCTCCAGGGCGGAGGCGCGCGCCCCGGCGAGCATCGAGACGCGCTGGGGCGCGCCCTGCTTCAGGTAGGCCAGGCGCGAGAGGCCGAAGCGCAGCCATTCGAGCTGTTCGGGCACGATCGTCGCGGGTCCGAGGTCGTGGCGGACGAGGCGGCCGTGGGTCAGGGTGAGCGCGGTCAAAGAGCCGTCGAGCTCCACGTATTCGACGAGCGCTCGGTCACCCAGCGCGGCGGCGAGCTCCTGGCGCGTGGGAGTCACCCGCGGGGCGTGCCCGTCTCCGGACGAGTGCCGGGAGAGGCGGCGGACGTCGGTCTCGAGCCGGGCTTGGCGAGCGAGGAGCGCTCGGGTGGGCCGCCGGCTGCCCACCGCCCCGGCGATCTCGGCGGTGACCTGGCGCAGCTCGGTCATCCGCGCGCGTAATTCTGGGGACTTGGGTGGGGTCACCGGGGCGAGACGGAGGGCGCTCCCCCGCAGCGCCTCGGCCCAATCGAAGAGCGGGGCCGCGCTGACGTCCATCGCGGCGATGCCCACCCCGAGCCGGGCGAGCTCGGCTCCGATCGTCGAAGCGCTCGCGCGGAGATCGGAGGCGCCGAGCGTCGCCCGGTGGTCCTCGAGCAGGCGCAACCCCTTGCGCGCCGCCCGACGAGCTCCGGACCGGTCCCCTTCGGCCGCGCGGATCAGCGCCTCGACATGCTGGGCCTCGATGCGGTCGGCCACCGGTCCCCGCCGCAGGAGCTCCGAGCACGCGCGCAGCTCACGGCGGGCGACGCGGACCGACGCGAGCTCGATCGCGCCGCGCGCGACGGCGAGCCGGATGCGCAGCGCATCCTCCCTCCAGCCACTGGCGGCGAGGGTCTCGGCGGCGCGGCGACCGGAGCGCAGCCCCGACGGGCGTACCTCACCGGCGGCGATGGCGGCCGCGAGCGCGAGGCCGGCGGCGCGAGCGGCATGGAGGGGACGGCGCTGGGCGGCGAACGATCGCTGCGCTTGGAGCGCGAGGATCCGAGCCCCCGGCGCGTCGCCCGCGAAGAGCGAGACCCGGATCGCTTCGAGGCGTCCCACGTGATCGTCTCGGGCGATCCGATGCCAGATCCGCTGAGCCGCCTCGAGCGCCAGCAGCGCCTCGCTCCACAGGCGCGCGGCGGCGAGCGCCTGCGCCCGGAGGAGCTCGAGCTCGGCGACGTCGAGCGGGGATTGGTTGGCGGTGTCGATGGCGTCGAGTCGCGCCAGGCACTCGGGGAGGTCACCCCGGGTGAGCGCGATGCGGACGAGTTGGACCTCGGCGGCGAAGGCGGCGGCGGTGGCGCCGAGCCCGGCGAATATCTTGCGCGCGCCGAGGAGGTCGCGCTCGGCGGCGCTGGCGTCGCCGCGCTCGGCCAGGAACCCGCCTCGGTTGCGGAGCAACTGCGCCTCCCAGAAGGCATCTCCGTGCCGGCGCAGGGTCGCGAGCGCCCGATCTGTCTCGGTCATGGATCCCGCGGTCTTTCCCGCAAACCAGAGAATGCCGATCCTGAAGACCTCCGAGCGCGCCTGCTCGCGGGCGTCCAGCGATGCGCGCGCGGCGTCGAGTTCGCGAAGGGCGGGACCGGTCGCGCCGCGGCCCGCGAGGTCGACGGCGAGCCGGCGACGCGCCAGCGCGGTGCGCCGGACGAGGCCATGCCGCTCACCGATGCGGATCGCGGCGCGGATCGTGCTCATCGCCCGGGGATCGCCGAGTTCGTGCCGGGCGAAGCTCAGCGCGTGCAGGGCGGCTACCTCGGCGTCGGGATTCCGCTGCGCGCGGGCGAGGCGCAGGGCGCGCTCGGCGACTCGCGCGGCGGCGCCGGCATTGGCTTCCACCATCGCGAAGGCGCCCTCAGCCAGGGCCAGGGAATCCTCATCGTCATCGTGGAAAACCATCGTCGAGATGTATCAGGGTTCTCGCGGTCGCCTCTAAATCTCCATACGATCCCGACGATCACAGGCGTCTGAAAGGACCGGCAGTGAGCCCCAACCAAGATTTCTCCCCGGAGCGTGGCCCGCAGAACCCGATCGCCCAGCGGGTTCTCAGCGATCCCAGGCTCACCTTCGAGGTCGACGACGACAGCATCGTGATCGCGGTCAAGGCCGAGCTGCTCGTGCGCACGTCCGTGCGCAAGGCGACCTCCGAGCTGGACCGGGAGCTCTCGGAGATCGCTACCAGGCACGGGACGCTGGCGAGCATCCCCAAGGCTCCCCGCGCCCGGGAAAGCGAGCGTTCCGCTGCGCAGCAGGGGATACGCGTGTATCAGGCGGATGAGAACGGCCCCGCCGGCGAGATCGAGATCTGGCGCCTCAACGACAAGGCGGCCGATTCGATCGATGTGGCCAGGAGGCTACGCCGGCTCGCGGAGGATGCGCCGATGGAGACGCATAAGGGCGATTCGTTGCTCGTACCGGCGGTAACGCCAAACCACGTGGCGATTCTCGCCCCCCGGATGGGCGGCTGCCCGGCCGGCCCGCCGCGCCCCGCCCCGGCGCCTGAGGAGAAGTTCGTGGAGCCGCGCGAGCCGTGCGACACCGCCCGGGTGACCGTGCTCGACAGCGGCTACATCTACATCGATCCGCCCCATGTCACGCTCGATGAGCGCGTGACCCTGGTGGACGGTGAGCGCCTCGACACGCTGACCAATCCGGCCACGTGGCTCCCCGACGCTCCCGACGGTGTCGACACCGACGGCGATGGCCGGCTCGACGGGATCGCCGGGCACGGCACCTTCATCGCCGGGCTCATCGCGCACCTGTGTCCGCGCGCGGAGCTCACGGTCGTCGGCCTGCGCAACCAGGAGGTCGACATCACCGGGCTGAACCCAGCCGAGCAGGCAGGACTGTTCGAGACCGAGGCGGCGATCGCCCACGCGATGCTCGAGCACGCCGACACCGACGTGGTCCAGTGCGGCTTCGCCTTCCCGACGCTCGACGACTATCCCTCGCTCCCCTTCGCCGTGGCCATGCAGGTGCTCACCGGTCCCGATGCTCCGCGAGCAGGGGTGGCGGTGGTCGCGCCGGCAGGCAACGAGGAGTCCAACCGCCCGTACTGGCCCGCGGCGCTGCCCGACGTGATCGGCGTCGCCTCGACCGATCGCCACGGGCATGAGCGAGCGTGGTTCTCCAACTGGGGCGAGTGGTGCGACTGCTGCACGCGCGGGGAGGACGTCTACTCGACGTTCGTGTACTGGGACGGTCCGGTCGAAGGCGAGCCCCTGACCGCAGCCCATGACTTCGATGGCTGGGCGAGGTGGGACGGAACCTCGTTCGCCGCCCCCAAGGTGTCGGCGGCGATCGCGTGCCTGGTGGCGAGCGGCGAGGAGGATCTCCTTCCCACCGAGGCATGGGAGACGCTCGTGAGCGGGACCGGGGGAGTGGACGTCACCGAGGTGACTGACGACGCGCTGTCCGGAATCCCGGGTGTGACACTCCCGCGCCTGCACCTATGACGCTCGAGAAGCTCATCGAGGCCGCGAGCGACGGGGACGATTCGGCCTGGGGCGCCATCGTCGACCG
The DNA here is from genome assembly GCA_035552815.1 of Solirubrobacteraceae bacterium. Lineage (GTDB taxonomy): Bacteria > Actinomycetota > Thermoleophilia > Solirubrobacterales > Solirubrobacteraceae > Palsa-465. Next base: position 4,495 of record DASZKU010000308.1, on the reverse strand, counting down.
CTTCGAGGGGCTGGTGTGGGCGACGGCGCGAGCACACCGGCTCTCGCCCGCCGACGCCGCCGACGTCACCCAGACGACGTGGCTTCGCCTCGTCGAGAACCTCGACCGCATCAACGATCCCGAGCGGCTGGGAGGCTGGCTGGCGACCACCGCGCGGCGCGAGTGCCTGCGCCACCTGCGCCTGCGCGGTCGCGAGCTCCAGGTCGAGGACGACAGCGTGTTCGAGGCGCCTGCGGAGGAGGCGCGCGAGGATCCCCTCATCGTGAGGGAGCGCAACGAGGCGCTGCGCGTGGCCTTCGGGCGGATCAGCGAGCGCTGTCAGGCGCTCCTGCGCATGCTCTCGCTGCCCGAGCCGCCGAGCTACGAGGAGATCGGGGCGGCGCTGGGCATGCCCATCGGGGCGATCGGGCCCACCCGGGCAAGGTGCCTTGACAAGCTTCGCGCGAGCCCGGAGCTCGCGGGAATCGCCTGAGGCGCAGGAGGCGCCTGACCAAGATGAACGCATCCGACGAACCCGACCACGACCCGCTCATCGACGAGTTCAGAGACCTGTTCGCTCACGATGACCCGGTCCCGCCGCTGGTGAGAGAGGCGGGCAGGGCCGCGCTCGGCTGGCGGCGCCTCGACGCCGACCTGGCCGAGCTCCTCAGCGACTCCTCGCTCGAGGAGGACGCCCTCGCCGTCGCGCGGGGGGGAGCGACGCTGCGCTCGGTGAGCTTCAGCGCCGGGTCGCTGAGCATCGACCTCGAGATCCACGGCGAGGGCGCCGATCGCATGCTGCTCGGACAGCTCTCGCCCCCTGCGCGCGCGAAGATCGAGGTTCAGACGCCCGATCTGGCGGCTTCGGTGGCCACCGAAGCCGATGGCCTCGGGCGCTTCCGGACCAAGCTGCCGGCGACGAGTCCCGTCCGTCTGCGCGTGGCCACCGGAGACCCGGCGGCGCCGGAGTGGGTGGAGACGAGCTGGATCCCGCTGTGAGGCCGTGACCTCGTCTCACGCCGCGGCGCCGCCGGCGGCCTGAGCGGCCGGGTGGCGGTCGGGTCCGTCGAGCAGGCGCTGGCGCAGGCGATCGGGCCGGGGCCGGGCGGCCTCGGTGGACTGCACGAAGGTGACGATGGCCTGGACGAGCTCGCGCGGGCGGTCGAGCTGGGGGAAATGACCGGCGTCGGGAATCTCGAGGTAGTAGCTACCGGGCACCTCGCCGTGGGCGCGGCGGCCGTGCTCGGCGGGAATGATGCGGTCATGGCCGCCCCAGATGATGAGCGTGGGGACCTCGGCGGCCAGGTAGAGGCGGTCGCGGGCGCTCACCCGCTGCCCTCCCGGCTCGATCACCGCCCGCAGGGTGTGGATGAACGCCTGTCTGGTCTCGACGTCGCCGAGTGAGCCGTAGCCGCGGGCGAACTCGGCGAGGTCGGGTCCGGGACGGAGCCCGAAGCGACCGAAGAACGACCCGATCGCCCCGCCCGTGCGCAACACCGCCGGCGCCACGAGGACGGGGAGCACGTACTCCGATCCCGGGAGCGCGGCGGCGCGCAGGGAGAGATGGACCTCGCGTCCGAGGCCGCCGCTCGAGACGAGCACGATGCGCTCGCAGCGCTCGGGGAACTGATAGGCGAGCTGCATGGCCACACCGCCGCCGAGCGAGTGGCCGATGAACGTCGCTCCCTCGTAGCCCAGGGCGGTCATCAGGTCTCGGATCCCGCTCGCGTAGGCGCCGAGCGAGTAGTCCCCACGCGGCTTGGCGGACTGACCGTGCCCGAGGAGATCGGGCGCGAGCACGGTGAAGTGCTCGGCGAGCCCGGGGAGGACGTCCCGCCAGGTCTCCGAGGAGCCCGCGATGCCGTGCACGAGCACGAGCACGGGGCCCTCGCCGCCGATTCGGTAGCTCACTCGGTGTCCGTGGAGGGTTATCTCGCGTGGTTCGATCACGGCAGGACCTGGGCCTTCACCCCTGTAGGAAGTGACCGGATTGGACCGGTTGTAAACGGTGGCTGGGCGCCCTGGGGCGCTAGCCGCCCAGCCGATAGGGCCCGTTCAGGTACTCAGAGAGCATACGGCTCGCGTTGAAGCGCGGGCCCAGGGTCCGCAGCGAGGCGCGCATGCGAGTGATCCAGGCCTGGGGGAGATCGTTCTCGTCGCGCTCGTAGAAGGCGGGGAGGACCTCGTCGCCGAGCACGCGATGGAGGGTGTCGGCGTCCTCCTCGTCCTGCCGGGCCGGGTCGTCGCGCGTCTCACCGCCGATCGCCCATCCGTTGGACCCGTCGTAGGCCTCGGCCCACCAGCCGTCGAGGACGCTGACCTGAAGGCCGCTGTTGAAGGCGGACTTCATTCCGCTCGTCCCGCTCGCCTCGAGCGGGGGACGGGGGAGGTTGAGCCACACGTCGCAGCCGCGCACGAGCCACGCCGCAGAGCGCAGGTCGTAGTCGTCGAGGAAGACCACGCGCTCGCCGATGATGCGGGCGTGCTTGAGGCCGAAGAGGCTTTTGAGCACGGTCTTGGCCTCGTCGTCGCGGGGATGGGCCTTGCCGGCGAGCACGACCTGGACGGGCTCGTCGCCCCCGAGGAGGGCGAGAGTCCACTCGGGGTCGCGGATGAGGAGATCGAGCCGCTTGTAGGTGGCGACGCGGCGCGCGAAGCCGATCGTGAGCACGCGCGGATCGAAGGAGCGCGCGGCCGCCTCGATGTACTCGGGGAGATCGCCGCGGGCGAGCCGGTCGGCGACGCTGCGGGCGCGCACGAAGGCGACGAGATCGGTGCGCTGGCGCTCGCGCGTGGCCCACAGCTCGGCGTCGGGGATGGCGTCGATCCCCTCCCACGTCGCCCGGTCATCGGCGCGCCGGCACCAGTCCTCGCCGAGGTGGCGGTCGAGGAGCTCGCGCATCGGCGCCCCGATCCAGGTGGGGACGTGGACGCCGTTGGTCACGTGCCCGATGGGAACCTCCTCGGGCGTCCGCTCGCGCCAGAGGTCGTTCCACATCTCGCGGGCGACCTCGCCGTGGCGGCGGCTGACGCCGCCCGCGGCCCCGCTCAGGTGGAGCGCCGCCTGCGTGACCCCGAACTCGTGTGCGCCCTCCTGCGGATGATTGGCCCCGAAGGCGACGACGTCCTCGGGGGAGATCCCCAGCTCCTGGGCCAGGCCCTGCACGGCGGCCATCGCCTGCTCGCGCGGGTAGTAGTCGTTGCCCGCGGGCACGGGGGTGTGGGTGGTGAACACGGTGCGGGCGCGGGCCGCCTCGAGGGCCTGGGCGAGCGGGACCCCGGACTGCACGTCGGGGCGCGCGAGCTCGAGGGGGGCGAGGGCGGCATGGCCCTCGTTGAGGTGGAGCAGGCCGGGCTCGATGCCCACCGCGCGCAGGGCCCTGACCCCGCCCACCCCGAGGAGGACGTACTGGGCGAGGCGCAGACCGGGGTCGGAGACGTAGAGACGGGCGGTCACCCAGCGGTCGACGGGCTCGTTCTCCTCGTTGTCGGTGTCGAGGAGCAGGAGGGGGACGCGGCCGACGTCGACGCGCCAGATGTGGGCGACGATCTCGCGCTCGTCGAAGGGGACGATGACCTTGACGTTGCGTCCCTCCCCGTCGGTGACGAGGGCGGCGGGAAGGCGCTCGGGGTCGGTGTCGATCCAGTACTCGTGCTGCCAGCCCGAGGCGTCGATGCGCTGGCGGAAGTACCCCTGGCGGTACATGAGGCCGACGGCGACGAAGGGGGCGGCGCTGTCGGAGGCCTGCTTGACGAGGTCGCCGGCGAGCGCGCCGAGGCCGCCGGCGTAGATGGGCAGCGACACGTGGACGCCGTACTCGGCGCAGAAGAAGGCGATCGGGCGCTCGGCATCGGCGGGACCCGGGGCGGCGGGCCGCTCGAGGTCGGCCGTCACCTGCGCCTCGAGCCGAGTGGCCCGCTCGATCAGCGACGTGTCCCCGGCGACGCGCTCGAGGGTGGTGGCCGATGCCTCCTGGAGGAGGCGGACGGGGTTCTCGGCCACCGCCTCGAAGCGGGCCGCGTCGACGGCGCGGAAGAGCTCGGGGCCGCCGGGGGCCCATGACCAGCGATAGTTGTAGGCGAGGCGCGCGAAGGGTGCGAGGGGCGCGGGCAACCGCTGCGCCAGGTCGGCGGCGGCTCGCTCGAGGTCGGAGGCACCGTCACGGAGAATGGTCGCTCTCTCGCCCACGGGCGCGATTATCAACGAATCGGTGCGAGCGTGGCGGCTGAGGGTCGTGGGGGCGCGTGGTGGTGGCACCCGCGCCGGCACCGCCGCGCGATCATCGTGGTTTGCGGGGTGCAGGTGGGACTGGTGCTCTTTGATCGCGTCAGGAGTTCGCTTCTGGTCCCTCGGGCGGCGCGAGCTTTGTGTTGGTGCGGCACCGAGGTGTCACCCCGGTGTCGACCGTGGCGTTTTCCGGGTCTGCCGGGGGGGCGGTGTTCTTTCCGGACGCATATCGTCCGCATAGAGCACACCCTCCCCGTCGGCCCGTCGGCCCGTCGGCCCGTCGCCCGT
>DASZKU010000307.1:0-8454 GCA_035552815.1 Solirubrobacteraceae bacterium | reverse complement strand
CGCGGGGGCGCGGGGGCGCGGGGCGGGAGGGTGTGCTCTATGCGGACGTAATGCGTCCGCATAGCGCACCGGCCTGGGCCCGGCCCGGGAAAAGTCGCGCGGACGTCACGGAGGCGACGGCGGCCGCCCGCCACCGCGTTTCGCCGCCCCGCGCCCGCGCCCCGCATTTCGCCGCCCCCGCGCCCGCCCCGCGACCCGCGGCCGCCCGCCACCGCGTTCCGCGCCCCGCGCCCCGCGACCGACGCCCCCGCGACCGACGCCCCACGCGCCCCCCGGCCGACGAGCCGACGCCCCGCGGCCTCCCCGGCCCCCGCCGGTCAGCTCACCACGGTGGGCTCGGGCCACTTGAAGGCCCGGACCTTGGACGTCCGCAGACCGTTGCGGACGAGGGCGCCGGCCAACGCCGTCGCCGCCGATATCGCTTCGATGACGGGGACGCCGAGGTTGTCCTCGAGCCGCTCGCGGAGGCCGACCATCCCGCCGCAGCCGAGGCACAGGACCTCGGCGCGGTCGAGCTCGATCGCGAGGCGGCCCTCGCGCTCGAGCGCCGCCGCGGCGGCGTCGGCATCCCCGTGCGCCTCGAGCACCGTGAGGCCCGTGGAGCGCACCGACGCGCACCGGCCTTCGACTCCGTGCAGGCGGATGACGTCGAGGATCGGCGGTGCCCCGCGCTCGAGGGTGGTGAGGACGGAGAAGCGGTGGCCGAGGGGCAGCGCGGTGAGGAAGCTCGACTCGGCGAGGCCGACGACGGGCGCCTCGGTGAGCTCGCGCGCGGCGAAGAGGCCGGGATCGCCGAAGCAGCCGACGATGGCCGCGTCGAAGCTGCCCTCGTGGGCGGAGATGAGATCGACGACGGCGCCGGCCGCCACCACGTCGTCGCGGTAGCCCTCGAGCGAGGGCAGGCCATGGCCGGCTGTCGCCCCGAAGATCTCGGCGTCGGGCTCGACGGCGCGCGCCGAGCGCACCATGTCGTCGGTCATGGCCGAGGTCGCGTTGGGATTGATGACGAGGATCCGCATCGCGCGACCGGCAATCTAGCGAACGCTGGTCCTGCCAGTCATGGGCCCGGTGGCCAGAATTGGCTTGACCAATGGCGCGACGGTGGGCCCCCGGCGAGGGCCGGAACCCCGGGAGATGTGAAGTACGATCGGCGGCGATGCCGGCGGCCGGAGAGCAGCGACGCGAGCCTGTCTACGCGACCGTGCAGGCCAAGCTCCGCGAGTTCGTGCGTCAGTCCAAGCTCGAACCCGGTGACCGCCTGCCCACCGAGCGCGAGCTCGCCCAGCAGCTCGCGGTGAGCCGCACCTCCCTGCGCCAGGCGCTCACGGCGCTCCGGGTCGAGGGGCTGATCGACGTGCGCCATGGCGACGGTATCTACCTTCTGCGCTCGGCCGACGACGTCGTCCCCCCGATCGCCGCCGAGCTCGGCGCCGCCCACCCCAACCTCCCCGCCCTCGGCGAGGTCCGCAATGCCCTCGAGGCGCTCGCGGCCGAGAGCGCCGCCATGCGCAGGACCGACGACGACCTCGCCGCCATGGTCTCCTCGCTGCGGCTCATGGAGCAGGAGATCGCCGACGGCAAGCCCGGCCTGCGCGGCGACCGCACCTTCCACGCCGCGGTGCTGTGCGCGGCGCAGAACGAGGTGCTGTCAAAGCTCCTGGGCGCCATCTCCGACGGCTCCGAGCGCATCGCGCGAGCCTCGCTCTCGCGGCCCGGGCAGCCCGAGCGCTCGCTCGCCGCCCACCGGTTGATCCTCGACGCGATCGTGGCGCGCGAGACCGACCTGGCGTGGCGGCTCATGTACGACCACCTCGAGCTCACCGGCGAATTCTCGGCGGCCTGAGGTCGGCGCGACCGGCGCGCTCAGGCCGGGGTGCCGCGCGTGTCCCGGTGAATCGTTTCGTAGTGCTCGCGCTCGGCATCGGCGCTGGGGAAGTTATAGCTGCGCTTGCCGGTCGCTTCGGCGAGGAAGAAGGCGACCAGGCTCAGGGGCAGGGCGGCGACGAGGGGCGAGAGCTCCTCCGGCGTCCCGGCCGCGAGGGGGAGCCAGGTCACCTCGGCGTACGGTGGCTGCTCGTCGCTCACCCACGCCACCTCGGCGCCGATATAGACGAGCTCTGAGAGGATCTCGTGGGCCCGGTCGCTCGAGCTGCCCGAGGGGGCGATGAGGACGACGGGCGAGCGCTTGGTGGTCACGAAGTACTCCTCGTGGGCGAACTCCTCGGTGTTGGTCGAGACCCCGAGGACCTGGGGGCCCTCCATCATCTTGGCCGCCCCGAAGCGAGCGGTGGCCTCGTTGGGCCCGGCCCCGAGGAAGGTGATCCACGGATGGGCGGGAAGCTTCTCGGCGAAGGCGCGAGCGGGCTCGAGGGCCCCGGTGATCGTCTCGCGCGCGACGGCCGCGGCGGCGGTGAGGGCGCCGGCGACGTCGGGCGAGCGCCCGCGCCATGTGCCCCAGCTCGCGGCCAGGAGCATCAGGGCGCTCTGCGAGGCCGTGTACGTGCTCGTGCCCGGCGTCCCGCCGAGGGTGGGAGCGTCGATGAGGAGATGGGTGTCGACCTCACGGGCCAGGCGCCCGTCGGGATTGCCGGTCAGGGCGATCACCCGGTGGCCGTGCTCGCGCGCTTGCGCGGCCGCCTCGATCGTCCGCCCCGCCTCGCCCGAGTAGGACACGCAGACGACGGCGCTGCGCGGGGGCAGGTAGCGCACCCGGTAGCGCGCGAGCTCGAGGGCGTGGACGGCCTCGGTCGGCACCCCGGCGTAACGGCCGAAGGCCAGGCACGCGCCCATGCCGGCGAACCAGGAGTCGCCGCATCCGGAGAGGAAGAGATGGTCGATGCCGTCGGCCTCGAGCGAATCGGCGAGCTCGTCGAGCCGGGCGGCCAGGGCGCCGGCCGAGTTCTCGATCACGCTGGGCACGGTGTCGATCTCCGCGCGCATGAGCTCGATGGCCCGCCGGTCAGGACTCTCCTGCTTGGCCTCGGGGCGAGCGGACGCGGGCTGCAGATCAACGGGCGGAGGGGCGAGCTCGAGGCGCTCGCGCGCCATCGCCGCGGTCACCGAAGCGAGGGCCAGGGACCCGAAATCGGTGACCGCGAACGCCGCCGACACGGCGCCGCGCCGGGCGGCCTCGACGGGCTCGAGACCCTCGGCGAGGCCGGCGAGGAAGCCCCCGCAGAAGGCGTCGCCGGCCCCCGTGGCATCGACGGCCGCCACCTTGGAGACACCGACGCGGTGGACGAGGCCCGAGCGCGCGTCGCGCACCAGGCACCCGTCGGGTCCGAGCTTGACGATGATCACCGGGGTCGGGAGCGTCGCGAGCTCGATCACCGCACGTGCCGGGTCGTCGTAGCCGACGAGGACGGCGAGCTCCTCGCGGCTGGGCATGAAGGCGTCGACCTTGGCCGCCAGGGCCAGGAGCCGCTCGCGGTAGTCGGCGACGTACTCGCCGTGCGTGTCGAGCGTGATCACGCAGCTCGGGGCGTCGCGCCGGAGCCGGTCGACGAGCGCCTCGGCCGCGTCGGTGCGCATGGCGGCCACGTGCACGTGCGGCGGGCGCTCGGCGGCAAGCCACCCGGCAGGAATGTCCTGGGGCCGGGCGGCGACCTCGAGCGGGCGCTCGGGAGGGGTCCTGAAGATCCCGTGGCGCCGGCCGTCGGACTCGTAGACGATCCAGTTGCGCAGCGTCGGACCCGGGATGTCGTTGACTCCGTCGAGCGCCAGCCCGAGCGCACGGAGCCGATCGAGGTGCTGGGGCGGAAAATCCTCACCGCGCCGCGCCACCAGGCCGATATCGGCTCGCCACAGCCGTGCCCCGAGCGCGGCGTAGAGCGAGGCCCCGCCGATGACGCCCATGTGCGTGGTGCCGTCGGGAAGCACCACGTCATCAAGCGTGAGATTGCCGATCACGATCACCCCAGGCGGAGCGAGCGGCGGTCCGGCCCCGCGTTGCATCGCGTCAGGGTACGGCGGGGTGTTGACGATCATCGGGCAAAGAGGTTGTGGTCGGACCAGTGCCGGTACCCACACGGTGATTGGACCACCAACCAGTCCCTCGGCGCCCCCACCCCGACGCTCAGGGACGAGGCTAGAAGCCGTCGCGCATGACGTCCTTGTAGAGCAGGTACTCGGCGCCTTCGGGTCCCGCGAGGAAGCCCTGGGGACAGAACGGGGCCATGTAGATGAAGTCCTCGTGCTCGACCGGGAGCTCGGCGCTGTCGAGCAGGTAGATCCCCCCGCCGGCGGTCATGTAGAGCCCGTGCTCCTCCTCGTGCATCTCGACGACGCCGAGCTCGCCGCCCGGCTCGAAGCGCATGATGCTGATGGTGAAGTCGCGGCGCGGGTCCTTGGCGGGCAGCAGTTCGCGGCGCCACAGACCGTAGGGGTGCTCTTCCTCGGTGAACTTGGCGGAGTCGTCGAAGACGGCGGGCGGGCGGCCGAACCCGGGGAGGGGCTCGTAACGGCGCTTGAACCACATGACCCGGCACAGCGCGTCGGAATCGTTGTCGAGGACCAGCGCCTGCGTGTCGGGCAGGTAGACGAAGGTTCCCGGCGTCATCGTCCGGGCAAGCCCGTCGACCAGCGTCTTCACGGTTCCCTCGAGGACGAAGACGAAGTGCTCGAAGTCGCCGCCCGCGGGCCACTGCGTCCCGCCTCCGGGCTCGAGCTCGACCAGGTACTGGGCAAAGCGGGCGGGGGCGTGGCGCGGGGTCACGAACTTGCACACCGTCGTCTCGGTGCCGACCTCGGCGAGCCGGCTCGGGGCTCTTGCCGCCGGGGTGATCAGGTAGAAGAGATTCCCGGTCGCCCCCCGCGTGAGGTTCCACTCGTAACCGTCGTCGGTCGCTGGCTGGTTCGAGCTCACGCGCCGGGCATGCTACCAAACAAATCGCCCGTGGTCCCACCAATTTCTCCCGCGCGCCGCCGCCGCCCGCCCGTGGTGGTCCCACCTCTTAGATGGCGCGCGGATGCCAGACGGTCTTGAGCTCGACGAAGGCGGCGAGGGTGGCGAGGCTCTGCTCGGTGGCGTCCTGGCGGACGACGCGCGTAATTCCGCCGGCGGCGAGGCGTTCGAGCTCCGCCAGCTCGTCCGGGTCGGCCGCGGTGGCGAGGTCGAGGGCGTCGATGTCGAGGTGGGCGGCGAGGACCTTGGCGGTCTCCCCCACCGGCCCGGTGAGGAGGTTCGCCGCCCCGGGCGGGAGGTCCGAGGTCGCGAGCGCCTCGGCGAGGACCATGGCCGCGGGCGCCGACGCCTCCCCGGCGAGGACCACGGCCGAGTTGCCGGCGGCGAGCACGGGAGCGAGACGGGACAGGAGACCCTCGAGGGGGGGATTGGCCGGCGCCACTATCCCGACCACGCCCATGGGCTCGGCCGTCGTGTAATTCAGATAGGGACCGGCCACCGAGTTGCTCGTCCCCAGGACTTGGGTGAGCTTGTCTGGCCATCCCGCGTACCACACGACGCGATCGATGCTGCGGTCGACCTCCGCGGCGCCGCCGCACGCTGCTCGGAGCTCGTCGCGCCGGGTCTCGAGCATCTCGGCGAGCCGGTAGAGGACCTGGCCGCGGTTGTAGGCGGTCATGGCGCTCCAGCGCGCGTAGCCCGGGCGGGCGGCGCGGACCGCGTCGCGCACGTCCTTGCGCGAGGCGAGCGGATAGTGGTCGCCGGCGACGGCGAACGTCCGCCCCGATTCCGAGCGCACGAAGCTCCCGCCGATGAAGAGCTTGTTGGTCTTGACGACGCCCAAGCGGTTCACGTCAGCTGGAGGTAGGGCTCGAGCCCCTGGCGGCCGCCCTCGCGGCCGAAGCCGGATTCGCGGTAGCCGCCGAAGGGCGAGGAGGGATCGAACTTGTTGAAGGTGTTGATCCAGATGACGCCGGCGCGGAGGGCCTGGGCGACGGCGAGGGCCCGCGACCCCTTCTCCGTCCATACCCCGGCGGAGAGGCCGTAGCGGGTGTTGTTGGCCATGGCGATCGCCTCCTCGGCGGTCCGGAAGCTGAGGACGGCGAGGACGGGACCGAAGATCTCCTCACGGGCGATGCGGTCCGATGGCGAGACGCCGGTGAACATCGTCGGGGCGTGGAAGTAGCCGTGGGCGGGGAGCGCGCACTCGGGCTGGAAGATCTCGGCCCCGTCCTCGATCCCGTAGCGCACGTAGTCGGTGATGCGCTCGAGCTGGGCGCGGGAGTTGATGGCGCCGACGTCGGTGTTCTTGTCGAGGGGATCGCCGACGCGCAGGCGGCGCATGCGCTCGGTGAGCTTGGCGATCAGGCGCTCCTCGATCGATTCCTGGACGAGCAGCCGCGAGCCGGCGCAGCACACGTGGCCCTGGTTGAAGTAGATGCCGTTGATGATCCCCTCGACGGCCTGATCGAGGGCGGCGTCGTCGAAGACGATGTTGGCGGCCTTGCCGCCGAGCTCGAGCGTGAGGTGGGTGCCCGTTCCCGCCACCGCGCGGGCAATGTCGCGGCCCACTTCGGTCGAGCCCGTGAACGCCACCTTGTCGATGTCCGGATGGCGGACGAGCTCGGCGCCGGTGTCGCCCCCGCCGGTGAGGATGTTGACGACGCCGTTCGGGAGCCCGGCCTCGCGCGCCACCTCGCAGAAGAGCAGGGCGGTGAGCGGGGTGGTCTCCGCCGGCTTGAGGACGACGGTGTTACCGGCGGCGAGCGCGGGGGCGATCTTCCACGCGAGCATGAGGAGCGGGAAGTTCCACGGGATGATCTGGGCGGCCACGCCGTGGGGCGCCGGCGCCCCGTAGGGGAACGCGTACTCGAGCTTGTCCGCCCACCCCGCGTAGTAGAAGAAGTGCGCGGCAGCCAGGGGGACGTCGACGTCGCGCGACTCGCGGATCGGCTTGCCTGCGTCGATCGACTCGAGCACGGCGAACTCGCGCGCTCGCGTCTGGAGGATCCGGGCGATCCGGAACAGGTAGCTCGCCCGGCGGCCGTGGTCGCTCGCCCACCCGCGCTGGAAGGCGGCGCGGGCCGCGCCCACGGCGCGGTCGATATCGGCGCGCCCGGCGCAGGCGACGAGCGCCAGCTCCTGCTCTGAGGAGGGGTCGAGGGTGGGGAAATAGTCGCCGGCCTCGGGCGCGCTCCACGCCCCGTCGATCCACAGCTCGTAGCGCGGGCGGATCCTCACCACGTCGCGAGCCTCGGGCGCGGGCGCGTACTCCCACCCGGCCGCGCCGCCGGTGGCCACCACCTGGCTCCTCGAATCAGTCAATGGGGAATCCATCCGGGCTCTGGTAGACGCCCGAATCCCGGCGATGGACCTGCATGAGCAGGTCGTTGAGCAGCGATGACGCGCCGATCCGGAACAGGTCGGGCGTCAGCCACGCTGGTCCCAGGGTCTCGTGCACGAGGACAAGCAGGGTAATCGCCTGCTTGGAGAGGCGAACGCCGCCCGCCGCCTTGACGCCGATCATGCGCCCGGTCTCCTGATAGACGTCGCGCACCGCCTCGAGCATGCACAGGACGACCGGAGGGGTGGCCGCGCGCGGCAGCTTGCCCGTCGAGGTCTTGATGAAGTCGGCGCCGCCGGCGATGGCGAGCAGCGAGGCGCGGCGGATCATCTCGTAGCCGCCGAGCTCACCGGTCTCGAGGATGACCTTGAGGTGGCGTCCGTCGCAGGCGGCCTTGACTCGCCGGACCTCCTCGACGACCGCCGGGTAGCGGCCGGCGAGCAGGGCGCCGCGGTCGAGCACCATGTCGATCTCGTCGGCTCCCGCCGCCACCGCGTACTCGACCTCGCGCAGCTTGACCGCGAGGGGGACCTGGCCGGCGGGGAAGCCGGTGGCCACCGAGGCGACCTTGACCGAGGTCCCGCGCAGCGCCGCGGCCACCTCCGCGACCAGGTTGGGATACACGCAGACGGCCGCGACGCTGGGGATCGACGGGTCGGCCGGGTCGGGGCGCACGGCGCGGACGCTCACCCTCCTCACCTTGCCCGCGGTGTCGGAGCCCTCGAGGGTGGTGAGGTCGAGCACGCCGATGGCGGTGCGCAGGGCGTGGTCCTTGGCCACCGTCTTGACCGAGCGGGTCCCGAGCATGGCCGCCCGCTGCTCGAGGCCGACGGAGTCGACGGAGCGGCCGGCCAGGTACTTGTAGGCGCGGTGGGCGTCGGGGATGGCCCACGCGGCGACGGGTTCGGGCATGGTGGTCTCGGCCCGCGCTGTTGCGTGGCTGTCCGCACCGTGGCGCGGGGAGAGCTCCGTCCCCGATCCTCCGGGTGAGGCCGTCACCGAGGTCGCGTCAGGCCCGCGGCGCGCGGATCCGTGTGCGCTTGCATCGGTCAGGCAGCGTAGGCGAGTGCGTCAGCGGGGTCAAACCATGGTCCGCCGCGCCCGTGTTAGCGGGAAGTTTTTGAGGGTTTGAGGCCCGATCCCCAGTGTTTCTGGGGGTCGGGCCTTCTTTATGCCGGTGGTGTGTAGCCAAAGTCGTGAGCGGTAG
>DASZKU010000306.1:0-3544 GCA_035552815.1 Solirubrobacteraceae bacterium | reverse complement strand
GAGCATGGCCGCGCGCGGGCGGTGCTGCTCGACCTTGGCCTCGAAGTCACTGAAGGACATGCACAGGTCCTCGCGATTGCAGTCGACGAACTCCACGCGCGCGCCCGCGTGAACGGCGGCCAGCGGGGTGGCCATGAAGGTGTTCGACGGGCAGAGGACGGTTCCCCCCCGCACGCCGGCAAACTCGAGCGCCGCCACCGCGCCGCCCGCCCAGCTCGAGCACGCCACCGCGGGGACCTGGTTCCACTGCTCCCACGCCGCCTCGAAGCGCTGCGTGAGCTCGCCCTCCGACCAGCGGTTGGAGTCGAACACCCCGTCGATGAGCTCATGGACCCGGGCACGATCCCGGTCGTCGAACCCGATCGCGAAGCGCGAGTAGTCGGGGACGTTCGGGCGCGCGTAGTCGGGGGCGCCGGTATCGGAAGCGATGGTCATGTTCTTTGGGCGGCCCTGCGCTCTACTGGGCTACCTGGTTCGGTCGACGGCGACCGATCGGCCGGCACCCAGCCCCGCGCGCAAGGATCGTCTCAGAGCCCAAGCGCACAAGTCAAGGCTCTCAGACGGGTAGGACGGTACCGAGTTCTCGCCGTTTCAGCTCTGCGATGAGGAGCGGCAGCGCCTTCGCCGTCCGCCGGTGAGACCCCCGGGAACTGTAGAAATCCGCATCGTGCAGGAGGATCACGTCGCCGCCGGCGATGGTTTCCGTCGCCCGCGCGACGATCCGCGCGGGCGTGGTGAACTTGCGCCAGTCCCGGCCCCACTTCGACCACAGCAGGGGGCGCAGCTGGGCGGCGCGCGCCGCTTTGAGCCCGGCGCCGCTGTAGATCCCGTACGGGGGGCGGTGGAGCTCGGGCGCGCACGCGGTCGCGTCCTCGATCGCCGCCGCGCCCCGCCGGTAGTCCTCGGCGATCTCGTCCGCCGTCAGCCGCAGCTGGCAGCGGTGCCGGTATCCGTGGAGCCCGATCGCGTGCCCGGCCGCCGCGATCTCCCCCGCGAGCGCCGGCCGGCGCTCCACCTGCTCGCCGACGAGGAAGAACGTCGCCTCGAGTCCGGCCGCCGCCAGGATCGCCAGGATCGCCGGGGTGCCCTCGGGGTGGGGCCCGTCGTCGAAGGTGAGGGCGACGGCGCCGGCGGCGGTCGGGATGGTGCGCGGCAGGTGCAGGCGCGCCGCGACCGCTGGCGCCAGGGGCGCGAGGGCGGGCAGGGCGTGGCGGAGGACCGAGGGCACGGGTGGATGATGGCCGCCGGGCCCGAGCCGTGCTGCGAACGTAGCAATAATCCCGACAAAAGTGACACGCCCCCCGCGTACGGCCCCCACCTGCCGGCCCTCGGGTGATCGCGATCGCCCGTCGGTACGTTGAAATGCTCCATGGATCGACATGTACCCGACCTCGATCACTGGCTCGACCGGCCCACCGTGCGGATCCGGTACGTGCGCGAGACGGATGCCGAACCGGAGGCGCTGTGGGCGGCGGCGCGGGCGGTGCGGACGTCTGAGACGCGGCGGCTCGGGAGGCTCCTGCGTCTGCGCATTCCCGGCCTCCCCGGCGATCTCGCCTATGACGAGCTCTTCCGCGAGCCGCCGTTCACCGTCCTCTACGAGGATGACCACGCGCTCCTGGCGGGGATCGTGGGGAGGATCTGGACGGTGCGGCGCGACTACCCGAGCCTGTCGCACCCCGACGAGTTCCGCCACTGGTCGGCGCGGGGGACGGTGAAGGTCCTCTTCGCCAACTGGGTCGAGCCGGCCGGCGACCGCACCGCCCTGGTGAGCGAGACCCGCGTGGCCGCCGGCGATCGCCTGGCGCGGCTCGGGGTCGCCGCGGTCAGGCCGCTGATCGTCGCCTCCCAGCAGCTCATCGCCAACGAAGGGCTCGAACGCGCCGTGGCGCGCTCGAGACGCTGAGGCGCCCTCAGGAGCCTCCGCCGGCGCCGACCACCTCAGGCGCAGCGACCCCCCCACCCGGAGCCCCCGCGCCCCCCGGGCCCGCCCCGCCCCCCGGGCCCGCCCCGCCGCCCGGGCCCGCCCCGCCCCCAACCGAAGCACCCGCCCGAGCCTTGACCGCGAGCACGATCGCCGCCGGCAGGCCGAGCGCGGTGAGCACGACGGCCCACGTGAAGGTGTGCGAGAAGGCGTGGGTCAGGGGCGTGGCGATCCGGGCCCGGACGCTCGCCGGCACCGGTCCCACCGCGCCCGAGGCCAGCGCGGCGCCGCCGGGAACAGCGGTCTTGAGCTGATCCTGGAGCACGACGGCGAGGAGCGCTGTCCCGATCGACCCGCCGACGCGCTGGAGCACGTTGAGCGCGGTGGTGGCGCGGGGCACCGCAGCACGGGAGATCGTGCTGTAGGCCGCGGCCATCGACGGCATCATCGCGCAGCCGAGTCCGATCCCCCGTACGACGAGGATCGCCGAGGTGAGGACGAACGAGGTGCCCGCGCCCAGGAAGGTGAGGCCGACCGACCCGATGGTCATGACGACCATTCCGAAGAGGACGACGGGGCCGCCGCCGATCCGGTCGGTGAGCCGACCGCTGATCGGCATCACCAGCGCCGCGCCGATCCCCTGGGGGGCCATGAGCAGGCCGGTGGCGAGCGTCGATTGCCCGCGCTCGATCTGGAGGTAGAGGGGGAGCACGAGCATGGCCCCGAAGAGCGAGCCGCCGATGAGGAACACGCACGCGGCCGAGGCCGAGAACCCGGGAGCGCGGAAGAGGTGGAGGTCGAGCAGCGGCCGCTCGGTGCGCAGGGCGTGGACGACGAAGGCGGCCACGAGCGCGAGGCCGGCGACGATCGGGAACCAGGCGCCGACGTAGGCGATCCCGCCCCGCGTCGCCGTCTCGGAGAGCCCGAAGACGATTCCCGCCAGGCCGGGGGACAGGAGCGCCAGCCCCTTGAGGTCGAGCCGCTCGCAGGGCTGGGGCTCGGAGGCGGGGAGGAGGCGGGCGGCGAGCACGAGGGCGAGGGCGCCGATGGGGAGGTTGACGAAGAAGATCCAGCGCCAGCTCAGACCCTGGAGGATGAGGCCGCCGAGCACGGGACCGAGGATGGGGCCGAGGAGCATGGGAGCGCCGACCACGCTCATCACCCGCCCGATCCGCTGGGGACCGGCGGCCTGGGCGAGGATGGTCATCCCCGCGGGCATGATCATGCCGCCCCCGAGGCCCTGGATGACCCGGAAGGCGATCAGCGACTCGGCCGACCACGCGAGGCCGGACAGGGCCGAGCCGGCGACGAAGAGGAAGACGACGGTCATCCACAGGCGCTTGGCCCCGAAGCGCTCTGACGCCCACCCGGTCATGGGGATCACCACCGCGAGGGCGACGAGGTAGCCGGTCGAGACCCACTGGATCGTGCTCAGCGGGCTGTGGAGCTCGCGGCTCAGGGTCGCCAGGGCGACGTTGACGATCGTCGTGTCGAGGATCGACATGATCGCTCCGACGACGACGACCGAGGCGATGAGCACGATCCCCCGATCGAGCTTCTCCACGGGCCGAGCCATTGCCAACACGGTAGCTATTCGGGAACGCCCGAGAAACAACTTCG
>DASZKU010000305.1:0-2480 GCA_035552815.1 Solirubrobacteraceae bacterium | reverse complement strand
GCCACCTCTATGGGGATTACGTCGTTCCTCATCGGCCGCCTCGCTTCGTCGTGGTGCGCTCCTCGTCGCGGCATGTATATCGTTCAACAAGGCATGCTGCAATCACCGATCGCGCGGCACGATCTCGGTGTCGCGGCGGCTGAACTCGACACGCCGTGCCTGCTCGTCGACGTCGACAGGCTGGACGGGAACATCCGGCGCATGGCCGAGCTCATCGCCGGCGCCGGCGTCCGCCTGCGCCCCCACGCCAAGACCCACAAGCTCTTCGAGGTGGCCAACCGCCAGCTCGCCGCCGGCGCGGGCGGCCTCACCGTGGCCAAGCTCGGCGAGGCCGAGATGCTCGTCGGCCACGGCGTCGGGGACGTCTTCATCGCCTACCCGCTGTGGGGTCAGCGCAAGTGGGAGCGCCTGTGCCACCTCGCCGAGCAGGCAGCCGTGCGCGTGAGCGCGGACTCCTACGAGGTATGCGCGGGGATCGCCTCGGTGGCGGCTCGGCGCGGGCTGTCGATCCCCGTGCGCATCGAGGTCGACACCGGCTTTGGCCGATGCGGGGTGCAGAGCGCCGAGGAGGCCCTCGCCCTCGCCGCACGCCTCGAGAGGCTGCGCGGGGTCGAGCTCGTCGGGGTCATGAGCTTCGCCGGGCAGACCTACGCCGGCGGCCCCGAGCGGGTGCGCGAGGGAGCGCTGGCCGACGCCGGAGCGCTCCTCGAGGTCGCGACCGCGCTCCGCGAGAGCGGCTTCGACACGTCGGAGATCAGCGTCGGAAGCACGCCGGGCACCGCCTACGTCGCCGAGCTCGGCGCCGTCACCGAGATCCGCCCCGGCACCTACGTCTTCTCCGACCGCGACCAGGTGGCGCTCGGCTGGGGGACGCTCGATGGCTGCGCGCTCACAGTCCTCGCCACGGTGGTGAGCCGCCCCACCCCCACCCGGGCGGTGATCGACGCGGGATCGAAGACCCTGAGCTCGGACCGCGCGGGCACCGCCGAGGGCTTCGGCGCCGTGCGCGGACACGCCGAGTGGAACCTCACCTCGCTCTCCGAGGAGCACGGGATCCTCGAGGTGACCGCCGGCGAGGCGCCGATCGGCACCCCGGTGGAGATCGTCCCCAACCACGCTTGCGCCACCCTCAACCTGCACGACTGGGTGGCCGCGGTAAGCGACAACCTCGTCGGTGACTGGTGGCGCGTCGAAGGTCGCGGCCTCGTGCGCTAGCCCGCCCCCGCCCTCGTGCGCTACCCCGCCCCCGCCCTCGTGCCCTAACTGCTGAGCCCAGCCCCCTTCCCGTGCGGTACTCTGCCCACTTGAACGATAAAGTCCGGGAGGAGGGACAGTGACTACACAGCCTGCCGCAGCCCGCGATACCGGCCTCTTGAAACGGCTCGGAGCTCTGTATCCGGCCGTTCTCTCAGATTGCCTCGACCGGATGGGGTACCGGCGCCAGGTGATGGATCCGCGCATCCGCCCCCTCTTCCCCCAGGCGCGCCTGGCGGGCTTCGCGATGACGGTGCACTGCATCGAGGTCGACACTCCGCCCGCCAACGCCGATGACTACTACAAGGGTGAGCTCCAGTCCGTCGACGCGCTCAAGCCCGGCGACGTGATGGTGGTATCCACCGTCGACGGCTCCTACTGGGGCGAGCTCCTCGCCACCGCCTCGCGCTTCCGCGGGGCGGTGGGGATCGTCGCCGACGCCTACACGCGCGACACCCTGCAGCTCATCGAGATGCAGTTCCCCACCTTCGCCTCGGGCATCTCCGCCTACGACTCGCTCGGGCGCATCGACGTCGACCGGACCGGCGTCCCCGTCGAGTGCGGGGCGGTCACCGTCAAGCCCGATGATCTCGTACTCGCCGACTTCGACGGCGTGGTGGTGATCCCCTCCGAGGTGGCCGAGGAGGCGATCACCCGGGCCGAGGAGAAGGTCTCGGGCGAGGACCTCGTCCGCGACAAGCTCGCCGAGGGCATGCCCGTGTGGGAGGCGTTCCGTACCTACGGCGTGATCTAAACGGCTGCTGCCGTGAAGGTCCTGGCCACCGAGCGCTTCCCCGGCCCCGCCTGGGCCGAGCTCACCGACGTCGAGCTCCTGACAGCGCCCCTCCCTGACGGCGTCCTGGAGCGGCGCGACGACGTCGAGGCGCTCGCCGTCGTCCACGAGGTCGTCGACGAACGCACCCTCGACCTCCTCCCGGCGCTGCGCCTGGTGGCCAACTACGGCGTCGGCTACGACGGCGTCAACGTCGCCGCGTGCGCCGCACGCGGCATCCCGGTCACCAACACCCCCGGCGTCCTCGACAACGCCACCGCCGACCTCACCTTCGCGCTCGTGCTCGCAACCCGCCGGCGCCTCGTCGAGGGCGACGCCCTGCTCCGCCGCGGGGTCTGGGCCTCGGAGCGCGACGGCTTCCTCGGCGAGGACGTGTCGGGGGCGACGCTCGGCATCGTCGGCCTCGGAGGCATCGGTCGCGCCGTCGCCCGGC
>DASZKU010000304.1:0-10037 GCA_035552815.1 Solirubrobacteraceae bacterium | reverse complement strand
CCGCGACGCGGACACCATGAACCCGGTGATCATGCTCGACGAGGTCGACAAGGTCGGCGCCGACTGGCGTGGCGATCCGAGCTCGGCGCTGCTCGAGGTCCTCGACCCCGCGCAGAACCACAGCTTCCGCGATCACTACCTGGACATCGAGCTCGACCTCAGTGGCGTGATGTTCATCGCCACGGCGAACGTCGCTGACACGATCCCGGGCCCGCTGCTCGACCGCATGGAGGTCATCCGCTTCGACGGATACACCACCTCCGAGAAGGCGGCGATCGCGCGCGGATACCTGTGGCCGCGTCAGATCGAGCGCAACGGGCTGCGGCCCGAGGAAGTCGAGATCTCCGACGAGCTCCTGCGCACGGTGACGACCGAGTACACGCGTGAGGCGGGCGTTCGCCAGCTCGAGCGCGACCTCGGAACGCTGCTGCGCAAGACCGCGACGAAGATCGCCTCGGGTGCCGCGACGGCGCCGGTGACGATCGATCTCGATCAGGTCCGCGATGCGCTCGGCCGGCAGCGCTTCTTCCAGGAGTCCGCGATCCGTACCGCGGTCCCCGGAGTGGCAACCGGCTTGGCGGTGACCGGAGCGGGTGGCGATGTGCTCTTCGTCGAGGCCACGGCGATGCCGGGCAAGCCCGGACTCACGTTGACCGGCCAGCTCGGCGACGTGATGAAGGAGTCGGCCCAGATCGCCCTGTCCTACGTCCGCGGGCACGCGTCCGAGCTCGGCATCGAGCCCTCGGCGTTCGAGGACCAGACGTTCCACGTCCACGTCCCGGCGGGAGCGATCCCCAAGGACGGGCCGAGCGCCGGCGTGACGATGGTGACGGCGCTGACCTCGCTCCTCTCCGCGCGGCCGGTGAAGCACACCGTCGGGATGACCGGTGAGGTCACCCTCCAGGGTCGGGTGCTGCCGATCGGCGGCCTGAAGCAGAAGGTGCTGGCGGCCCATGCCGCCGGGCTGACCGACGTCATTCTCCCCGAGCGCAACCGCGGCGACCTCGACGAGGTCCCCGAGGAGGTGCGCGAGGCGATGAACTTCCACGTCGCGATGACGATCGACGAAGTGATCGGAGTGGCGCTCGAACCGGGCGCCGTCCCCACCGCCGCCTAAGACGCGAGGCGCTCGAGTGCCCGCGGCCCGATCATCCGGGTCGCGGGCACTTCGCCGTCAGAGTCAGAAGATCTGGTAGCGCTTACGCGAGATCAAGAATCCGGTTCCCTGAGGCAGGCGCTGGCAGACGATCTCCTCCATGAAGCCTCCACACATGAAGGGACCCTCCAGCGACGTCTTCTCCGCGGGCAGTCGCGCGGCGCCGGGATTTAGAACCGAATCCCCGGCGCACACGAAGTGGGCCGTCCCGGAGCGCCCGATCTCGAGTCCGTGACCGAAGGGGACGGCAAGCGGGCAGCTCGCTGGCCTCGCCGGCGGCTTCCACGAGCGCTCCGCGATGTCGCAGCGCGCGACCCCGCCGCGGATCGCGCAGCCGATGTCGCCGTTCGCCGAGCGGAAGACGGTGAGGTGAACCCTGTACTTCGCCGGTGGGGGCTGGAGACGTCCGACGGTCGTCACGGTCGCCGTCTTCGTCCCCGGCGGCACCGCATATGCCGGGATGAACGTCCCCACCGTCGTGGTCCCGATGGGTTCCGTCCCCACGACCGCCCCCGCCCCCGTCCCCGCCCCCGCCCCCGCCCCCGAGCCGCACGCCGCCAGGGTGAGAAGCGCCACCACGGCGGGAAGTACCTTTGATAGGGCCTTCATGTTCGAGGCCACCCTAACCGCGTTGGCGCCCCCTCAACAAGGACTAAGAGCAAAGACATGAGCACTACCACCACCACCCACGAGCAGCAGGTAATCGACAGCGTCCCCAGGCAGCTCTACATAGGCGGCCGGTGGCGCGACGGCTCACAGGGAACCCTGTCAGTGGCCGACCCGGCCACGGGCGAGACGCTGTGCGAGGTCGCCGACGCTTCTGTCGAGGACGCTAAGGCCGCGCTCGACGCCGCCGTCCAGGCCGGTCCCGACTTCGCGGCGATGGCGCCGCGCGAGCGCGGCGAGATCCTCCGCCGTGCCTACGAGGGGATCATCGCCCGCTCGGACGATCTCGCCCTCCTCATGACCCTCGAGATGGGCAAGCCGATCAGCGAGTCCAAGGCCGAGGTCACCTACGCGGCCGACTTCCTGCGCTGGTTCGCCGAGCAGGCGGTGCGGATCGACGGCCGCTTCTCCTCGGCGCCCAACGGCCAGGGCAGGCTCATGACGATGAAGCAGCCGGTCGGGCCCTGCCTCCTCATCACCCCGTGGAACTTCCCCATGGCCATGGGGACGCGCAAGATCGGCCCCGCGGTGGCGGCGGGATGCACGATGGTCGTCAAGCCCGCGCAGCTCACGCCGCTGTCGATGCTCGCGCTCGCGAGCATCCTCGAGGAGGCCGGGTTGCCCGGCGGCGTCCTCAACCTCATCACCGCCTCGTCCTCGAGCAAGACGACCTCGCCCCTGATCTCCGACCCCCGCCTGCGCAAGCTCTCGTTCACGGGCTCGACCGAGGTTGGGCGCACGCTCATGGGCCAGGCCTCGGAGAACCTCCTGCGCCTGTCGATGGAGCTCGGCGGCAACGCCCCCTTTATCGTCTTCGAGGACGCCGACTTCGACGCCGCGGTCGACGGCGCGGTGATCGCCAAGATGCGCAACATCGGCGAGGCGTGCACCGCCGCCAACCGCTTCCACGTCCACGAGTCGATCGCCGAGCGCTTCGCCGAGGAGCTCGCCCAGCGCCTGGGCGAGATGAAGGTCGGGCGCGGCACCGAGGACGGCGTCCAGGTGGGGCCGCTCATCAACGCCGAGCAGCGCGACAAGGTCGCCGAGCTCGTCGACGACGCCGTCGGGCGCGGGGCGCGCGCGCTCGTCGGCGGCCACGCCATCGACGGCCCCGGCTACTTCTACGCCCCCACCGTCCTCGCCGGCGTCCCCGACGGTGCCAGGCTGCTCAAGGAGGAGATCTTCGGACCCGTCGCCCCCGTCAAGTCATTCAGCACCGAGGAGGAGGCGATCGCCGCGGCCAACGACACCGAGTTCGGACTCGTCTCCTACCTGTTCACCAGTGACCTCAAGCGTTCCCTGCGCGTCACCGAGGCGCTCGAGACGGGCATGGTCGGCCTCAACCAGGGCATCGTCTCCAACGCCGCCGCCCCCTTCGGCGGGGTCAAGCACTCGGGCTTCGGCCGCGAGGGCGGCTACGAGGGGATCGAGGAGTACCTCGAGACCAAGTACGTGGCCGTGAACGTGTAGCCGAAGATCGACTACCGTAGAGGCATGAGCGCCTCCGACTCCGACGCCAAGGCGATCACCCCCGAAGGGCTCGTCGCCCTCGAGGCCGAGCTGGCCGAGCTCGAAGGCCCCGCCCGGCGGGCGATGGCGGCGCGTATCCTCGCCGCCCGCGAGCTCGGAGATCTCAAGGAGAACGCCGAGTACCACATCGCCAAGGATGATCAGTCGCACCTGGAGACGCGGATCCAGCGCCTACAGCAGCGCCGGCGTGAGGCGGTGGTCGTCGAGGCGACGAAGGACGACGCAATCTTCGCCTTCGGCCGCACCGCCGAGGTGCTCGACGAGGCGAGCGGCAACGTCCACACGTGGACGATCGTCGGCTCGACCGAGGCCGATCTCGCTCACGGCAAGCTCTCGGCCGAGTCGCCGGTGGCCAAGGCGCTGCTCGGCCATTCTCCGGGCGATAGCATCGAGGTCCAGACCCCTCGGGGGCCTCGTAAGTACCGGGTCCAAGCTCTCGTTTCCTGAAGCTTGCGGGGGAAATGCGCCCCCGTCTGCTAGCTTGGTGAGTGCGGTCGGCGCCGTCGGCCGCGAGGCAGCTCGCTTGGGTCCCGCGCAAACCGGCGCGGTTCGGGTCAGCAACAGCCTCCCGAACCGTACCGTCGCGGCCCTCTGCTGCGGCTGAAACAGGAGTAATCCTTGTCAATTCAGACAGGCGCGCCTACGGGCGCCGCTTTCGCCGACTTGGGCGTATCGCGAGCCGTCACCGACGCGCTCGCCGCCCGCGGCATCACCGAACCATTCCCCGTCCAGCAGTTGGTCATCGGCGACGTCCTCGCCGCCCGTGACGTGCTCGTGCGCTCCCCCACCGGGTCGGGCAAGACGCTCGCCTTCGCCATTCCCATGGTCGACCGCATCGAGGCGACCGACCGGCGCCCCGCCGGCCTCATCCTCGCCCCGACCCGGGAGCTCGTCTCCCAGATCGCCGAGGAGATGTACTCGGTCGCCCACGCCCGCGCCCTGCGCGTCTCCACCGTCTACGGCGGTGTCGGGCTCACGCGCCAGGCCAAGGAGGCCGCGCGCGCACACATCATCGTCGCGACGCCCGGCCGCCTGGAGGATCTCCTGGCCCGGGGCGCCTTCCGCCTCGACCGCGTCAAGGTGCTCGTGCTCGACGAAGCGGACCGGATGCTCGACATGGGCTTCCTCCCCGCCGTCGAGCGCATCGTCCGCCAGTGCCCGGAGCAGCGCCAGACGCTGTTCTTCTCCGCCACCCTGGACGGCCAGGCGGGCCGCGCCGCGGCCGCCTTCACGCACGACCCGGTCAAGCGCGAGCACACCGATCAGACCACCGACTCGGCCCCCGAGATCGAGCACCGCTTCCTCGAGGTCGAGCATGCCTTCCGCCTCGAGGCCCTGGTCCGCGAGCTCCGCGCCGACCGCGACCTCGCGCTCGTCTTCGTGCGCACCAAGCGCGGCGCCGACCGCCTCGTCAAGCGCCTCAGCCATCACGGCGTCCCCGCCGTCGCCATGCACGGCAACAAGTCCCAGAGCCAGCGCGAGAAGGCCCTGGCCCGCTTCGAGTCCGGTGACGTCGCCACCCTCGTGGCCACCGACGTGGCCGCGCGCGGGATCGATGTCGACCGCATCTCCCACGTGATCAACTACGACGCGCCCGAGGACCGCGACGCCTACGTCCACCGCGTCGGGCGGACCGGACGCGCCGGCCGCGGAGGGGTGGGGATCACCTTCCTCTCCGCCGACGAGCGCGGCGACATCGCACGCCTGGCGCGAGACCTGGGGATCGAGCACGGCATCGCCGGCGCCACCGGCTCGGGCCGCAGCGGCGGCGGGCGGCCCTCAGACCGCGCCCCGGTCAACCGGCAGCAGGGCCACGCCCGAAACCGGAGCCGGAACCGGCGTCGCCCAGACTCGCGACGAGCACCCGCCCGCTGAACCTGCCGAGCGCCCGGCCGACGGGAGAGATCCCCTCGGCCGTGGCGGCGTCCAGGACCTGGGGCGCGATCAGGTCGTACGTGCGCCCCGCGCGTACCACCTGACCGCCTCCGGCGAGGACGTTGCGCAGCCAGTCGGACTCCTCGCCGTAGAGGATCGCGATCGCCAGCCTCCGGCCGCGCTTGAAGGCGAGTACGGGGGTGCGGTAGCGCCGTCCCGAGCGCCGGCCGCGATGACAGATGACCGCCCACGGGGGCAGGATCCACGCCCACTGGCCCTGGACGGGATTGGTGAGGACGCGGTTCACGCGCACGACCGCGCGAGGGATCTGGCGGGGCATGCCGCGAGCGTAATCGAGCCCGTCGGGGCGGGCAATCCACATCCCAGCCACGCAATGCCCTGCCCCGCACCTGTACCCTCACGTCCGGGTATGGCGTACGCCGAGCAGAGCCCAAGGCCGAGGGGCCCGATAAACGAGCACGCCCCTGCGCTCGCCCAGGAGTGGCGAACGCTCACCCGAGCGGCAACCGGGGTCGCGCTCTTCACCGCGCCGGCCTTCTTCCTGGTCATGTTCGACACCGACCATGCCAGCCTCGCCGTGTCGATCATCGTCGCCATCCTCGGCGTGCTCCTGTTCCGCGGCCTCGTCGAGGTGGTGGCGCGCAAGCTCATCCCCTCCCCCACGCTCTACGGCGCCGACGAGAGCCTGCGCAAGGACGATCTCGTCGCCCGCCGGCGCTACTGGTACTGGCGCACGAAGTTCCGGCGCCTGCCCGTCTACCTGGTCATCGTCGCCGCGATCCTCGGCGCCTGCCAGCTCCTCTTCGCCTTCTCGGGCATCTCGGGCTCGTTCTTCAATCCCCTTCCGGCGCTGCGCAACCTCTTCCCCGCCCAGCAGCTGCCTCAGCTCGGCCTCATCTTCATCCAGCTCCCGATGCTCCTGTTCATCAACTTCTTCGTCTTCTTCGGGCCCTTCCTGTTCATGGCCGTGCGCCAGATCCGCAGCTACGAGCCCGGCGACGCGAGCTGGGGGGTGAAGATCGACGACGTCCGTGGCCAGGCCGAGGCCAAGGAGGAGATCACGCGGGTGATCACCCTCTGGCAGTCGGGCGAGGAGTTCGAGAAGGCGGGCGGCAAGCGCGAGCGCGGCCTGCTCTTCCTCGGCGCCCCGGGCACGGGCAAGACGATGATCTCGAAAGCCATCGCCACCAACTTCAACTGCCCGTTCGTGACCATTCCCGGATCGGGCTTCGCAGGCATGTTCATCGGCATGGACGCGATCACCGTCCAGTACCTCGCGCGCAAGGCGCGCAAGCTCGCCAAGAAGTGGGGCGGCCAGTGCATCGTCTTCATCGACGAGATCGACGCCGTGGGCATGCGCCGCCAGGCGCTCCAGGGCGCGCCCG
Source organism: Solirubrobacteraceae bacterium (assembly GCA_035552815.1). Classification (GTDB taxonomy): domain Bacteria; phylum Actinomycetota; class Thermoleophilia; order Solirubrobacterales; family Solirubrobacteraceae; genus Palsa-465. Next base: position 3,404 of record DASZKU010000304.1, on the reverse strand, counting down.
CCGCCACCATGCCGAGCTCGGTCAACGAGCTCGCCTCGCTGCTCCCCTCGAGCGACCTCGTGGTCGAGTCGCGGGCGTGGCGCGAGCAGCTCTTCGCTGCCCGCGCGGATGAGCCACACGTCGGCTTCGCGGCGCGCGCGAGCGAGCGCATACGCCGCCTCTACCCAGGCTTCGGGATGGGCGGGATGGGCGGCCAGGCCCTCAACCAGCTGCTCGTGGTCATGGACGGGATCGACGAGCCGCCGATGCTCAAGAAGTTCTTCACCAACCGGATCAACACCTTCCTCGACGCCATGTTCGTCGTCCCCTCGAAGGTCGGCCGGGTGTCGCTGCGCATGAGCCCGCCGCCGCCGCGGCCCGAGCAGATCTACTTCATCGGCGCCTGCAACGTACCCATCGAGGTGCTCGACCCCGCGCTCACGCGGCCCGGCCGGATGGGTCGCCACATCTGGTTCCGCACCCCGACCAAGGACGACCGGCTCGACATCTTCGAGCTCTACCTGACCAAGGTCGACCACGAGCCCGATCTCGACACCGAGCACCGGCGCGACGAGCTCGCCAGGATCACCAACGGCTACTCCCCGTCGATGATCGAGCAGTGCTGCTCGATGGCCCTCACCCTCGCCCACTCCGAGGGTCGGCGCAAGTTCGGCTGGTACGACATCGTCGAGGCGATGACCACCGTCGAGACGGGCACCGCCCAGAACATCGACTACATCCAGGAGGAGACCCGCGCCGTCGCCATCCACGAGGCCGGGCACGCAGCAGCCGGGCACGTGTACCTGGAGAAGGAGCTCCTCTCCACCCGGCTCTCGATCCGTAAGCGCGGAGGCTCGCTCGGGCACTACCAGAGCATGGAGAAGGACGAGCGCTTCTCGCACTTCCGCAGCTACGTCATGGGCCGGCTCATCATGACCCTCGGTGCCATGGCCGCCGAGCAGGTGTTCTACGGCGAGAACTCCCAGGGGGTGAGCGGCGACGTGTTCTCGGCCACCGCGACGGCGGCGCTGATGGTCGGCGCCTGGGCCATGGGCCCGGACCCGATCACCATCGACCAGAGCCCCGACCTCGGCAAGGACGACGAGACGACCAAGCGCCTCGAGCGGATCGGGAGCACGATCATGAACCGCGCCAGCGGCTCGGGAATGTTCAGCGACGATCCCCTCGCCGCCGTCCTGCGCGACCCCGACAAGCGGCGCGGCGCCGCCCAGATCATCGGCCAGGCCTACGTCACCGCCTACGCGCTCATGGCCGCCAACAAGGAGGCGATCGAGAAGATCGCCGCCGCCCTCGCCGAGCGCAAGGAGCTCTACGGCGACGAGGTCACCGATCTCCTCAACGACGTCGGGCTCCAGCGGCCCGACATCGACCTGCAGGATCACAGCACCTGGCTGGCCGCCGCATGAGCGAGCCTCCCGTCAGCGGCGTGCCCCGTCCCGTCTCGGCCGCCGACGAGCAGGCCGCCGACACGGGGCTGCGCTCCGGCATTCGGCTGGCCCGGCGACGGGCCGCCCCGGCGCCCGCCTCCCCGCACGCCGAGCGCTTCCGCCTGGCCGGCGGCGTGCTCGGCATCCTCGCCATCGGAGCGATCACCATGGCCATCATCGCCGCCTCGGGCGGGCGACCGGCCACCAAGGCCTGGTCAGCCTTCAAGCCCCAGTTCTCCGGCGTGGCCGGGGCGCGCGAGATCGCCAACTACATCTCTCCCGGGTACCGGATCTCGCCCACTCAGCAGCTCGCGGTCGTCACCATCTCGAGCAGCCTCAACGGTGCCACCGTCGTCCTCAAGGAGGGTCCCACCAACGCCGACACCGGCGTGCTCACGGGCAACACCCTCGTCTACCAGATGTGCGGGCTCGGGCCGTCGTGCTCGATTCCGGGCAAGCCGTCGACCACCCGTCTCCTGCTCACCCGCCTCGAGGCCTTCGAGCTTGCCCTCTACAGCCTGCACTATCTGAATGTCGACAATGTTGTGTCGATCCTGCCGCCCGCGGTGCAGCAGGTCGCGGGCTCGACGAGCGGGGGCACGGGATCGCTGTCGGCGACGCCCCCGACCTCGCTGGGCAAGACCATCGTCGCCGTCGAATTCAACCGCCAGGAGCTCCAGCCTCTGCTCTCGGAACCGGTGACGAGCCTCTTCCCCACCCGGCCGCCCGCCCTCGGCGGCGTCCCCAGCTCCCAGGCCATCGCCACCATGGACTACCTCTCGGCCAACCAGCTCTTCACCCCGTCCGCGCAGACCGGGCAGGACGGCACCCAGTACCTGGTGCTCAGCCAGCTTCCGGCCCAGTGACCTCGGCCTCGCCGGCGCGAGGGTCATAGCCAGGGCACTCGCGCACCGGCAGCCGGGGGTAGCGCGGGAAGCGCTCGGGCTCGCTGCGCGAGCGGCGGCACAGCGAGAACACCGAGCCGCGGGTGTTGGGTACGAGCTGCTGGTAGCGGCAGCTGTCGCACAGGCCGGCGGGATGCTGATGGGTCGCCACCGCCGCTGATTCTCCCAGCGCGGGCGCCCGCGCGCGGCGCACCGAGCGGCGGCCTGGGACACTGCGCGCGATGCCCGAGCGACCGATGTCCTGGCTCGGCTGGGGGACCCCGGCGGACGCCGTCGTGCTCCCCGAGGCGGCGCGCGAGCTCGTCCGGCAGGCCCTCGGCGTGCGCGACCCCTCCGCTCCGCCCGCCGATCTCGAGACCGTGCGCCTTCCCGACGCGAGCCTCCCGCCGACCGCCCGCGGTCGGCTCATCGAGGCGCTCGGGGGGCGGGGCGTCGCCGAGGATCGCGAGGCGCGGATTCGCCACACCCGCGGGAAGTCGACCCCGGACCTCCTGCGCCTGCGCGCCGGTGAGGCGGACGACGCCCCCGATGCCGTCCTCACCCCCACCAGCCACGACGAGGTGCTCGAGGTCCTGCGCATCTGCTCCAAAGAGCGCGTCGCCGTCGTCCCCTTCGGCGGCGGCACCTCGGTGGTAGGAGGGCTGGCCCCGAGGCGCGCGGGCTTCACCGCAGTCGCGGCGCTCGATCTGGGGCGGCTCGACCGGCTCGTGGGCGTCGATCACGAGTCGCGGACGGCGGCGCTCGAGGCCGGAGTGCGGGGGCCCGAGGCGGAGCGGCTCGTGGGCGAGCATGGGTTCACCATCGGCCATCACCCGCAGTCATTCGAGTACGCCACCGTCGGCGGCTTCGCCGCGGTCCGCTCGAGCGGGCAGGCGTCGGCGGGCTACGGGCGCTTCGACGAGCTCGTGCTCGCGCTCCGGGTCGCCACGCCCTCGGGGACGCTCGAGCTCGGGAGGGCGCCCAGATCGGCGGCCGGGCCCGATCTCCGTCAGCTCATGCTCGGATCCGAAGGGGCCTTCGGGGTGATCACCGAGGTCACCGTGCAGGTGCGTCCGGCGCCGAGCGAGCGCAT
>DASZKU010000303.1:0-44457 GCA_035552815.1 Solirubrobacteraceae bacterium | reverse complement strand
CAGCGACTTGCAGGCGCGTTCCGCTGCTGCGATTTGCGAGCTCCCGGCTCCGAGTTGCTGAGGCGTGAGCTTGGACTTGTCAAACCGTCCGCTGCTCTGAGGCTCGGGCCAGAGTGGCACGCCGTGGCTCCGGACACACTGGGCGAACGCCCGCGCCTGCTGGTATGGCGAGCCGCCGCCCGACGAGCTGCTGCGCGAGCCGCCGCCTGACAAACCGCTGGACGAGCCGCCGCACGCCGCCGTCAGTAGGGTGAGGCCCACAGTGGCGATGAGGGCTGCCGAGCCTGCGGGCGGCCACGCCCACCGTTGCCGCGGTCTGACGTGGGCGCCGGTGCGGGTCATGCCTTTACGGTAGGGGCTGGCTGACTGATAACAGCGCCGTAACGGAGGCGAGGCCGGAGACGAATTGCCGCTGATCCCAACACGGCGTCCATGCAACGCGGACCGCGCGCGCAACTTGGGTGGCGCCGATCGACGCCGAGCGCGAGGCGCTCCTAAAGGCTCTGGTCGATCACGGCGTGCAGTTCGTAGTCATCGGCGGCGCCGGCATCCAGTCGCACGGCCGTCGCTACGACACCCTCGACATCGATGTCACTCCCGACCGTGACGAGGCAAACCTGCACCGTCTCGCCGAGGCGTTGAACGAGCTCGACTGCCGCCTGGTCACCGATCCCGCGAACACAGCCGCCTGGGTGGAACTCCCACCCGACTACTTCACGCCTCGCAGCCTCCTCGCCGCCATGGTCTGGAACCTGGCAACGCGACATGGCCAGCTCGACCTCACGTTTGCCCCGAGCGGCTTCCCCGGCGGCTACGGAGAACTCGCGCCCCGCGCGGAGCACCTAACTGTCGCCGGCACCCGCATTGCTGTACTCGTGGCCGCACTCGACGACATCCACAAATCAAAGCGAGCGGCCGACAGACCCAAGGACCGGGCCTACTTCCTCGCCGCCGGTGAACCTCGGGGCGGTTGGCAGCGTGCCGGCGTCGGGTCATCTCGCTTCCGGCGCTCATCTCGGATCGGCGCTGCGAGGAACTCGCGTGCAGAGTGCCGGTCGTCGATCAAGGCGAAGCGCCCGGGAGCACGTAACGTTCGGGAGGTGCGCGCGGAACTGAAGTCCCTCTTCTCGATGGAGATCCCCGGCGGCTTGGAGGGCTACGCGCCCGATGACCCCGCTCACTTCGGAATCAGAGTGATGGCCTTCATCGGGGCACCCGGTGACGACAAAGTCGACTCGTTCGACGTCGTCGTCTGCACCCCGAGCTGGCTCTCGGAACATTTCGGCGACTCGCAGCTGGCTCGCTGGGTTTGGGAGCCGCCTGGGGTCCGGTTCGGGAACCGGTTCTTGTTCATGCAGCGTTGGGACTACAACGCGCTCCACACGGCCGTCGGCGACCTCTGTGCGCAGTGGGAGGCCGCCGATTGGGGAACCTTGGCGAACCGGATCGGCCGGCATATTCCGTGGGAGTTCGACGACCACTACGACGCCTTTGTCGACGAGAGGGCGAGTAATTGGCCTGCGTTCCCGCCCGGCGAGCAGCCGTAGGTGTCGCTTCTCCTTCGGGGTACCAGCAGCGCTGCTGCTGTTCGGACCATTGCGACAGCGTGGAGCTAGCGCCGGTGATACACGGAACGCGGCCCAGGCTCGAAGTCGGACGCGCTCAGGAGGATTGCGTTCTCGCACCTGAAACTCCCGCCCAGGCCGTTGTTCGACGGGAGGGAAACAAGCATCCGCGCAGCTCCGGGCGCCTTCGAGCCCAAGTCCTCAAACACCAGGTCATCGAGGACGTTCTGTGGTCCGAAGCCTTCAAGCTCGATCGCTTCGGCTCCCTCAAAACGGAGCGTCGCCAGCGTGTGCCGAACGAAGTTCGGATGACCGTTGGGGAGCACACCGTCGACGTCGAACAAGTGGGTATCCATCTCTACGGCGGCTTTCCATCGGCCCGTTGCCCGGAATCGAGCCGTACCGCCTGAACCTCGGAGTCGTGAAATGACGGCCAGCCTCCAAACCGCTCCTCCAGCTCTTCTCGATTGAAGATGTAGATCACGGCTCGGATGATGACCGACGACGGCTGCTGACTCTCGATCAGACCGGAAGCGCGAGGTCTTGAGCGATTTGCTCATGGCATCATTCGAGTCGTGCTCGTTGCGAAGCCGATGGGTGGGGACGGGATCGCATACGTCAACCGGTACCTCGAAGCGAACGCGGCTTTCGGTAAGCAGCTAGGGAGGCTCTTGCTCGACAGGCTCGCCTTGGAGCAGGGCTCGGCGTGGGCATTCGTTCCCGACCCGCTCCCAGACGACCGTAAGGTCGATCTCGCCGATTTCGAAACTGGCGGACTTCTTCGCAGGCACGGGCAGCAGTGGCGGCAGAAGGTCATGGCCTGGATCTCTGGCAAGGTCGGCACGGAACCCCATGTGCTGTTTGTCGAGGACGGGTTGGCGCGTCCCTCTGACCCGTTCGTGGCCAGCTTGGACGGCTGGCGCTTGTTCTGTCAGGAGAGCGTCATCGAGTGCGTCGAACTGCCCACTGAGGAAGACATCTCAGATCGTTTTAGTGGGGCCACCTGGAACCCAGATATAGCGATCCTCATACCGAGCCCATCGATCCTGCCTGCGACGCGGACGAGCGTCAGCTCTGATGCGCTCGCGGACCTGGTCGATACAGCCTCGACAATTGGAGTCGGTGCTTGGGACGACGAGGGGGCCATTTTTTGGGAGTCACGCGGCGCTCAGTGACGCCTCGGCCCGCTTCCGGTTCGGGCTAGAGCAGCAGTGGAGCGACGCTCCACAAGATCCTGATGCACCCCTCATGCACCCCGGGCCAAGCTCGGAACCCGTCGTCGCCCCGACCCCATAGTCGAGAAAGTGATTGTTTTCCAGCACTTTCCATCAGTGGAGCCAGCCGGGATCGAACCGGCGACCTCCTGCTTGCAAAGCAGGCGCTCTCCCAACTGAGCTATGGCCCCGCGAGGCGTTCGAGTCTAGCGGCGGCCCGACCCACAAGGCCGGAAAGCACCCGAACGCAGCCCTAGAGCCTGACGGTGCCTTCGACGACGATCACGCAGTCGCCGCTTACGCGGACGCGGTCCTCGACGACGTCGGTGCGGAGCAGGCTTGGCCGGCCCATCTCGACGCCCTGGATGATGTCGACGCCGGTGGCGCCGGCGTGGCGCTCGAGGTAGGCGCAGAGCGGGCCGGCGGCTGAGCCCGTTGCCGGGTCCTCGCCGATGCCTGGGTCGCGGGCGAAGTAGCGGGCGCGGGCGGTGCCGGCGTCGTGGTCGTGGTAGGCCGCGTAGATGCCGAAGGCGCCGCAGCGCTCGACCAGGCGGTCGATCGCCGGATAGTCGGGAACGGTTTGGGCCAGGTCCTCGAGCGAGCGGACGGGCAGGATGAGTTGGAAGAGGCCGGTGGAGACGGCCTGGGGCGGAAGCTCGGGGTGGGCCGCCTCGGGCGGGAGGCCGAGGGCGCTCAGGGCCTCGGCCGCGTCCACCTCGGGGGCGAAGGACGGGGGCTCCTGGAGCATCGAGGCGGTGGCGCCGCGTCCGTTGAGCACGACCTCGATGGGCTGCAGGCCGGCGCCCGTCTGTTGGACGAAGCGGGCCTCGCCGAGTTCTCCACTGGCCCGGGCCACGGCGACGGCGGTGCCCAGGGAGGGGTGGCCGGCGAAGGGGAGCTCTTGTCCTACCGTCCAGATCCGGTTGCGGTAGTCGGCTCCCGCTCTGGTGGCGGACTGGACGAAGGTGGTCTCCGAGAGGCGGGTCTCGCGGGCGAAGGCGAGCATGGTGGTGTCGTCGAGGCCGTCGGCATCGTGGACGACGGCGAGCGCGTTGCCGGCGAGGGCGACGTCTGTGAAGACGTCGAGGAGTGTGTAGCGGCGCTCAGCCGTCGAAATCGAAGTCTCGGGGTGGCCGCTGCTCGAACCACAGGCGGTCGTGGTCGGGCGTGTCCTGGAGGAACTCGGGAGTCTCCTCGAGGACGTCCTCGTCTGCAGATCTCGGCTTGTGCGGAGGGGGAGGTTGCTCCTCGTCGAGGGCGTCCTGGACGTTGAACTCGGCCGTCTGCTCGTCAACCGGGGGTTCGTAGCCGGTGTCGGCACGATCGGGCTCGGGCGGGCGTGGGGGCGCCGGGTGGTGCTCGGGCTCCTGGGCCGCGTACATGTCGCGCTCGGCGGCCTCGTAGCGCGACGGCTCGGGCGCCGCGTAGGGGTCGGGCGCCGCGTAGGGGTCGGGCGCCACGAGGGGATCGGGCGCCGGGTAGGGATCGGGCGCCGGGTGGGACCCCGGTGCTGCATGGGGCTCGGCTCCCTCGGGTCCCGCGTGCGGCTCCGGTGCCGCGAAGGGCTCCGGTGCCGCGTGCCGCTCTGGTGCCGCGAAGGGGTCCGGTGGCGCGTGGGCGTCGGGCTCGTCGTACAACCCCGGCTCGGGCCTCATCACCGTCGTCTGCTCGTGATCGAACGCCGTGACCGGGCCTCGGGGCTCGGCTTCGGCGGCCGGCTCTTCCTCCCAGTCCTCCCACTCGTCGTCGGGGTGGGGGAGGGGCTCGTGCTCGAGGTCGTCCTCGGGCGCGCGCGCGGGGGCGGGGGCGTCGTCGAGCGCGAGCTCGCCGCGGCGGCGCACGGGGCCCAGTACTTCGCGCTCTTCGCGCTCGACCTCTGTGGGGTCGGCGCCGCGGCGTCTCTTCAGGTCGAGGTGCTCGCGGATCGCATCGTCCAGCAGACCCATGCCCTTAAGCCTACTCGGCGCTCACGACATCCGCAGCCGAAGCCGCTCCGGAGATGGTGCGGTTCTTGCCCTGGCGCTTGGCGGCGTAGAGGGCGGCGTCGGAGCAGGCGATGAGCGCATCCTTGTCGCCCGCGGTGGAGGCGGCGACTCCGAGGCTGGCGGTGACGCGCAGCGTGCCCGACCTTTCGAGCAGGGGAATGTGCAGGGACTCGATGGTCGTTCGCACGCGCTCGGCGATCGCCACCGCCCCTTCGAGGTCGGTGTGGGGGAGGATCAGCGCCATCTCCTCGCCGCCGTAGCGCGCGGGTGCGTCGGTCTCGCGGGAGGACTCGCGGACGAGGCGGGCCACCTCACGGAGGACGACGTCGCCCTGGGGGTGTCCGTAGGTGTCGTTGACCGTCTTGAAGTTGTCGATGTCGAGCATGATCAGCCCCACCGGGTAGTGGTAGCGGCGGACCTGGTCCATCTCGGTGGCCAGGAGCTCCTGGAAGCGGCGGTGATTGGCCAGGCCGGTGAGCTCGTCGGTCACCGCCTGGCGCTGCACCAGGTAGTGCAGGTCGACGTTCTCGAGCGCCAGGGTCGCCTGGGTGGCGAGCGAGCGCAGCACCTCGCGGTCGTCCTCGTCGATCGCGTGTCCTCGGCGGGCGACGGTGATGATCCCGCGGGGCTTGGTACCGCCCTCTTCGGGCCCGAGGGGCACGGCGGCCACGAACTGGTCGCCGGCGCTCGCCTCGCCGAGCTTGGCTCCCGCCAGGGCGGCGCGCTCGGCGTCCTCGATCCGCGCGTCGAAGCCCGTCAGGTGGCCCACGCGGGCGGACTCGACGAGGGGCTCGCCCGGCCTCGAGCGGATGCTCGCCCGCCCGCAGCTCGCCTGGACCGCGTCGACGGCCGTCTTGAGCGCGAGTTCGAGCAGGGCGGGGCGATCGAGATTCGACGCGAAGGTCTGGCCGATGCGCCGGATCGACTCGCGCAACCGCACGCGCTCGCGGTTGAGCTCGTCGAGACGGTGCTCGAGCTGGGCGGACATGCTGTTGAACTCCTGCCCCAGGGCGGCGAACTCGTCGCGCCCCTCGGTGGGGATCGGCGCTGAGAAGTCCCCGCTTCCGAGCCGGCGGGCCGCCTCGAGGAACCTCCCGAGCTGGCCCTGGAGGGCGCGGGAGGAGAAGACCGAGAAGGCGAAGGCGAGGAGGACGAAGAGGGCGATGACGACCGCCGCCAGCACCTGATCGGTCTGGGTCGAGGATTCGGTCCGGGCGAGATTTAGGAGCACGGTGAGATGCACCGGCTTGCCGCCGAGGCCGGGGCGCAGGAAGGTGGTGGCCTTGTAGTCGGTCCCGCCGAGGTTGACCGTCCCGGGTCCCGGGAGCCGATGCCCGGCTGCCGCCGGCAGCGTCGAGGCGAGCGTCTGTGCTCCCTGGCGAACGACGACTCCGACCCCGGGGTTCTGGGTGACGATGTCGTTGGCATATTGATCGGCGGTTAGGGTGGAGACCACGATCGTCGCGGCGGGGTGGCCGTTGGCCTTGCGGACGGTGGCGGCGCCGGGGGCGATCGCCCCGGGTGCGCCGACGTCGACGAGCGTCGTCGGTCCGATCACGAGCACGACACGGCTCAAGCCCTTCTCGGCGGCGAGCTCGACGAGGCGGGCTTGCGCCGCCGCATGGTGACCGGTGGCGACAGCCCGGGAGAGGGCGACCTGGTGGGCGAGGGTGTCGGCGACTTGCCTGGCATCGGCCTGCGATGCGTAATACAAGCTCGCCGCGGCCGCATACAGACCCGACGCCCGCGCGTTTGCCTTTCCGCTCTCGCTGTCGCCGATGAGGCGGAAGACGAGCACCCCGACGGCGAGCATTGGCGCGATGACGATGACGACGAAGAAGCTGGTAAGGCGAGTTCGGAAGCTCATCTGGTCAGTGGGCCTGCGGGGCAGCCTAGCGGTCACCAACGGCGATGACCGAGCGCGACAGGGCTCTTGCGAGGGCCTCGGAGCAGGTCGCGTCACGGCTAAACTGTCGTTCGCCGCGCGGCCACCGCCGCCGCACGGGGCTATAGCTCAGTTGGAAGAGCGCCTGGATCGCACCCAGGAGGTCGCGAGTTCGAGTCTCGCTAGCTCCATTTGCAGGATTTTCTCTAGTTATGGGTCCGCCGTCCTTCCCGAGCGGGGGGACTCAGTGGCGGCGGCGGGGTTATCGCGCGAGCGCGCCCCGGCCGACGAGCCTAGGGTGGGTGAATCCTCCCGTGACAGTTCATCGGCCGATCGCTCGACGCCCTTGAGTCCGGGATCGACATCGGAGCTCACGGCATGAAGATCCACGCCTTGACGACGGGCCACGTGCGCCTCAAGCACAGCTTTCTCTTCCCGCGCCACCATGGCCGGCGGCGGCGGCTCGATCTCCACCGCCGCGGACCGTTCTCGCGGCCCCTGCCCATCCACTGCTGGGCGATCGAGCACGATGGGGTGCTCCGGCTCGTTGACAGCGGTGAGACAGCCACGGCGCGCGACTTCGCCTTCGCCCGCTTCGAGGTGACACCCGAGCAGGAGCTTCCGGGCGCCATGGCCGCCGCCGGCCTAGAGCTCGAGGACGTCTCCGAGGTCGTCCTCACCCACCTCCACGGCGATCACCTACACGGCTGCGTCCACGTACGCGCGCCCGTCCTCGTCCACGAGGTCGACCTGCGCGCCGCCACCACGCGCAGGGCGCGGATCGGGCGCCGCCTCCTGCGCGAGCCGCTACCGGCGGGCTTCGCCCCCCGGCCCTTCGCCCTCGACGGTGGACCCTTCGGAGCGTTTCCCCGGAGCCGCGCGCTCACCGAGGACGGGCGCATCGTCGTCGTCGACACCCGTGGTCACACCGCGGGGCACGTATCGGTGATCTGCGTCGATGACTCCGGCCGCCACGTGCTTCTCGCCGGCGACGTGACGGACTCGCTCGAGCAGCTCTACGCCCGGCGCTCGGACGCGATCGCGCCCGACCCCGCCCTCCACCTCGCCACCCTCGACACCGTCCTCGCTCACCTCGAGCAACATCCGACGATCTACCTACCTTCGCACGACCCCGGCTCGGCGGCCCGGCTCGCGGGCGGGATCACCGAGAGACACCATTAGCCGGCACGGAAGCTCGTGATGAAGCGGCGCTGCGCCGCGCGGCCGTGGTTGAGGACTGTGTTGGCGAGCCCGACCTCCTGGACGATCGCGCGCCTGACCTTGAGAATCCCCTCCGCGCCGCCGCTCCCAGGCGCGAGGTACCAGTCGTTCGTGCCCGCGGCGATCCTCGACCCCAGGTGCATCCGCCTCATCACCGCGGCGGTGAGCACCGTTCCCGGCGACACGCGATCGAGCCGGTAGTAAGGGTTGGCGGTTAGGGCGGTGACGACCCGGCCGGTGACCTTGCTCCGGACCGAGGCGGACAGCGAGTGCAGGAGCTGGTGTGAGGGATAACCGAGCCGGATACCCCAGCCGGCGTAGAGGCAGAAGTTGTCAAAGCCGTTGCGCGTCACCAGGTAGCGGGGGTTGATCTTCCGGACCGTGGCCCGCGAGGACTGCAGCGAGAATGGTCCGAGCCTGCCGGCGCCGAGGCTCCCGCTCGGCTTCGGGCAGCCGAGCGTACCGGGAAGGGCGACCAGCGCTCCGGGGCTGGCTGCCGTCCCGTACCCGGCGGAGTTGATGGCGACGACGACGCAGGTAAGGGTCTGCGCCTCGTCGGCGATCCCCACCACGTAGGTGGCGGCGGTGGCGCCGGCCACCAAGCCGGCGCCTCGCCTCCACGCGTAGAGGTACCTCGTGGGGTTACCCGTCCACGTGCCCGGCCCGCACGTCAGCGTGCGACCGGGGCGGGGAGCGCCCGACACCGTCGGCGCGACGATGTTGACCGGGGCTGCCGTCGGGACCAGCCCGGCGATGCCCGTGGCCGGCACCGTCACCGTGTCGGCCGCGGACACCGGGGCAAGCGCGTCGGCCGAGTTGAGCACAGCGGTATCGGTCAGCATCCCCGCAGTCGAGGCGCCGATGGTTACCGGAATCGAGACCGGGGGAAGGGTCGCCCCGGCCGCCACTGTCGTGGTCGCCTCACTCGTGCACCGCACGTGGGTCGCCGTCGACGCGGAGCAGTTCCACCCGGTGCCCGACGGCATCGCCGACGTCGTCTCTCCGCTCGCCAGGGGATCGTCGATGGCCATCGTCGCCGGCTTGGCCTCCGCCACCGGGGTGCTGGCCGCCACCCCCGCGGTCAGGGTGTAGGTGAGCGCCCCGCCCGGGTAGGCGGTTCCGTGCCCGCTGTCGGTATGGGTCAAGGCGAGCACGGGCTGCGGGACGGTCACCGTGTCGGTGGCGGAGACCGCCGCGGCGGTGTCGGCCGACTCTACCTTCGCCGTGTTGGCGATCTGACCGAGCGCCGAGGCGCTGATCGTTACCGGCACCGAAATGTGAGCGAGGGTCGCTCCGGCGGCCACCGCGCCCGGCGTCGTGTTGGTGCAGCTCACCCTGGTGGCCGTCGACGCCGAGCAGTCCCAGCCGGTGCCCGACGGGGTCGCCGAGCTCGTCTCACTCCCCGGAAGCGGGTCGGTGACGATGATCGTGGTCGGCTTACCTTCTGCTACCGGGCTGGTGGCGGCAAGGCCGGCGGTCAGGGTGTAGGTCACGGTGCCGCCCGCGGTGGCCTTCCCGGCCACGTTGTCGGCCTTGGTCAGGGTGAGCGCCGGCTGGGGGGCGGTGACCGTGTCGGTGGCGGACACGGGGGCGAGCGCGTCGGTCGAGCCCACCTGAGCGGTATTGGCGATCGGGCCCACGGCGCTCGCGGCCACGGTGACGGGGACGGTGACGGTGACGGGCGGCAGCGATGCTCCGGCGGCGATGGACGACGCCGAGGTGTTGGTGCAGCTCACGTTGGTCGCCGTCGATGCCGTGCAGTCCCAGCCCGTGCCCGACGGGGTCGCGGTGGTCGTCTCGGCTGCCGGGAGGGGGTCGGTGATGAGCACCGTCTTCGCCCGCGTCTCCGAGGCCGGGCTCGTGGCGGCGACCCCCGCGGTGAGCGTGTAGGTCACGGGACCGCCGGGCGTCGCCTGACCGCCCACGTCGTCGGTTTTGCTCAGCGTCAGCGCGGGCCGGGGAAAGGTGACGGTGTCGCTGGCGCTCCCCGGAGCGCCGTCGTAGGAGACCACCGTGGCCGTGTTGGTAACCGGGCCCACGACGGAGAGGGGGGCGGTCACGGGTACCGACACCGGAGGCAGCGTCGACCCGGCGGCGGGCAGGGCCGCCAGGTTGCGGGTGCAGCTAACGTGGGTGGAAGTCGAGGCCGAGCAGTCCCACCCCGTGCCCGAGGGAGCCGCCGAGGTCGTCTCCCCGGTGGGGAGGGGATCGGTGATGGTGACCGGGGTCGACTGAAGTTCGCCGAGCGGACTCGTGGCGGCCACCCCGGCGGTCAGCGTGTAGGTCAGCGGTCCGCCCGCGGTTGGCGCTCCGTTCACGTTGTCGGTCTTGGTCAGGCTCAGCTGGGGGACCGAGCCATTGAGAGTGGTGACGCTGACGTCGCTTACCTCGTGAACGTCGGTGGCTGCCCCGGTGGAGCCGGCGAAAGCGAAAGTGAGTCTGGGTGGTAGGCCGGCGTGGGCGGTACCGCTGGCATCGAGGTAGGCCGAGGGCAGCGAGCCCGAGGCGATGGTTTGGTAGGTCGTGCCCCCCGCAGTGTCCATGCCGACCGTGAAGGTGTGGCCAACCGGATCGATCTTGATGTCCACCGAGCGCAGTGAGCTCGCTCGGTTGGGCCCGCGGAGGAGGACTTGGTTGACGCGGGTGCCGATCGGGTCCTGAGCCGACTGCAGTGAGCTCGCCAGCGGGCAGTAGCCGGTCATGGCGTTCCCGGGACCGCGGACGACGAGCTGGCTCTGCTCGAGATTTTGCATCTGCCACGCCGCCTCGGTGCACGCCGGCTCATTCTCCGCAGGGTTCGTGTAATTGCCATACTCGTCGAGTCCAAAGCCGAGCCAGCCCGCGGGGAAGCCCGGGGCGCCGCCGTAGATGGGGGTGGTGGCGGCGTAGCCGAGGCCCGCCCCCGCCGACCCGATGGCGGTCGGCTGCGGCGGCGCCACCGCGAGATCGAAGGAGAGGCCGTCGCCTCCCCCGGCACCGCCCCACTGGTACTGCTTGAACTTGACCTCGAGCCCGGCGCTGACGGGGAAGCTCGCGCCATACAGCACGCCGCCGGATTCGCCGTTCAACACCCCGGCTGCGTTGGTGAGCCGCAGGACGCCGGCGCCCGGCGCGTCGGGAGTGGGAAGGTTGCATCCGGGAATCGTGCTCGGGCCCGTGGTCGTTCCCGCCGTCAGGCACGGCAGCGGGGCCGGGGTGCTCGCGCCGGCCAGCGTCGTCACCGGAGCGAGCGTCGTCGCCTGGTCGAAGGTGTCCGAGAGCAGCGTCTGGCCGGCGGCTCCGGCCACGGCCGGAAGCAGACAGGCGACCGCGAGTGCCATCGACAGCGACACGAGCAAACGACGTTTCCGGCCAGGCACCCTGCCCCCTTCCGACCGACACTCCCGCAAGACACGGGGTTGGGACTGAGTATCCAGCCCGGGGAACGGAGCGCCAATAGACCTGAGTCGCCACTGGCCTGAGGACCTAGGTCTAGTGCCGCCATTGGCTCAGAGCGTCAAGAGGGATACGATCGCGCAGAAAATGCCAGCTATTGCACGGCGGCGGCGGGTCACGGGCGGGGCTTTCGGGACGCATGGGTTCCCGCTCGCTCTGTGGCAGCTGGCGGTCGCCATCACCGTTCTCGGTGCCGTCGAGTTCGCCGACGGTCTGCAGGCGCAGACTGGCCCCTGGTGGGTGCTCCTCCTCTTCGCTGCCGTGGGGGTCGAATATGGCCTTGCCGGCATCCTCGCGTGGTCTCGGCGCCCCAGCAACGGGATCGGCGCGCTTCTCTGTCTCGGAGGGCTGACGCTCCTGGGCGCGGACCTCCAGAACACCGGGCCGCCGGCCCTGGTCGCCGCCGGGCTGATCCTCGGCCAAGCTCCGATCGCGGTGATTCTTCACATCCTCCTGGCGTTCCCCTCGGGGCGACTGCGCGGGCGCCGAGACCGCGCCCTCGTCCTCGCCGGTTACCTCGTCACCATCGCCATCGAGCCGCCGCAATACCTCTTCACCCACGTCTCGGGGCCTGGCGGTGTCCTTCAGGTCGCCAATCAACCCGATCTCATCGAGATCGACAGGTGGATTCAGCGCGGCCTCGGCGCGATGATCATCGTGGCCACGGCGTTCGTGCTCGCCTCGCGCCTGCGCCGCGCGACGCCGCTCCAGCGCCGGGTGCTGGCGCTGCTCTACTCCTACGGGATCGCGGCGATCCTCTTCCTCGAGCTCGCGGTCAACGTCCTCGGGCCTTTGTTCGACTGGGGCCCGATCACCGTTTTCGTGCTCCAGATCTCCGCGCTCGCCGGGATCCCCGTGGCCTTCGTGTTGGGCGTGTTCCGGGGCGACTTCGCGCGCACGGCCGAGATCGACGAGCTCGGCACGTGGCTCGGGGCGCGGGACGGGGCAAGGCCGGCGCTCCGCGAGGCGCTGGCGCAGACGCTGGGGGATGACTCGGTCGAGCTCCTGTTCTGGCTCCCCGAGCGCGACCGCTACGTCGACGCGGGCGGGCAGGCCGCCGAGCTGCCCGAGGGCAGATCCGGTCGTGCCGCGGTCGAGATCGAGCTCGGCGGCAGCCTCGTCGGGGCGATCGCCTATGACGCCGTGCTCATCGTCGAGCCCGAGCTCGTCCGGGCCGCCGGGCGCGTGATCGCGCTCGCGCTCGAACGCGAGCGCCTGACCGCCGAGCTCCTCGCCAGCCACGACGCCCTGCTCGAGTCACGGGCGCGCATCGTCGAGGCCACCGATCGAGAGCGGCGCCGGATCGCCCGCGACCTCCACGACGGCCTCCAGGCCCAGCTCGTGCTCCTCGCCGTCAAGGTGGGGCAGATCGCGCCGGTACCGGCCGACGCCGAAGTCCGGGCAGGACTCGCCGAGCTGCGGGCCGGGCTCGAGGGCGCGAGCGACGAGCTCCGGCGCCTCGTGCAGGGAGTGATGCCCGCGCTTCTCATCGAGCGCGGCCTCTTCGCCGCCGCCGAGGACCTCGTCGATCGCATGCCCGTCCCCACCCGCCTTCACCTCACCAATCTCGACGGCGCGCTCCCCCAGAGCGTCGAGAGCGCCGGCTTCTTCGTGATCGCCGAGGCCCTGACCAACGCCGTGAAGCACTCCCGGGCCAACGAGCTGGCGGTGAGCCTCGAGCGCGTGGACGGGCGGCTGATGATCGAAGTGCGCGACGACGGCGTCGGGGGCGCCCGTGTCGGTGGCGGCACCGGGCTGCGGGGCATCGCCGACCGGGTCGATGTCCTCGGAGGGCGGCTGCTCGTGGAGAGCCCGCCCGGCGAGGGGACCCGTCTTCATGCCGAGGTCCCGTGCGCGTCGTGATCGGGGAGGACGAGGCGCTTCTCCGCGAGGGGCTCGTCCATCTCCTCGAGAAGGCGGGGATCGAGGTCCTCGGGGTGGCCGAGGACGCGCCCGGCCTGATCGAGCTGGCGCGCGCGCGCGAGCCCGAGCTCGTCATCACCGACATCCGCATGCCCCCGGGGCACACCGACGATGGCCTGCGCGCCGCGCTCGAGATCCGTGCCCAGCGACCCTCGACGCCGATCGTGATCCTCTCCCAATACGTCCACCGCAGCTATGCCGTGGAGCTGCTGGCCGACGACTCCGCCGGGGTGGGCTACCTGCTCAAGCAGCGCGTCGCCAACGGCGAGGTGTTCTGCCGCGATCTGCGGCGGGTCGCCCACGGGGGCACGGTGCTCGATCCCGAGGTGGTGACGGTGATGCTCGCGCGAGCGCGTCGCGACCGCGACGCGATCGAGCAACTCACCCCCAGGCAGGCCGAGGTCCTCGCCCTGCTCGCCGAGGGCCGCAGCAACGCCGCGATCGCGCGCCGCCTGGTGATCTCCGAGAAGGCCGTGGTCCAGCACGTCTCGCGGATCTACGATCAGCTCGGCCTCGCGCCCAGCGAGGACGACCACCGTCGCGTCCTCGCGGTGGCTCGCTACCTCGCCCGGTGAGGAGGACGCGAAGGCGTGGCATCACCGCTCCCGTCTCCGGTCCGCGCGGCGAATCGGGTGCCTAACCTCTGACCCCATGCCAGCGACCATCACCCTGCATCTCGGGGACATCACCGGGGACACCGAGGCCGACGCGATCGTCAACGCCGCCAACTCGAGCCTGCTCGGCGGGGGCGGGGTCGACGGAGCCATCCACCGGGCCGCGGGCCCGGACATCCTCGAGGAGTGCCGGGCCCATCGCGGCTGCGACACGGGCGACGCCAAGCTCACCGGCGCGGGACGGCTCGCGGCCAGGCACATCATCCATGCCGTCGGGCCCGTGTGGCGCGGCGGCTCGGAGGGTGAGCCCGAGCTCCTGGCCTCGTGCTACCGGCGGGCGATCGAGCTCGCCGCCGAGCACGGGTGCGAGCGCGTCGCCTTCCCCGCCATCTCCACGGGTATCTACGCCTACCCCGTGGCCGAGGCCGCCGAGGTCGCGCTCGCCGCCACGCGCGCGGCCCTCGACGCCCAGTCGACGGTCACCGAAGCGCGGTTCTGGCTCTTCGACGACGCTGCCTACCGCACCTTCGCCGACGAGCTCGCCGCCCTCACATAGCCGCCGGCCGGCCGGCCGGCCGGGCTCAGGCGACGGTGGTGTCCGAGGGCGGGCGCAGGAGCTCGAGCCGCTCCTCGGCGATCCCGATGCGCCTCGGCTCGGCGCCCAGCTCCTGGCGGACGATGTCGGCGCCGAGGGCGATGGCGGCCGCTTTGTACAACGCGATCGCCCGGTTACAGCCGTCGCGGCCGAAGCCGCAGTCGGAGCTGACGATGAGCATCTCGGGGCGCACGTACTCCATCGCCGCGCGGATCTCGGCGGCCACGTCGGCGGGAGTGTCGGCCTCCAGCGTCCGGTGGCTCACCGCTCCGAGGGCGATCTTCACCCGGCTGCTGTCTCGGTACTTGGCGAGATGGGGCAGCGCCTCGCCGCCGTTGTCCTTGGACTCGATCGTCCACACGTCGACGTTGAGGCGCTCCATGAAGATCTCCACCGACGGCGCGTAGGAGGATTCGGTGTAGACCTTCTGCATGTTGGGGTTGCCCCAGCACGTGTGCACCCACACCTCGACGTCATCGAGCCCTTCGACCTCGTGGTTGAAGGCCTCGATGAGGAACTCGAGCTCGGGATCGTCGGGATCGGCCGCCGCCACGGCGTGGATGGCGGGCTCCTCGAGCTGGATCACCTGGCAGCCGGCGTCGGCGAGGGCGCGCAGCTCGCGGTTGATGACGGTGGCCATGTCCCACAGGGCCTTGCGCTTGCTCGGATAGGCGTCGCGGTCGACCTCGATCATGTCGATCAGGGTCTGGGCGGAGATCGTCCCGAACTTGACCGGCCGCTCGGTGCGCGCCTGGGCGAGCTCCCACAGGCGCGCGAACTCGAACGGGATCCGGGGTTCCAGGGGTCCGACGACGCGCGGCCACATCCACCCGCGGGCGAGGATCTCGTGCAGGAGCGTCCCCGGTGGGTAGTCGCGCAGGAGCTTGGAGGCGGCGGGGAACTCGTCCTCGGAGAGCCCCGCGGTGCGCTCGAGCGGGTAGCGCAGCCACGACTGCCCCGCCAGCTCGGTGTCGAGGTGATAGTCGCCGTTGGAGACGATGTCGAGCCCGGCGAGCTCCTGATCGCTGACCACCACCGAGATCGCGTCGGTGAACTGCTCGCGGTACTCGCGGTCGAGCATGCAGTGCGAGAAGCGCCGGCCCTTCATGTTCCCCCGGTACCACGCCGGGCGGGGCCACGACCCCGTCACCGTCGTGGGCAGGAGCGCGTCGGCGGTGACGGTGAACACGACGCTTGCTAGTGCCCGACGGCGCGCTCGACGTCGGTGGGCGAGAGGATCGAGATCACCTTCGAGGTGAGGGGCTGCTGGGCCGCCCACACGCCGGCGTTGTTGTGGTACTGGTTGAAGTGGACCTGTCCGGTGACGCCGACGTAGTCGATCGTCTTCCCGGCGACGAGCGCGGCCTTGCCCTCGGCGAAGGTGTGCACGACCGTCGTGCCCTGGGTGATCTTGGGGATCCAGTTGTTGATCACCGAGGGGTCGGTGCTGTGGCTGGCCTGGATCGCGAGCGCGACCTCGTTGACGTTGTCGTAGGGTGCCTCCGAGTAGAACTGCTGGGCGTCCTTGCCGGCGTCGCGCACCGTGTTCTTGATCGCGTCGAGGCCCTGGATCCAGGTCTGGTAGGCGGGCCCCGAGGAGGGGGCGTAGAGCATCACGCGCACGAAGTTCTTCTTGAACGACGCGGCGCCGATGGCGGCGATGGCGGCCCGGTCCCAGTTGGGGAGGAGCGTGCCCGAGGTGAGGACGCCGGGGATGTTGATGCCCGCCTGCTTGAGCTCGCCGAGGAACACGCCCGCCGTCTGTGGGTCGGTCTCGGAGGCGAAGACCTGCGGGTTCGAGCTCTTCAGGCGCTGGATCTCGGTCTCGTAGGTCGTCGAGTCGATCGCCAGGGGCTCGTTGATCGTCACCTTGAGCCCGAGGTTCTTGGCCCCGTTGAGGAGTCCCGGCACGTTGCCCTGTGCGGCCTGGTCGTTGCCGAACACGGCGGCGATGGTGCGGTACGGGGTCTTCAGCGCGACGTAGGCGGCGAGGGCGTCGCCCGCGATGTCGTCGCCGGGGATGGTGCGCCAGAAGTACTGGTAGTGGTTATGGTCGAAGGGGATGTCGCCGCCGAGGCTGAGGTCGGGGATGTGCGAGCTGTCGAACAGGGGCACGGTGGCGGTGAGCAGGCCCGAGTTCTGGTCGACGACGGCCACGAGGTTCGAGGTGGTGGCGAGCATCTTCTGCGCCGCGGGGACGGCATCGGCCGGGTCGCCGCGGCTGTCGACGATCAGGCAGCTGAGCTTGTGGCCGCCTGCCCCGCCGCCGGCGTTGATGAAGTGCAGTGCCGCCTCACACCCGGTCTGCTCCAGGTAGCCGTAGTCGGAGTTCGCTCCGCTGAAGGGGCTGAAGTCGGCGATGGTGAGCGTGGCGCCGGCCTTGGCGCCGCTCGAGTTCGAGCCGCACGCGGACAGCGCGAGGGCGACGGCGAGCACGGCGACGGGCGCGAGCACGAGCTTCCACCTGCGGCGCCGGTGCTCCGGGCCCCGAATTGCAATCTGGTCCACGTTCGCTCCTCTCGCTGCTAACCGTTCACCTGCGGAGACGATGCCCGCGGCACTGTATGCAACTCACCCCCGAGAGTCAAGAGACTGCATACACTAAGATCGTGTGAAGGCCAGCGTCCGGCGTAGCGCCGCCGCCATCGCCGATGCGCTCGAGCAGGACTGTATGTAGTCAGTGCCCATCTGCGGCGTCGAGCGACGAGCGAAGCGCCGCGAAGAGCCGCTCGATCTGCGCCGGCTCGATGACGAAGGCGGGAGAGATCTGCACCGCCGCCAGCCCGAGCGCGCGGGTGAGCATCCCCTCCTCGCGGCACCCGAGCACGACCCGCTCGGCAAGGGTTGCGTCGGCGGCCACCGCCGCGGCGTCGAACTCGACGGCGCAGAGCAGCCCGGCGACGCGCACGTTCCCGACGAGCGGGTGCTCGACGAGCTCGCCGGCCGCGCCCTCGAGCACGGGCTCGAGCCCGGCGACGCCGCCGACGAGGTCCTCGGACTCGAGGATGTCGAGGTTGGCGAGCGCCGCCGCACACGCAGCGGCGTGACCCGAGTAGGTGTAGCCGTGGCGGAACCAGCGGCCCTCTCCCTCCCAGAACGGCGCCTTCAGGCGCTCGGAGACGATCACCCCGCCCAGGGGCATGTAGCCCGAAGTGACCCCCTTGGCGAAGGTGATCATGTCGGGGGTGAACCCGTAGCGCTCGCAGCCGAAGCGGCGCCCGAGGCGCCCGAAGCCGCAGATCACCTCGTCGGCGATGAGGAGCACGTCGTGGCGGCGGCAGATCTCCTCCACCCCCGCCCAGAAGCCGTCCGGGGGCGGGAACACGCCGCCGGCCCCGATCACGGGCTCGCCGATGAAGGCGCCGATGTTCTCGGGCCCGATGCGCGCGAAGGTCTCCGCCACCGCCGCGAGCGAGTCCTCGGCGATGTGGGCGACGTCGGGGACCATGTCCTCGAAGGTGGCGCGGTTGGCGGGGATCCCGGCCAGGCTCGTCCCGTAGGCGTGCATTCCGTGGTAGGCCCGGGGACGCCCCACGAGCACCCGCTTGCCCGGCTCGCCGAGGGCGGTCCAGTAGGCGCGCACGAGCTTGGCGGCGGTCTCGACGGCGTCCGAGCCGCCCGAGGTGAGGAACACCGCGGGGTCGGGGAGCGGGGAGAAGTCGGCGATGCGCTGGGCGAGCTCGAGGGTGGGCTCGGTCGTGTAGGGCCCGAAGGTCGAGTAGCTCGGGAGCGCCCGGAGCTGACGGGCGACGGCGTCGACGATCTCCTCGCGGCCGTAGCCGACGTTGCAGTACCAGAGCCCGGCGGTGGCGTCGAGATACACCCGCCCGGAGCTGTCGGTGACCTCGCAGCCGCGGCCCTCGGTGAGCACGAGCTCGTGGCCGCGGACCTTGGCCATGTTGGCGAACGGGTGCCAGTACGGGGTGTGGTTGGAGGCGCCCTCGGGGGCGAGCGCCTCGAGCGGGGTGGATGCGGTCTGTTCAGCCATAGGTTCGCGTCTCCTCGACGACGGGTGAGCCACCACGCAGGAAGTCGAAGTCACAGCCTTCGTTGGCCTGCAGGACGTGTTGGCCATAGAGCATGCGGTAGCCGCGCGTCTCCCTGCTCAGGGGCGCTCGCCAGCGGTCGAGGCGATGCGCGAGCTTGCGGTCCTCGACGAGCAGGTCGAGGCGGCGGGCATCGACGTCGAGGCGGATCCGGTCGCCGGTCTCGACGAGGGCGAGCGGACCCCCGACCGCCGACTCGGGCGCGACGTGAAGGACGACGGCGCCGTAGGAGGTGCCCGACATGCGCGCGTCGGAGATGCGCAGGAGATCGCGGACGCCGTCCTTGAGGAGCTTGCGGGGGATGGGCAGGGCCCCCCACTCGGGCATCCCCGGGGCGCCGATCGGGCCCGCCTCGCGCAGCACCATGACGCTGTCGGGGCCGATCTCGAGCTCGGCGGAGTCGACCCGTGCCGCGAGGTCGTGGATGTCCTCGAAGACGACGGCCGGTCCCTCGTGGGAGAGCAGGCGAGGATCGCAGGCGGTGCGCTTGAGGACGGCGCCGTCGGGGCACAGGCTCCCCTTGAGGACGACGAGGCCGCCGGTGGGGCTCAGGGGCTCGGCGGCGGAGGCGATCAGGCGCCGGTCGGTGACCTCGACCCCGGCGATGTTCTCGCCCACCGTGCGCCCGGTGACGGTCATCGCCTCGAGGTCGAGGAGCGGGCGGAGCTCGGCCATCAGCGCCGGGACGCCGCCGGCGAAGTAGAACTCCTCCATCAGGTACTCGCCCGAGGGCTTGACGTTGACGAGCCACGGCGTCGACTCCGAGAGCTCGTCGAAGCGCTCGAGGTCGAGCTCGACCCCGAGCCGCCCCGCCAGCGCGATTAGGTGGATCACCGCATTGGTCGACCCGCCCAGGGCGTGGAGGACGCGGATGGCGTTGTCGAAGGCGGCGGCGGTCATGACCTGCGAGGGGCGCAGACCGCTGCGGGCGAGCTCGACCGCCTGGCGCCCGGCGCGCTCGGCGAGCTGGCGCCGGCGCGAGTCGTCGGCGGGGATCGCCGCCCCGGCCGGGAGTCCCATCCCCAGGGCCTCGTTCACGCACGCCATCGTCGACGCCGTCCCCATCGTCATGCAGTGCCCGTGCGAGCGGGCGATCGAGCCCTCGAGCTCGGTCCAATCCGCCCGCGACAGGGTCCCGGCCCTTAGCTGCTCGTAGAAGCTCCAGCAGTCAGAGCACGACCCGAGGTCGCGCCCGCGCCAGTGCCCGTTGAGCATCGGGCCGCCGGTGACCATGAGGGCGGGGACGTCGGCGCTGGCGGCGCCCATCAGGCATCCGGGCTGGGTCTTGTCACAGCCCGCGAGGAGCACGACGGCGTCGAGGGGGTGGGAGGCGATGCACTCCTCGACGTCCATCGAGAGGAGGTTGCGGTACATCATCGTCGTCGGCTTCATCAGCGGCTCCGACAGAGAGATGACCGGGAACTCGAGGGGCAGGCCGCCGGCGAGGAGCACGCCGCGCTTGACGTGCTCGGCGAGGGTGCGCAGGTGGACGTTGCAGTTGGTGAGCTCCGACCACGTGTTGGCGATCCCGATCACCGGCCGTCCCCCCATCGAGTCGTCGGTGAACCCCTCGGTCTTGAGCATCGAGCGCTGGAAGAAGCTGTCGAAGTCGTCGCCCTCGAACCAGGCGGCGCTGCGCAGGGGCTTCGGGGTCACGGCAGCGCTCGGTTCAGCCCGCCGTCGACGAGTACCACCTGGCCGGTGAGGTAGGAGGCTGCCGGGGAGGACATGAAGGTGACCAGGCGCCCGAACTCCACCGGCCGGCCGTAGCGCCCGAGGGGAATCGCCGTCTCGAAGCGCCGGCGGACGTCCGCGGCGGTGACGCCCTCGCCCTCGAGCTCGGCGAAGCGGGCGTCGAGCTCGTCGGCGCGGTCGGTGTGGATGCGGCCGGGAGCGGCACCGTTGATGCGAATGTCGGGGGCGAGCTCGGAGGCGAGCGTCTTGATCAGGCCGTTGAGCCCGGGGCGCAGGACGTTCGAGGTCACGAGGTTGTCGAGGGGGATGCGCACCGATCCCGAGAGGACGACGACGATCGATCCGCAGCTGCTCTGGCGCAGGTGGGGGAGGGCGGCGCGGATCATCCGCAGGGCGGAGAGCAGGGTGCCGTCGATGGCCCGCCGCCAGGCGGCGTCGTCGAGCGACTCGAAGGGTCCGGCGGGCGGGCCGCCGGAATTGACGACGAGGAGATCGATCCCGCCGAGCTCCTCCGCCGCCTGCGCGATCGCCGCCTCGGGGCCGCCGGCGGCCGAGAGATCGGCGCCCACCGGCGTCCCGCCCACGCGCTCGGCGGTAGCGGCGAGGATGTCGGAGGGGCGGGCGACGAGGGCCACGTGCACGCCCTCGGCGGCCAGGCACTCGGCGGCGATGGCGCCAAGCCCGCGGCTCGCGCCGCCGACCACCGCAGTGCGCCCGGCCAGACCTAGATCCATCCGCTGACTGTATTCAGTTGGGGGCGGTGGAGTCAAGGACCAACCCCCAGAATCGGGGATTGTCGCGGGTTCTGGCCGCCGTATTGGATCCAATCACCGCCGTCGAGCGAACGAGAGGTGCATACAGTAGGGTGACGAACTTGTCAGGCTCGGCACCCTCGACACCGCTCCATCGTCTCGACCGCCGGGGGATGACGGCGCTTGCCGCCGGGCATATGATCGCCGACACGTGCCAGGGCGCGGTGCCCGCCCTGCTCCCCTTCCTCATCGCCGGGCGCGGGTACACCTACGCCTCGGCCTCGCTGCTCGTGCTCGCGGCCACCGTGAGCTCCTCGGTCGTGCAGCCCCTGTTCGGCTTCTACTCCGACCGGCGCCCGCTGCCCTGGCTCATGCCCCTCGGCCTCCTCACCGGCGGGGTGGGGATCGGGCTCGTCGGCCTCGCCCCGAGCTATCCGCTCACCTTCGCGGCCATCCTCCTCAGCGGGCTGGGGGTGGCGGCCTTCCATCCCGAGGGCTCGCGCTTTGCCAGCTACGTGTCCGGAGAACGGCGCGCCCACGGCATGAGCCTGTTCTCGCTCGGAGGCAACGTCGGCTTCGCCCTCGGCCCCCTCCTCGTCACCCCGGCCGTCCTCCTCTTCGGCCTGAGCGGAACCCTGCTCCTCATCGCCCCCGTCACCGCGGTGGCGGTGATCCTCGCGCGTGAGCTCCCCCGCCTCCAGCGCCTGCGCGACGTGCGCATCGCCGGGTCCGGCGCGCGCGCCGCCGCTGCGGACCGCTGGGGCGCCTTCGTCCGTCTCGGGCTCGTCATCGCGTGCCGGTCGTTCGTCTACTTCGGGCTGCTCACCTTCGTGCCTCTGTACTTCATCCGCGTCGGCCACGATTCCAAGGCCACCGGCGATGCCGCGCTGACGATCATGCTCGCCGGCGGCGCCCTCGGCACCCTGGTGGGCGGCCGCCTCGCCGACCGCATCGGCCGCCGCCCCGTGCTCCTGGGCTCGATGTGCCTGCTTCCCCCGCTCATCCTCGCCTTCTCGCTGGCCCGGGGGCCGGCGGCGGTGATCGTCGTCGGGGTGGTGGGAGCGGTGACGATCTCCACCTTCAGCGTCACCGTGGTCATCGGCCAGGAGCTCCTGCCGAGCCGGATCGGGATCGCCTCGGGGGTGACCCTCGGCCTCTCGATCGGGCTCGGCGGCTTCGCGGCGCCGCTCCTCGGGCTCCTCGCCGACGCGCACGGCTTGCCCACCACCATGCACGTGATCGCGCTCATTCCCCTCCTCGCCATCGTCCCCACCCTCACCCTTCCCCGCGGCCGGCGCCGGGGCGAGCACGGGGTCCCCCTAAGCGGCGCCGAAGTCGATAACCGCGCGACCGTGTAGCCGTCCCTCGGCCATGCGCGCGAGGGTGCCGGGAACCTCCTCGAGGGCGATCGCCGTGACCTCGGGGACGATCCCGTTCGCGGCGGCGAAGGCGAGGGTGTCGCGGAGGTCGTGGCGCGAGCCCGAGGGGGAGCCGAGGATCCGTGCCCGCCCGAGGACCATGCGCTGCCCCGCGGCCTGCACGGGCTCGGGTCCGTAGCCGAGGATGACGAGCGCGCCGTCGGGGGCGAGGCCCTCGAGGGTGGCGCTCGCGGGCGCCGAGCTCGGGGCGGTGTTGAGGATGACGTCGGCCCCGCCGTCCCACTCGCGCAGGGCGCCCGCCAGATCGGGATGGTCCTCGGCCGCCAGGTAGCGCTCGGCCCCGGCCGCGCGCGCCGCGTCCTCGCCCGCCGCCGTGCGCGAGATCACGCACACGCGGGCGCCCATGGCGCGGGCGAAGCGCACCGCGAGATGCCCGAGTCCCCCGGTGCCGATCACCGCCACCCGTGCGCCGTACTCCATCCCCGAGCGCCGCAGGCCGTTGAACACGGTGACGCCGGCGCACATGAGCGGGGCGGCGTCGAGGTCGTCGATCGCGTCGGGGAGGGGGGCGACGAAGGCGGCGCGGGCGAGCATGTACTGCTGGTAGCCACCGTCGGCGGAGATGCCGGTCACCGTCTTGGCGGCGCAGAGGATCTCGTCGCCGCGCACGCAGCGGTCGCAGTGACCGCACGAGGAGTGCAGGAAGGGCACGCCGACGCGGGCGCCGAGGGCGGGCCACTCGACGTCGGGCCCGAGGGCGATGACCTCGCCCACCACCTCGTGGCCGGGCACCGTCGGGTAGCGGGCGAACCCGTATGCCCCGCGCATGAGGTTGACCTCGGCGTAGCACACCCCGCAGGCCCTGACCGCGAGCATGACCTGCCCGGGTCCGGGCGGCGCGAGCTCGCGGCGCTCGATCACGAGCTCGGCGCCGGCGGCGGGGAGCACCGCCGCCCGGTGGCCGTGGGCCGAGCTCATGGCAGGGTCATGGCCACGTACTTGGTCTCGAGGTACTCCTCGATCCCCTCGGGCCCGCCCTCGCGCCCGAAGCCCGAGTGCTTGACCCCGCCGAAGGGGGCGGCGGCGTTGGAGACCATGCCCTGGTTGAGGCCGACCATGCCCGTCTCGAGCTCGCCGATGACGCGGAAGGCGCGCCCCAGGTCCCGCGTGTACACGTAGGCGGCGAGGCCGTACTCGGTGCGGTTGGCCTCGGCGATCGCCTCCTCCTCGGAGGCAAAGCTGGTGACCGGCGCCACCGGCCCGAAGATCTCCTCCTCGAGCAGGCGGGCGCCGGGCGGCACCGCGGTGACCACGGTGGGGGCGTAGAAGTAGCCGGGGCCGGCGGGCGGTTCCTCGGCGCGCAGCACCGAAGCGCCGCGCTCGACGGCGTCGGTGACGAGCTCGTGGACCTTGGTGCGCTGGACGTCGTCGATCAGGGGCCCGACCTCGACCCCGGGATCGGTGCCCCGGCCCACCACGAGACGGCTCATGCGCTCGGCGAGCATGGCCGAGAAGCGCTCGGCGACCCCCTCGGCGACGAGGAAGCGATTGGCGGCGACGCACGCCTCGCCGCCGTTGCGCATCTTCGCCACCACCGCGCCGGCCACGGCCGCCTCGAGGTCGGCGTCCTCGAAGACGAGGAAGGGGGCGTTACCACCGAGCTCCATGGAGACGCGGAGGATCTGGTGGGCCGAGCGCTCGATGAGCGCCCGCCCCGTCTCCGTCGAGCCCGTGAACGAGAGCTTGCGCAGGCGGGGATCGCGCAACAGCGGCTCCATCACCGCGGCCGAGCGCTT
Organism: Solirubrobacteraceae bacterium; assembly: GCA_035552815.1. Lineage (GTDB taxonomy): Bacteria > Actinomycetota > Thermoleophilia > Solirubrobacterales > Solirubrobacteraceae > Palsa-465. The sequence continues at coordinate 20,352 of DASZKU010000303.1, read as the reverse complement.
CGTGCAGACAATGTTCACCACCCCCGCAGGCACCCCCACTTCGACGAAGATCTGCCCGAGGGCGAGCATCGACAGCGGCGTCTGCGAGGCGGGCTTGACGATCACCGTGCACCCGGCGGCCAGGGCGGGACCGATCTTGCGCGTCCCCATCGCGAGCGGGAAGTTCCACGGGGTGATGAACAGGCAGGGACCGACGGGTTCGCGCATGGTGAGGATGCGCCCGGGGCCCGAGGGGTTCTCCTGGAAGCGGCCGGAGATGCGCACCGCCTCCTCGGCGTACCAGCGCAGGAACTCGGCGCCGTAGGCGATCTCGGCGCGCGACTCGTGCACGGGCTTGCCCATCTCCAGGGTCATGAGCAGGGCGAGCTCGTCGGCCCGCTCGACGATGAGGGCGAAGGCCCGGCGCAAGAGCTCGCCGCGGGCGCGCGCGGGCTCGGCCCGCCACGCGCGCTTGGCCTCGTCGGCGGCGGCGAGGGCGGCCAGGGCGTCCTCGACGCCGGCGTCGGCCACCTCGCACAGGGTCTCCCCGGTGGCGGGATCCTCGACCGGGAAGCTTGCCCCTGTCGACGCCTGGCGCCATTCGCCGCCGATGAGCAGGTCCTTGGGCACGGTGGCGAGGACCTCGTGTTCGAGGGCGGTCATGGCGAGCCTCCTTCGGTCACCTGGGTGAGCTCGAGACGCAGGCCGTGGACCATGGGCCCGGGGACGAAGGCCGACACCCGGTCGCGCCCGTGGATGACCAGCGCTGGTGGTTCCCCGCCGCTCAGGGCGCGGATCCCCGCTTCGAGATCGTCGACCTCGAAGCACACGTGGTGCAGGCCCTCGCCGTGCTCGGCGAGGTGCTCCTCGAGGGCGTCGTTGCCGGCCAGGGGCTCGACGAGCTGGAGGGTCACCGCGCCGGCGTCGAGATAGGTGAGGCGCACGGGCGGTATCTCGAGCTCCTCGGTCTCGACCACGCGCATCCCCAGCTCCCCGGAGAAGTGGGCGAGCGCGGTCTCGGTGTCGGTTACCACCATGGCGACGTGGTCGAGGCGGCGCCACACGGTCATCGCGACCGCTCCTCGCCGACGAGCTCGGGCACCCCGCACTCGGAGCTCAGCCCGTCGAGCATGACCCGCGTGGGGCCGTCGATGGGGATGAACTGGGCGCGCTCGCGGGCGGTGCTCACCTCCCGCTCGCCGGGGATGAGGAACCGCGGCACCCCGTCGGCGCGCGGCGCGGCGTGGACGGCGTCGATGAGGGCGCCGAGGCGGCGGTCGTAGCGCTCGAGGCTCGTCGCCGCGTCGACGTCGAGGGCGAGCATGAAATGGCCCGCTCCCTCCTCCTCGACGAGCTCGGGGCTGATCTCCGCGCCGGTGAAGCAGCTGGTGAGGACGTCGATCATGAACGCGAGCCCGAAGCCCTTGTGCCCGCCCATGGGGAGCACCGAGTTGCTCATCGCCTTCTCGGCATCGGTGGTGCCCGCGCCGTCGAGGCCGATGCCCCAGCCCGGGGGGATGGGCACCCCGGAGCGGGCGGCGGCGGCGACCCGCCCCTGGGCGACGACGCTGGTGGCGATGTCGAGCGAGGGCATGATCGAGGCGCCCGCGCCCGCGCCCGCGCCGCCGTCGCTGCCGGGGGTCGCACCGGTAGCGGGGGCGGCACCGGTGGCGGCGGCGGGGGCGGCGATGGCGATCGGATTGGTGCCGAGGACGGGGGCGAGGGCGCCGAGCGGCGCCATCCCCGGGTCGCTGTTGGTGAGGGCGACCCCGATGCAGCCGCGCCTGGCCGCAAGCTCGGAGAAGAAGGAGGCGGCGCCGAAGTGATTGGAGTTACGGACGGCGACGGCGCCCACGCCCTGACGGCGAGCGGTCTCACAGCACCACTCGATGGCGATGCGCGCGGCGTAGGCGCCCGGGGCGCGGTGGGCGTCGAGCACGGCGAGGGCGCCGAGATCGTGGACGATCTCGGGCTCGGCGTCGCCGCGGATGATTCCCTCGCGCAGGCGCCGGGCGTAGACGCCGAGGTAGACGACGCCGTGGGAGTCGAGCCCCCGGCGGTTGGCGTGGAGCATCGAGTCGGCCGTCGTCTGCGCCGCCCGATCGGACACCTCGAGGGTGGCGAGGAGGCGGAGGACCCAGCCCCTGAGCTCGTCGACCTCGACGGCGAGGGCGCCGGTCGCCCTCGGCGGGGAGCTCATGGATACGTCCTCGTCATGGCGCCGTCGATGGAGAGGACCTGACCGGAGATGTAGGCGGCGGCGGGCGAGAGCAGGAAGGCGACGGCGCGGCCGAACTCCGCGACCCGTCCCTCGCGACCGAGGGGGATGGCGGCGGTGTGGGCGTCGCGCACCGCCTCGGGGGTCTGTCCCTTTCGCGCCGCCTCGGCGCGATCGAGCTCGTCGGTGCGCGTGGTCCGGATCCGGCCGGGAGCCGCGCCGTTGATGCGGATCTCGGGAGCGAGCTCGGCGGCCAGCGTCTTGATCAAGCCCACCAGCCCGGGCCGCAGCACGTTCGAGGTCACGAGACCGCCGATCGGCATCCGCACCGAGGAGGAGAGGACGACGGCGATGGCGGCGCGCTCGCTGCCGCGCAGATGGGGGACGGCGGCGCGGATCAGGCGCACGGCGCTGAGCAGGGTCCGGTCGATGGCCTCGCCCCAGGCGCCGTCGTCGATCTCCGCGAAGGTCCCCGCGGGGGGACCGCCGCAATTGACGACGAGGAGGTCGAGGCCTCCGAGCTCGGCGACGGCGCCCGCCACCGCGTCGGCGGGACCGTGCTCGGTGCTGAGGTCGGCGGCGATGGCGGGGCCGCCGGTTCGCGCCCGCAGGGCGCCGGACTCGCGGGCGGCGACGGCGACGGCGGCGCCGTCCTCGGCGAGGGCATCGGCGACCGCCGCCCCGAGGCCACGGCTGCCCCCGCCGACGAGCGCGCGCGCTCCCGCGAGACCTAGGTCCACTTCTCGCCCTCGACGAGCAGCGGCTTGCCAGCGTTGCGCCGCTCGATCTCGAGGAGAAGCGCGCTGTGGTCGAGCTCCGCGTGCTCGGTCTCGGCGAGCGCGGCGTAGAGCTCGGTCACGCACCGGGCGAGGGGAAGCTCGAGGTCGTTCTCGGCCGCGAGCTCGGCGACGGCGCGCAGATCCTTGAGCTGTCCCGACACCGTGCCCCCGGGGGTGAACGCCCGCCCGAGCATCCGCTCGCCGTGCTCCTGGAGGATCCGGCTGTCGGCGAAGCCGCCGAGCAGCGCCTGGCGCACGGCGGCGGGATCGGCCCCGGCCCGGCGGGCGAGGACGAGGCCCTCGGCGACGGCGCCGATGGTGACGGCGACGATGAGCTGGTTGACGCACTTGGCGATCTCACCGCTCCCCGCCGGGCCGACGTGGGTGGGCTCGCCCATCGCGCGCAGGAGCGGCTGCGCCCGCGCGAAGTCCTCGGCCCGTCCCCCGGCCATGATCGCCAGCGTGCCCTCGGCGGCACCCTGGGTGCCGCCCGACACCGGCGCGTCGAGCGGTGCGTGACCGAGCTCCTCGAGCGCGCGCGCGTGCTCGAGGGCGAGGGCGGGCGGGATCGAGCTCATGTCGATGACCAGGCGACCGGGTGCGAGCGCCTGCGCCACTTGGGCTCCGAAGAGCACTTCGGTCACTGCCGGGCCGTTGAGGAGCATGAGGATGACGGCGTCGGCGCCGGCGACGGCCTGGTGCGGGGTGTCGGCGAGCTTGGCCCCCGCCGCCGCCAGCGGCAGCGCTCGCTCAGGGGTGCGGTTCCACGCCGTGAGCTCGTGGCCGGCGGCGATCATGCAGCGGCCCATGGGGGCGCCCATGCGGCCCGTGCCGAGAAGCGCGACCTTCATGCGCCTGGCCCGGGGGCATAGCGGACGATGGTGAGGGCGAGCGCCTTGGCCACGGCGAGGACGTCGTCCTCGGAGACCGACTCGTCGGGGGCGTGGGCGTCGGTGATGCGCCCGGGCCCGAAGATGACGACGGGGACACCGCGCTGGGCGAAGTGGCCGGCGTCGCTCCCGTAGGTCACCGCTCCCAGGGGGCGGGGGCCGAGGACGGCCTCGGCGGCGCCGGTCACCGTCTCCACGATCTCGCTCCCCGGGTCGGTGTCCCAGGAGGCGAAGCCGGCGTTGTCCCAGGAGACGACCGGGGGGTGCCCGTGCAGCCACTCGTCCTCGGCCGTGAGGCTGTGCAGGGCGTCGACGATCTCCGCGCGCCCGTGGGCCAGCGACTCGCCGGGCATGATCCCCAAGCGCCCGATCATCACCGCCCGCTCGGCCACGGTGGAGCGCCACTCGCCGGCGCGGGCGACGCCGATCGAGAACGGGGCGGCGTCGGGAAAGGAGGAGAACAGGGGGTGGTCCTGGGCGCCACGGCGGCGCTCGGCCAGCTTCTCGAGGGCGCCGTAGGCGGCGATCATCTTCTCGAGCGCGGAGACCCCCATCCACGGGGTGGCGGCGTGCGCCGAGCGCCCCTCGACGGTGACGGTGAAGTGCAGGCAGCCCGAGCACGCCGCGGCGGCGGCGCACTCGCTGGGCTCGAGGACGACGGCGGCCGCGGGCAGGGGCTCGGTCTCGAGCGCGCTCAGGGTGCCGAGGCCGCCCGACTCCTCGGCGAACACGCACTGCACCTCGACGTCGCGGGGGGGAACGACGCCGGCCTCGTGCACGGCGCGCAGGGCGAAGAGGGCGGCGCCGATCGAACCCTTCATGTCGGTGGCCCCGCGGCCGAAGATCCGCCCGCCCTCCCGGTCCCCGCTCCACGGGTCGCGGGCCCACGCCCCGTGGTCGCCCGGGCTGACGACATCCTGATGGGTGCTGATGACGAGCGGAGCCTGGCCGCCGGCCTCGCCGCGCACCCAGGCGAAGACGTTGGGACGGAGCTCGAGGTCGTCCTCGGCCTCGAAGCCCCCGAGGCGCTCCTTGAGCCCGGTGGTGGCGGTCCGGGAATAGGACTCGATGCCGTTACCGGCAAGCCAGTCGGCAACCATCTTCCCCAGCGCACCCTCCTCCCCGGTCACGCTGGGGATGCGCACGGCGGCGCTGACGAACTCCATGAGTTCCTCGCGTCCGGAGTCGAGGGTGTCGAGGAGCGCACGCTCGACGGCGTCGCTATTGGGCAGAGCCACGTTCCCGTGCTCGTCTCGGCGTCGGGCTCGCGCGGCTATGCGGTGGCCGCGGCCCCGTTGGCCCCGTTGGCCCCGGTGGCGCCGGACCAGGTCATGATGCCGATGCCGCTGATCCACTCGGCCACCGGCTCGTAGGCCAGGGTGCGAGCGGGGGCGCCGTTCATGATCCCGAGCTCGATCACCCAGTTGACGACCTCGAAGCCGCCCGCGCCGCCGCCCTCGACGATCTCCTCGTAGGTCTGGCTGATGATGAACTCGACGTCGCCGCGCTCGAAGGCGTCCATCATCATCACGTCCCACTCGGGCGAGATCGTGGGCTCACCCTCCTGGGCCATCTCCATCTCGCGCCGGCCGAAGTCGACGAAGAGCTGCGGGTCCTCCTCGAGCACGCCGAGGCCCTCGGTCTGGAAGCGCTTGACGCGCTCGAGGAAGGGGTGCGGCGGGCTGAAGGGGAGCCAGTAGGGGGGCCGGTGGGAGAAGGCGCCGGTGGCGAGGACGGCGACCTTCTCGGGGCGCTCGTCGATGACCTCGCGGATCGCCCGGCCGAACTCGTAGGCGCGCCACAGCGGCACCGTCGGGGGGGTGAAGACATTGGTGAACACGGGCACGATGGGGATGTCGTATTCGGGGCGCAGGACCTCCATGGGCACCATCACGGCGTGGCCGAAGTCGGTGTCGTGGACCTGGGTGACCTCGTGCCCGCGCTCGATGCAGCCCGCGGCCAGGGCCCGGGCGAAGTCGGCGTTGCTGGGGATCTCCCGGCGCTCGATCCCGAGCCACTCGACGTAGTGGGCGGGCGGTCCCCAGTTGGTCTCGCTGACGCTGACCGCGAAGGTGGGCATGACCTTGCGGAAGAAGTTCTCGAAGTGATCGTCGACGATGACGAGCAGGAGGTCGGCGCCGCAGGCGGCGAGCTCGGCGCGGAGCTGGGCGACGCCGGCGTCGACGTTGCGCACCTGCTCCTCGGGTGCGGGATCGGACTCTGCCCCCTCGGCCATCAGCGGCGCGTGCGACATGGCGATCGCCGCGGTGATCTCACCCATTCGTCCCCTCCATATCGGTTGGCGCTGCCCCGGGCCGGCGGCCGGGCAGAGTATTCACTAGATCGGTCAACACGGGACTAACTGTATGCACTTATTGCGGTGGGTGTCAACTGCTCTGGGCCGCTGCCGGAACCGGCGCTGGCTCGTTGCCGGGGTGGATGCATACAGTCTCGTCTCATTTGCCCGGCGTGGTCGTGGCGGCGAGGCCGTCGGGGTGCGGGTGTGGGTGCGGATGCGGGCGCGGGAGCTCCTCGCGCCCGCGGCCGAGGAAGAGCTCGCCGACGTCGCCGCGGGCGAGGATGCCCGAGGCGCGGCCGCTGAGCTCGACCTTGCCGCCGATCATCACGTAGCCCCAATGGGAGTGCTCGAGGGCCTGGAGGGCACGCTGCTCGACGAGGAGGACCCCGGTGCCCGACTCGGCGAGGGCGGGGATCCGCTCGGCGAGGACCTGCGTGCCCACCGCCGGGGCCAGCCCCGCCGAGGGCTCGTCGAGGACCACCACCTTCGGCGAAGTCATCAGCGCGCGCCCGATCGCGAGCATCTTGCGCTCGCCGCCGCTGAGGGCGCCCGCCGCGGACTTCTGGAGCTTGGCGAGGGCGGGGAAGGTCGTGAATACGCGCTCGATCGCCTCGGCGAGCTCGGCCTTGCGCCGGCGCAGCAGGTAGCCGCCGATCTGCAGGTTCTCGCGCACGCTCAGGGTGGTGAACACCTCGCGGTCCTGGGGGACGTAGCCGATGCCGCGGCGCACGAGGAGGTCGCGGGGGAGGTTGGTGACGTCATCGTCGTCGAGGCTCACGCGGCCGCGCTGCACGGTGAGGTCGCCGGTGACCGCCTTGAGCAGCGTGCTCTTGCCCGAGCCGTTGGCGCCGATCACGCACACCACCTCGCCGCGCCCGACGGCCGCCGACACCCCGTCGATGACGAGGCTGGCGCCGTAGCCCGCGGCCACGTCGTCGATTACCAGGAGCGCGGGCGGGCGGGCCGTCTCGGAGGAGTCATCCCTGGAGGTAGGCATCGATCACCTCCTGGTTGGCGCGGAGCTCGGCCATCGAGCCCTCGGCGAGGACCCGGCCCTGGACCATGCACACGATGGGGTCGCAGATGCGCTCGACCACGTGGAGGTCGTGCTCGACCATGACCATCGTCACCCCCTCGCCGCGGAGCTCGAGCAGGAGGTCGGCGATCGACCGCGCCAGGGTCAGGTTGATCCCCGCCATGGGCTCGTCGAGGAGGAGGAGCTTGGGCTCGGCCATGAGCGCGCGCATGATCTCCACGAGCCGTCGCTGCCCGCCGCTGAGCTCGCCGGCGTAGTCGTTCTGGAGGCGCTCGAGCCCGAAGCGCTCGAGGATCCCCTGCGCCTTGTCGACGAGCTCGGCTTCGTGCCCGCGCCAGAAGTGCTTGCCGGGGAGGACGGCGAGCAACGTCTCCCCGCGCCACGACGGCGCCCCCATGAGGAGGTTCTCGAGCACGGTGAGACGGCCGAAGACGTTGGCGGTCTGGAACGTCCGGGTGATGCCCGCCCGCGAGACGTCGTGGGGCGTCACGTCGCCGAGGGCCCGGCCGGCGAAGCTGATGGTGCCGCCGGTGGGGCGGACCTGGCCGCCGATGGCGTTGAGCACGGTCGACTTGCCCGCCCCGTTGGGACCGATGAGGCCGGTCAGGGTGCCCTCGCGCACGGTGAAGGAGGCGCCGTCGACGGCCTGCACGCCCCCGAACGAGCAGTGCAGGTCGGAGACCTCGAGCAGGTGGGTGCCGGCGGGACCGGCGGTCGTGCCCTCGGTGGGAGCGAGCATGGGCGCCTGTTCGGACGCGGCCTTCATACGCCCGCTTCGTGCCCCTGGAGCTGGGTGCGCAGCTGGGCGTCCTGGTCGCGCACGGCGCCTCCGCGCAGGGCGCGCTTGCGCCGGCGCTCGGGAACGAGCCCGCGCGGGCGGAACCACATGAAGGCGAGCATGACGAGGCCGATGATCACCCAGTCGAGCGCGTCGGTGAGCCCGGGGTAGCCGATCTGGGGGAGGTAGCGCGTCCCCTCGATGATCCCGGTGGGGATGAGGAGCACGCCGATGACGTTCCCGAGCATGTTGCCGGTTCCCCCGACGATGATCGCCGTGAAGAACAGGAAGGTCTCTGGATACAGCCAGCTGCCCGGGGCCCAGGCGCCGATGTACTGGACGAGGAGCCCGCCGCTCAGCCCGGCGAGCATCCCCCCCAGGACCATGGCGACCATGCGGGCACGGCTCGTGTTGCGTCCGAGCGCCTCGGCCGCGCTCTCGCTGTCGCGCGTGGCGCGGAGCATGCGCCCGAAGGGGGAGCGGGTGACGTTGCGGATGAGGAGGAAGACGAGGAAGGCGACCACGACCACGAGACCGAGGTAGTCCCACTGGTAGCTGACGAGCGAGTAGCCGAACTGCGCCTGCAGGGGCTTGGGGATCAGGCTGATCCCGGTGGGGCCGTTGAAGAAGCCGGTCTGGGCGGTGACGAAGGCGTTGGCGATGAGGGCGATCACGAGCATCGACATCGCCTGGTAGTCGCCGCGCAGGCGCCGCATGCCGATCATCCCCATGAGCAGCGACACCACGCCGCCGGCGAGCGCCGCGCCGATGATGGGGAGCGGGAACCCGAGGTTCAGGCCCCCGATGTAAGTCTCGCCGGCCTGGTAGAAGGAGGCGGGCTGGAGCGCGAGCACTCCCGCCGTGTAGGCGCCGGCGGCCTGGGGGACGATGTAGGCGAAGTTGTAGATGCCCGCCACGCCGTACTGGAGGTCGAGTCCCCACACGGCGATGAAGTTGATGCACGTGAGGATGGCGATGCTGCTCACGTAGAACTGGACGGCGGTACTCATGCCACGAGCTCCCGTTCGCTCGCGAACTCGGCGAAGATCCCCTGGGGGCGGAGGAGGAGGACGAGGATGAGGATGACCCAGGCGACGATGTCCTTGTAAGAGGGGTCGATGAGGGCGGCCGCCGCCTCGCTGGCGATCCCCACGATGAGGGCGCCGAGCATGGCGCCGTAGGGCTTGCCCACCCCGCCGATGATGGCGGCGGCGACCAGGGTGATGAAGAAGCCCCCGCCCGTCGTCGAGTTGAACGAGCCCGTGCTCAGCCCGAGCAGGGCGCCCGAGATCCCGCACAGGGCACCGGAGATGATCCAGGCGACGTTGCGGATCCTCGTGGTGGGTACCCCGCACGCGCGCGCGAGCGAGGCATCGGCGGCCGTCGAGCGCATGGCGAGGCCGAGGGTCGTGTACCTGAGCAGGGCGTGGATGGCGAGCATGAGCACGACCGCGCATCCGATGACGATGAGCTGGAGCGTGCTCATGGCCACCGAGCCGATGTGCACCACCGTCGTGTGGGAGACCGCGTAGCTGTAGTCGGCCGGGCCCTGGATCGCCTGCAGGCCGAACTGCATCACGAGCCCGAGGGCGATCGTCACCATCGCCATCCCGAACAGCGTCGTCCCCCGCTTCACGTAGGAGGCGACGATGCCCCGGCCGAGGATCAGCGAGATCACCGCGCCCCCGACGGCTCCGAGGACGATGGCGAGCCACACGCTCGAGCTTCCCCCGCCGATCCAGTAGTCGGAGAACATCCCCGCCGTGAGCACGGCGCCGTAGGCCAGGTTGAGCACGTTGGTGATCCCGAACTGCATCGAGAAGCCGACCGACCCGATGCTGAGCAGGGCGCCCGCGTAGATGCCGAAGAGGACGACGGTGAGCAGGGTGGTCACGGGGCGTGCACCTCGGTCGTGCCCCGGGGCGGGGCGCCGTTGCCTACGGCGGCGTCGGGGGCGGGGGGTGCCTCGGCGCCTGGCGCGGCGGGGGGGGCGGCGGCGTCGGCGGCGAGGACCGGGTTGGCGATCGCCCCGATCCCCTCGAGCTCGACCTCGACCACGTCGCCGGCAGCGAGAAAGCGCGGCGGGGTGCGGCGGAAGCCCACCCCGTCGGGGGTCCCGGTGGCGATGATGTCCCCGGGCCTGAGCGTCATCAGGTTGGAGACGAAGGAAACGATCTCGGCCACCGAGAAGGTCATCTCCGCGGTGCACGAGTCCTGCACGAGCTCGCCGTTGACGCGCGTGCACAGGGCGAGAGACTGGATCTCGCCGAGCTCGTCGAGCGAGACGAGCGCGGGGCCGCAGGGGGCGAAGGTGTCGAGCGCCTTGCCGGCCGTCCACTGGCTCGTCTCCATCTGGAGGTCGCGCGCGCTCACGTCGTTGAAGGCCATGCCCCCGGCGACCACGTCCATCGCGCCCGCCACCGGCACGAACTTGCAGGTGCGCCCGATGACCACGGCGAGCTCTCCCTCCCAGTCGATCTCGCGGCTCATGGCGGGGAGCACGATCGCCTCGCGGTGGCCGATGAGCGAGGGGGGGAACTTGGCGAAGAGCGAGGGGGCGGCGGGCGCCGCGGCCGCGATCTCGAGGGTGTGGGCCGGGTAGTTCAGGCCCACGCAGATGATCTTCTCGGGATCGGGAACCGGAGGTCCGAGGCGCACGTCGCGCGCATCCCATCCCTCGCCGTTCTCGGCGCTCTTCGTGGCCGCCTCGGCGACCGCGTGCACGTGCTCGCTCGGCCTCGCGAGGATGCCGCGGACCGAGCGCCAGTCCCCCGGCGCGACCCCCGCCTCCCCGGCCGTCGCCTCAGCGTCCACGATGCGTGCGCCGATGAGAAAACCAGCGCGCCAGCTGTCGTCTGCGTCGGCGTAGGAGACTAACCGCATTGCTCGGCCGGACTGTATGCAAGAAAGGCTGGCTCGTCAAGCAAGTGCATACAGTTGAGTGGGCGGTCCCGCCGGCCCAGGGCGGTTAGGGCGAGAGATTCTATGCGTGATGCCGCCACATCCTCGCCCTCGTGTACCTTCTCTTCCGTGGGTAGGAACAGAGGTTTGTATGCAGGGTGCCCGTGCGCGGGGCGCCGTATAGCCTGCGCGCGAGCGAGCAGCGATATCGGCATCGGCGAGCGAGGAGGGTGATGGCCGAGGATGCAGGCAGTTTCGACGCGCCGGCCGCCCAGGCGGACGGCGAAGCCGAGGCCGCAGACGGCGTCGGGCGCACGCGCGGCCAGGCGGCTCGCGTCCACGAGCGCCTGCGCCAGGCGATCATCCAGGGCGAGCTCGTCCAGGGCACGGTGCTCTCCCAGGTCGAGCTCGCGCGCCGCTTCGGCGTGAGCCGCACCCCGCTGCGCGAAGCCCTGCGGATGCTCCAAGCCGAGGGCTTCGTCGACTCCGAGCTCAACCGCAAGGTTCGCGTCGCCTCCTTCACCATCGCCGACCTCGAGCAGCTCTATGCCAGCCGCATCGTCCTCGAGGCCCTGGGCATCAGCCAATCGGCCCGCCTCATGACCGAGGAGGACCTCGAGCAGCTCCATCGCTGCCTGGCCGAGATGGACCGCTGCTCCGAACGCCGCGACGTCGACGGATGGGAGGAGCCCCACAGCGAGTTCCACCGCCGCCTCGTCGTCTACGCCGGCCAGCGCACCGCCGGCCTCATCGCCCAGCTCGCCGACGCCGCCCAGCGCTACCGCCGCGTCTACGTCACCGACGCCCCGCTGGCATGGTCGAACACCGCCACCGAGCACCGGGCCATCGTCGCCGCCCTCGAGGCCCGCGATCCCCAGCTCGCCGCCGACGAGCTCGCCCGGCACCTGGCCCGTACCGCCCTCACCGTGATCGCCATGGTCGACCCCGGGCACGACCCGGCGCCAGTGCGGGCGGCCCTGGCCCTGGCGGCGCCGAATCGGGGGGCGGAGCCGGCGTAGGGGGCGGGCACGGTCACGGGCGCGATCTTCGTCGGCCTCGTCATCGACCCAGCTGACGATTCCCGCCCTGACGGGACGCCCCGGGCGCCGGTCGCGGATAATGCCGGTGTGGGAATCGATCTCGCGACCGCGCCGATCTCGGCCGTCGGGCTGATCGCCGGCTTCGGCGTCGCCGTGGCGAGCGGCTCGCGGGCGCTCGGCGGCCTCGTGCTTCTCGGCTTCGGCCTGTGGTGCATCGCCATCTGGCTGCGCCGCGATGGCCGCGCGACGGCGCTGCGCCTCACCGCGGTCGGGTTCTTCGCGTTCGTGCTCTCGCATGTGCTCGGACTGGTGATCGGCGCCTGGCCGGCGGTGCTCGTGGCCGCGGCGGCGACGGCGGCCGCGTCGTGGCGCCTCTCGGACGTCCACCGTCCCCGCGCGCGCATCGGCTTCTAGAGCGTCTCGACCCGTCTCGGCCCGTCTCGACCCGTCTAAACGTTCGGGAGGTTGTCGCACACCGGGGCGCCCACGGCGCGCCAGGCCTGGCGATCGCGGGCGTCGATGGCCTCGAGCTCGACGTCGAGCTGCCTGATGGCGACGACGGGATCCCCTCCGCTCGCCAGGTTCTCGTCGCTGGCGATGAGGGCGTCGAGCTGCTGCTTGGAGTCGGCCAGAGCGGCGCGGTAGGGCTCGGCGAGGCTGCGCGGCGGCGCGAGCTTGCGCAGCGACGTGAGCTCGGGGCGGAAGACGGTGATGCCCCGGTCGAGGAAATCGGCGCCGCCCTCGTTCGAGCTCGGCAGGGCGATCCGGTCGCTGCGCTCGACGGCGGCCGAGCACACGAGGCTCGCCTGGCGGCGCAGCTGCTGGGCCGTGAGGGTGCTGCTCCCGCAGCCGCACAGGGCGAGGGCGAGGATGCCCAGGGGTGCGGCGAGCGCCCGCCGGCTCATCGCAGCGAGACGCCGAGCAGCCGCTCGAGCTCGTCCACCGTCTCGGTGGTGCGGCGATGGTGCACGGTGGCCATCCCGAGCTCGGCCGCCGGGGTGAGGTTGAAGGGGAGATCGTCGACGAACACGCAGGCGCTCGGGGCGAGCCCGATGCGCTCGGCTCCGAGGGCGTAGATCTCGGGGGCGGGCTTGCGCACTCCGACTTCGCCCGAGATGACGACGCCGTCGAAGAGCTCGGCGAGCACGGCGCGGTCGTAGCGGCGGGTCCCCCACGAGTTCGACACCATCCCGGTGCGCACGCCGGCGGCGCGCGCCGCCCGCACCGCGGCGAGCATCTCGGGGTCGGGCTGCGAGCCGGCGAAGAGCCGGTCGATGAGCTGCGCGTCCCCGACCCCGAGCGCGAGGGCGAGGCGGCGCTCGAAGTCGAGCTCCTCGAGCTTCCCCGTCTCGAGCCCGATGAGCAGGTCGCGGCACTCGCGGTCCTCGCGAAAGCGGCGCCCGATCGTCTCCGGGTCGAGCCCCTCGAGCTCGCAGAAGGCGCGGAAGGAGTCGAAGAGGTCGGTGGTCAGCACCCCGCCGTAGTCGACGAGGAGGCCCTCACGGCGCACCCTGGGTCACCTCCAACGCTCGCTCAGCGAGCTGGACGACGCCCTCGCCGAACGACTTCAGGTAGGGATCGTCGGTCGTCCCGGCCACGGCGCGCTTGTAGTTGCCCTCCATGAAGACGACGGCCTTCCACAGCGCCAGGGTCAGGTACCAGCGTGGCGCCTGCATGGTGCGCCCCGAGCGCTCCTCGTAGCGGGCGAGGAGCTCGGCCCGGGTCGGGAAGCCGGCTAGGCGGGTGACGCTCTGGAGGTCGAAGGTGTCCACGGGAGGGTCGCCGGCCTCGCCCCACAGCATCATCAGATATCCGAGGTCGGCGAGGGGATCGCCGATCGTCGCCATCTCCCAGTCGAGGATCGCTTCCAGGCGCGCCGGCGGGCGGCCGGCGTAGATGGCGTTGCCCAGGCGATAATCGCCGTGGACGATGGTGGCGGGGGGTGAGGCGGGCAGGTTGTCGGCGAGCCAGGCGCCGACCCGCTCGACGGCGGGGAGATCACGGGTGCGGTTGTGCTCCCACAGCCCGGTGAAGCGCCGCAGCTGACGCTCGAGGTAGCCGGTGGGCTTGCCGAAGCCCTCGAGTCCCGCGGCCATCCAGTCGACGGCGTGGACCTCGACGAGCGCGTCGATGAGCTCCTCGGCGACGCGACGGCGCTCCTCGACGGTGTCGAGCGCCTCGGGCATCGTCGCGGTGATGACCTCGCCCTTCACCCTCTCCATCAGGTAGAAGGGAGCGCCGATGACCGACGCGTCATCGCAGGCGAGAAGCACCCGGGGCGCTCGCACCGAAGTGGCCTCGAGCGCGGACAGGAGCCGCGCCTCGCGAATCACGTCATGAGCACTCGGAGGTAGAGGGCCGCGCGGAGGACGGCGGAGGATGACCTCGCGGTCGCCGCTGGACAGCGAAACGGTGACGTTGGAATGGCCGTCGCCCACCGGGGTAACTTCGAGCTCGCCGGCGTCGCCGGTGCCGAGCCCGTGTGCCGCCAGGAGCTCGGCCAGCGGCTCGAGCACGAGCAGGGGCTCACGGGCGCCCTCGGCGGCTTCGCCGTGGCGGCGGATGATGTCGTCCCGAGCCAGCGCCTGGGTCATGAGCCCTGGCAGCGTACCGCCGGCGTCACCAGACTCGGGGGATCAAGCGCTTGGTGCGCGACTCATAATCGGCGTAGGGCTCGCCCAGGTTCTTGACGAGCACCTTCTCCTCGACCGAGATCCGGTAGAGGAGGGCGGGGAGGGGCACGAGCGCGGCGGCGGCGAGCGAGAGCCAGGTTCCGTCGGCGACCCCGATACCGATGAGGACGAGCATCAGGCCGGTGTAGGAGGGGTGGCGAATCAAACGGTAGGGGCCGCGGTCGATCACCCGCTGGCCCTGGTGGACCTCGACCGAGGTCCGAAACGAGTCCCCGAGGGTGAAGATGGCCCAAATCCGCAGGCCGATGCCCGCCCACATGACCGCGACCCCGGTCACGCGCGCGCCCGGCCACAGCCGCGCGCCGTGGTGAGCGAGGACCCCGGCGAGCGCGAGCGCGGCGCCGAGGGACACGGCGATGAGCACGCGCGTGCCGTGGTCGGTCGCCGACCCCCCGCGGCCCGCAAGCCGTTCGCGGACCCGCAGCGCCATCTCCGCGAGGCCCCACACCGCCAGCGTGATCCACTCGACCACGGCCACCCCGCCATGCTAGGCCGATTGCTGAACAGGGGGTGAACAGCGGCCGGATTCCCTGGTATCGGCTCGATTCCCTGCCATGATCGATGGCATGGACGACCATTCCCGCGGATCGGTGCTCGTCGTCGACGACGAACCGACGATCGCCGAGGTGGTCGCCCGGTACCTCGAGCGCGCCGGCTACCGCACGCGGGTGGCGGCCGACGGCGCGGCGGCGATCGAGGCGGCGGCCCACCAGCGCCCCGACCTCGTGGTGCTCGACCTCATGCTCCCGCGCGTCGATGGCCTCGAGGTCATGCGCCGTCTCCGTGAACAGGACCGCGAGCGCATCGCCGTGATCCTCCTCACCGCCAAGGGCGAGGAGGCCGACCGGGTGATCGGCCTGCGCCTCGGCGCCGACGACTACGTGGTCAAGCCCTTCTCGCCCGCCGAGCTCGTGGCCCGCGTCGACGCCGTGCTCCGGCGCATCGACACCTCACCCGAGCAGGACGCGCCGATCGAGCTCGGCGACCTGAGGATCGACCCCGCCGCCCGCCGCGTCTTTGTGCGGGGCGAGGAGGCGCTGCTCACCCAGCGCGAGTTCGACCTCCTCGTCTTCATGGCTCGCCACCCCGGTCAGGTCTTCTCGCGCAATCAGCTCATGGACGCCGTGTGGCAATACGCCTTCTACACCGACACTTCCACGGTCACCGTCCACATCCGTCGCCTGCGCTCGAAGGTCGAGCGCGATCCCGCCGAGCCGCGCCACATCCAGACGGTGTGGGGCGTCGGTTACCGCTTCCAGCTGTGAAGCCGATGCGGCGCCTGTACGGCCTGTGCGCCCTGATTCTCGCCGCCGCTTCGGCGGCGGCGGCGGCGACGATCGGCGGTCACGGCACGCTCGAGACCGTCGGCGTCCTCGCCGCCATCGGCGCCGCCGCGGTGCTCGCCGCCCAGGCCGTGGTCCTCGCCCGCTCGCACGGCCGCGCCGGTCCCCTGTCGCGCCAGTTCGCCTTCGCGGTGGCGATCGTCATCGCGCCCATCCTCCTCGCCCTCGTCGTCATCGGCCTGCTCATGTTCGCCTCCACCCATGACGTCGAGCTCGTCGGCCTCATCGTCGTCTTCGTGGGTGTCATCGCCGTCGTCGCCGGCCAGCGCCTGGCGGCGGCGATCATGGGCGACGTCGAGGCGGTGCGCGACGGGCTCACCGCCGTGGGCCGGGGCGAGCGCGAGCTGCGGATCGCCACCACGGGCAGCGACGAGCTCGGCGAGCTCGCCGACGCCGCCAACGCGATGATCGAGCAGCTCCACGCCGAGGAGGCCGCCCGCGACCAGTCCGACGGCGCCCGGCGCGGCCTCGTCGCCGCCGTCTCCCACGACCTGCGCACGCCGATCACCTCGCTGCGCCTCCTCGCCGACGCCGTGGGCGACGACATCGTCGACGAGGACACCAGGCGCTCTTACCTCGACCGCATGCGCACCCACATCGACGCCCTGAGTGCGCTCATCGACGACCTCTTCGAGCTCTCGCGCCTCGAGGCCGGGGACATCCGCTGGTCGCTCGAGCGCGTGCCCCTGGGCGAGCTGGTGGGAGAGACGGTGGCCGCCATGCGCGTGCAAGCCGACCTCAAGGGCGTCGCCGTGCACTCCGAGGTGCCGCTCGAGCTCGGCCCCGCCCAGGCCAATCCCGAGAAGCTGCAGCGCGTCCTCTTCAACCTGATTCAGAACGCCATCCGCCACACCCCGGCCGACGGCAGCGTCGTCGTCCGCGCCGAGCCGGTGGCCGACCGGATCGAGATCGAGGTCGCCGACACGGGCGACGGGATCGCGACCCCGGATCGCGACCAGGTCTTCGAGGCGTTCTACCGCGGCGGCGCCGACGCCTCGCGCACCAACGGGGGGGCCGGGCTCGGGCTGGCGGTATCGCGAGCGATCGTCGAGGCGCACGGGGGCAAGATCTGGCTGCCCGAGTCGCCCGCGGGGACGCGGGTGCGCTTCAGCCTGCCCGCGGCGGCGTAGCTAGGCCGGGGCCGGCGGCAGGGCCGGGACCCCGGCCGGCCTAGGCCGCGACGGGTACGCCGACGCGGACGGTCCGGTCGAAGCGCCAGCCGGCGAGCTGATCGTCGTCGCAGGCGAACCCGACCACGGTTGCCCCCGTGGTCCGCTCGATGGCGGCAAGGAGATACGCGAGGCGGTCCCGGAATTCGTGTCCGGTCTCGGTCTCGTCGTGGGCCCAGTCCGCATCTGCCCCTTCGATCATGATCGTCACCCGGTTCGGGCGGTGACGCGTCACCCGCTCGACGAGCTCCTCGTCAAGATCCGACGCGCTGCTGTGTGTGATTGCTAGTAGGTCTGACATGCGGTGGAGTCTCGTCGCCGGGGGTAAAGAGTTTTTCAATCGCCATGAACAATTGGTCACGAACAGGCCGCCTTCTAAGCTCATGGGACCGAGATGCCCGAGTTACCCGAGGTCGAGATCACCGCGCGCCGGATCGGCGCCGCCACCGCGGGTGCCACGGTGGAGTCGACGCTTGCTCCCGGCCTCAACGCGCTCAAGACCTACGACCCTCCCGTGTCCCTGCTCGACGGCCGGACGGTGCAGGGCGTGCGCCGGCGCGGCAAGCTCTTCATCGTCGAGCTCGAGGGAGAGCTCACCCTGCTCATCCATCTCATGTCGGCCGGCCGCTTGCAACTCTTCGACCAGCGCGCGTCGCTACGCGACCGGACCTCGCGGTTCCTGGTGCGTCTCGTTGACGGACGCGAGCTGCGCTTGCGTGAGTTCGGCACCAAGCAGCGCGCCTGGGTCAAGCTCCTGCGCACCTCCGAGGTCGACGCCGACGAGGCGCTCTCGGCGCTCGGTCCCGAAGCGTGGCCCGACCCGCCGGAGTTCGCTCCCCTCCTCGACGCGCCGCGGCCCCTGCACACGCTGCTCCGCGACCAGCACGTGATCGCGGGAATCGGCCGCTCCTGGGTCGACGAGATCCTCCACCGCGCCGAGCTCTCGCCCTTCAAGCGCGGCGCCGACCTCGACGGCGACGAGGCCGACCGGCTCCGCGGGGCGACGATCGAGACGCTGGGGGCGGCGATCGACCACTACGAGAACGTCATCGCCCTCCCCATCCCCGACAAGCTGCCGATGCCGTTGAACGTCCATCGCCACCAGGGCGAGCCTTGCCCGCGCTGCGGCGATCAGCTCGAGGCGGTGTTCTACGAGGACTACGTGATGTCCTACTGCCCGACGTGCCAGACCGAGGGGAAATTGCTCAAGGACCGCCGTCTCTCGCGTTTGCTGAGATGATTACCGGGTGATCGATCCCGGCGATCAGGCACCCGATTTCACGCTGCCCGACCAGAACGGCGAGCCGGTGACGCTCTCCGAGCTCCGCGGCCAGCCGGTCGTCCTCTACTTCTACCCCAAGGCCGACACCCCCGGGTGCACGACCCAGGCGTGCGGCGTCCGCGACCACGCGCCCGAATACGAGTTCGCGGGCGCCGTCGTCCTCGGGGTGTCGCCCGATCCGGTCAAGCCGATCGCCAAGTTCGCCGATAAGTTCGGCCTCGGCTTCCCGCTCCTCTCCGACGAGGAGCACAAGGTGGCCGAGGACTACGGCGTCTGGGTCCAGAAGTCGATGTACGGCCGCACCTACATGGGCATGGAGCGGACGACCTTCGTGATCGGCCCCGACGGCGTGGTCACGCACGTATTCCGCCGGGTCAAGCCTGCCGAGCACGACGAGCTCGTGCTCGGGGCGCTGACATGAGGATCAGGCGTTCGTTGTCGGCCGAACAGCCGATCAAGGAGCAGCTCGCGGGGGGCTAGGTCGCGTCCGCGCCCGGGCTACTGCAGGCCCTCGCGCGCCTCGCGCACGAGGGTGACAGCCTCGGGGAACACGAGCGCGATCACGCTGCGAAGCTGCTCGGCCTGCTGCTCGGTGCTCCCCTGGATGTTGAGGCGATTGATCGCCGCGACCGTCAGGTCGACGGCGAGCTTGATCGCGTTGTCGGCCCAGGCGAGCCGCTGAGCGCCCTGCATCTGCTCGGCGAACTCCCCGAGCCGCCGCTGCAGCTCATCGGGGTCGCCGAATAGGTCTCCAAATCCGCTTCCTTCCATGGTCCCATGGTAGCCGGTCGGGTTGGGCGGCTACGGTGCCCGTCGTGCGAGGACGGCGATCGTCCCCCCGCGCCCGGCGAGCCCGGCGGCGAGCTCGGCCAGCGCCGCCACGGGCGCGAGCGGGACGGCAAGGGCGGTGATGAGGAGGTCGGGAGAGCGGAGGGGTGCGTTGCGCTTGAGGAGGTTGTAGAGGTAGGACGGGTGGGTGGTGAGGCGGTTGACGAGTGACTGCCACATCCCGAAGGGGTTGTGTTCGGCGAGCAGGTGGTGGGTGTGGACGGGGGTGAGGCGGTGTCTGCGCAACAGGGCTTGGAGTCCGGTCGGGGTGAAATGGACGCGGTGGCGGGGCACGTCGAGGTGGTACCAGCGCTCGCCGCCGATGCGGGCCTGGAGACTTGCGAGGTTGGGGACGCCAACGAGGAGCTTGCCGCCCGGGGCGAGCCAGGTGGCGATGCGGGCCACGGCGGCGCCGGGGTCGTCGAGGTGCTCGAGCACGTGCCACAGGGTCACGGCGTCGAGCGACCCGGGCTCGATCTCCGCGGACTCGATGCTCGCCTGCTCGACGGGCGCATGCAGGGCTGCGGCCGCGCTCACCCCCCGCTGGGAGGGCTCGATCCCGCGCGCGGTGTAACCGGCGGCGTTGGCGCCGGCGACGAAGCGCCCGCGCCCGGCGCCGGCGTCGAGCAGGCGCGCGGGGGGGTGAGTCTCGAGCATGCGCAGGCGCTGGCGGTCGAAGGCCCTGAGGACGGGAGCGACGGTGCCGGCCAGGCGCGGGGCGCCGGGCTGGTAGGCACCCGTGTCGTGAAGCTCGGGCGGGGTGGGGCCGACGGTGACGGCGGTGCCGCATCTCGTGCAGCGTCCGAGCTCGTATCGCCTGGGCCCGAGGGCCGGTTCGGCGCTCGGGACCGAGCGCCACGCGACGAGCGGCCCGCCGCACGCCGGGCAGGCGTCGCCGATCTGCACAGGCGCGAGTGTAGGTCCTCGGTCCCTACACTGGCGCGAGATGCTCAGCGCGACCGCCACGAGGGCCGACTGGTCCGCGCCGCGCGGCTAGCATAGGCGCCTGATGAACTCAAACCAGCTGCAGCGCGAGGCCGAGATGCGCGCGCGCATGGCCCCCGTGGCGATCATCGCCGGGCTCCTCCTCGTGATCGCCGCCGTGACCGGGATCGTC
>DASZKU010000302.1:0-9361 GCA_035552815.1 Solirubrobacteraceae bacterium | reverse complement strand
CCAGGGCGCCGGGGCGGCCCAGGGCGCCGCGCGATCTCGGCACAGGGGACATCGGCGGCCCCCATGATGACGACTCGAGCGGCGGCAATCCCGCTGCTAGACTAATGCTTGCCAGCAAGCAAGTATTCACAGGAGTGATATGCCCGCGTCCCCCCCCGCCCTCGATCTCGACACCGCCGCCCGCCTGCGGGCGTCGATCGGGCGGTTGTCGCGGCGCCTGCGCCCGACGGCGGCGGGCGCGGCGGCCGGGCTCACCGCGACCCGGATCTCCGTCCTCTTCACCATCAATCGCCTCGGGCCGATCCGGCTCTCCGAGCTCGCCGAGGAGGAGGGGCTCAACCCCACCATGCTCTCGCGGGTCATCGCGGACTTCGCCGACGCCGGTCTCGTCACGCGGGTGTCCGACCCCGGGGACCGGCGCGCCGCGCTCGTGGAGACGACGGCGGCGGGGCGCAGGCTGTGCGCGCGCATGCGCGCGGAGCGGACCGATGTCCTCGAGGTGGCGCTCGCGCGGCTCGACGGCGCGGATCGGCGGGCCGTCGAACGGGCCTTGCCCGTACTCGAAGAGCTCGCGCAGGGCCTGAAGGGCCGGCACGGATGACGCGCGTCGCACGCGCGGGTCGCATCACCTTCGCCGCACTCTCGGTTCCCAACTATCGCCGCTACATCAGCGGCCAGGCGATCTCCCTGATCGGCACGTGGATGCAGATGACGGCGCAGTCGTGGCTCGTGCTCACGCTCACGCATTCGAGCACCGCGCTCGGGGTGATCATCGCCCTGCAGACCCTGCCCGTGCTCCTGCTCGGGCCCTACGGAGGGGTGATCGCCGATCGGATCGATAAGCGGCGCCTGATGATCGCCCTCCAGGCCGCGATGGGCCTCCAGGCCCTCACCCTTGGGCTTCTGAGCGTGACCGGCGTGGTCAAGGTGTGGGAGATCGGCGTCCTCGCCGCCCTGCTCGGACTCAACAACGCCTTCGAGAACCCCTCGCGCCAGTCCTTCATGCTCGAGCTCGTCGGCCCCGAGCACCTGCGCAACGCGGTCAGTCTCAACTCGGTGCTCGTCAACGTCGCCCGCTCGGTGGGCCCGGCCGTGGCCGGCATCCTCATCGCCACGGTGGGCGACGGCGTCGCCTTCCTGGTCAACGCGGCGAGCTTCGTCGCCGTCATCGCCTCCCTGGCCACCATGGACCCCCGGGCCCTCAATCCCACCCCGCCCACCCCGCGCGAGCGCGGCCAGCTCCGGGAAGGGGTGCGCTACGTACGCTCGCAGCGTGAGCTCGCCGTGCCCCTGCTGATGATGGCCGTGGTTGGGTGCCTGACCTACGAGTTCCAGGTATCGCTGCCGGTGATGGCGAGCCGCGGCCTGCACGCCGGGGCGACGGGATTCGGCTTCATGACGGCGGCGATGGGAGTCGGCGCGGTGGCCGGCGGCCTCGTCGTCGCCGCGCGGGGCAAGACCGGGCTGCGACCGCTGATCCTCGCCGCCACCGCGTTCGGGGCGGCCATGACCCTCGCCGCCCTGGCCCCCACCCTGGCCTTCGAGCTCGTGGCCCTCGCGCTCGCCGGCGCCGCCAGCATCTCCTTCATGTCGACGGCGAACTCGACCCTGCAGCTGAGCGCGGCGCCCTCGATGCGCGGTCGGGTGATGTCCCTGTGGTTCGTCGCCTTCCAGGGCTCGACGCCGATCGGCGGGCCGATCGTGGGCTGGACGATGGCAGTGGCAGGGGCGCGAGCGGGCCTTGGGCTCGGGGCGGTCACGTGCTTCGTGGTGGCGGCGCTCGGCGCGGTGCTCGGGCGCCGGGCCCGGCGCGCGCGTCCGCCGGCGCCCCAGGCTCGGCGGCCCGAGGCCGTGCTGAATACCTTCGAATAGTCGTCGACTATTCATCACGCCCCCGCCACCGGGCACACTGTGCGGCGCCAAATCGGAGAGGAGATCGCGTCGTGAAGATCCGTGCCGCAGTGCTCGAGGAGTTCGGTAAGCCGCTCAACGTCACCGAGCTCGAGCTCGCCGAGCCCGAGGCGGGCGAGGTGCTCGTGCGCCTGGAGGCGTGCGGGGTGTGCCACACGGACATGTACACGGCCTCGGGCGTCGATCCCTCCGGGTACGCGCCCACGGTGCTCGGCCACGAGGGCGCGGGTGTCGTCGAGCGCACCGGCGAAGGCGTCACCAGCCTCGCGCCCGGCGACCACGTGGTGACGCTGTTCTCGCCCCAGTGCCGGGAGTGCGTCCACTGCCTGAGCCCGAAGACCAACCTGTGCCTGGCCATCCGCGAGGAGCAGAACCGCGGCCACCTCCCCGACGGGACGACGCGCCTCTCCCGCGACGGCGAGCCGATCCGCCACTTCATGGGCACGAGCACCTTCGCCGAGTACACGGTGATGCCCGAGATCGCCCTCGCCCACGTCTCCGACGAGGCGCCCCCCGACCGGGCGTGCCTGTTCGCCTGCGGGCTCTCGACGGGGCTCGGGGCGGCGATGTTCACCGCGCGGGTCGAGCCCGGGTCGACGTGCGTGGTCTTCGGCGCCGGGATGGTGGGGCTCGGCGCCGTCGCCGGCTGTCGCCTCCAGGGCGCCGAGCGCATCATCTGCGTCGACATGTCAGAGCAGCGCCTCGAGCTCGCGCGCGGCCAGGGCGCCACCGACGCGTGGATCGGCGGACCGGGCACGGTGGAGCGAGTGCTCGAGGAAAGCAAAGGCTTCGGCGCCGACTACACCTTCGAGGCCACGGGGCTCGTCTCGGTCATGCGCCAGGCCGTCGAGGCGGCGCGCATGGGGTGGGGGCTGTGCACGGTGGCCGGGGTGGCGGGCAAGGGGGAGACCCTCGACATCGTCCCCCGCTACCTGATCACCGGCCGGCGGGTGTGCGGCTCCTCGTTCGGCGGGGTCAAGGGACGCGACCAGGTACCTCTCCTCGTGCAGCGCTACCTCGACGGGGACATCGACGTCGACGCCTTCGTCTCACACCGGATCACCCTCGACGAGGTCAACCACGGCTTCGAGCTCATGGAGCGCCAGGACGGGATCCGCAGCGTGATTAAGTTCGGATAAGCCGCGGCGGTAACGCTCCGCGGGCGGTATGCTCGCCACGAAACGGGACGTTCAATCTAGAAGGGGGCTTTCATGGGACGCAAGTCCGCTCGGCTGGCTATCGCGCTGTCAATCCTCGCCGCCTCGGCGACGGCGGCCTGGGCCGCGGCCAAGGGGCCGATCGCCGGGGGGTATTACGCCTCGACTCACCCGCGTCTGGCGGTCGTGGCCCTCAAGCCGGCGACCAAGGTCACCCTCTATATCGGGTGCTTCAGCTCTCCCAGCGTCGCCGAGTACTGGGACAGCGCCAAGCTGCCATTGAAGAACGGCAGCTTCAGCTTCGACGGGAAGACGACGATCTCGACCGAGAATGGCGGCACCTTCGGCACGGTCAAGGGAACGGTGCTCTTCACCGGCAAGTTCTCGGGGGGCAAGTTCAAGGGGACCGCCCAGATCGTCGGCTCGTCGTGCCCGAAGAGCAGCTACACGGCCAAGTACGACAAGAACGGCGGCGGCAGCGGCAAGTGACCGCGCCGCCCGCGGCTCACCAGTACGTCACCGCCAGGTACACGCTCGCCCCCACCCCGATGAGGAGGACGAGCCCGCGCAGCGCCTGCGGCCCAAGCCGGCGCACGTAGGAGACGCCGGCCCGCCCGCCGACCATCGTCGTCGGGGCGAGCACGGCGATGGCGGGCCAGCTCACGGGGCCGAGGATGACGAAGAGGACGGCGGCGAGGACGTTGATGATCATGATGAGGAGCCGGTTGAGCGCGTTCAGGCGCTGGACGCTGTCGAGGATGAAGAGGCCGAGCACGGCGAGCATGAGCACCCCGGCGCCGGCGCCGAAGTAGGCCGCGTACGCGCAGGTCACGGCCACGGCCGCGTGCAGACCCGCCGTCGCGGCCCGGGCTCCGCCAGGCCGCCGAGAGAGCATGCTGGTAACCCGCGGCTGGATGGCCAGTAAGGCGCAAGCGAGGATGACGAGGGCGGGTACCACGGCGCGGAAGGCGGCGGGGGAGGCGAGCTCGAGGGCGGCGATCCCGGCCCCGCCGCCGAGGAGCGCGGCGGGGAGCAGGCGCAGGACGCGCTCCCGGGTGCCCGCGAGCTCGGGGAGGTAGCCCTGGACGATGGCGACGTAGCCGGGGCACTGAGCGACCGTGTTGGAGAGGTTCGCGGTCAGCGGCGGCAGCCCGAAGGCGATGAGGGCGGGGAAGGTGAGGAGCGAGCCCCCGCCGGCGGCGGCGTTGAGGGCTCCGGCGCCGAGGCCGAGGGCACCGAGCTCGATGAGCTCGGGTGCGCCCCAGATCACGGAGTGCGCTGGCTATCGGCCGCCAGCTGCTGGGGCTGCAGTCCCCGCTCGGCGCCGATCACCTGCATCACCGCGTTGATGAGGGCGAGGTGGGTGAAGGCCTGGGGGAAGTTGCCGAGGTGGCGCCCGGTATGGGAGTCGATCTCCTCGGCGTAGAGATGCAGGTCGCTGGCCAGGGACAGGAGCTTCTCGCACAGCGCTCGCGCCCGCTCGAACTCGCCGATGATGACGAGCGCGGAGACGAGCCAGAACGAGCAGATCGTGAAGGTCCCCTCCTCGCCGGCGAGCCCGTCGTCGGTCTCGTCGGTGCGGTAGCGCAGCACCAGGTCCTCCTCGGTGAGCTCGTCGGCGATGGCGAGCACGGTGGCGTGCACGCGCTCGTCATCGCCCGGGAGCAGGCCCACGAGGGCGATGAGGAGGACCGAGGCATCGAGCGAGGTGGTGTCGTAGTGGGCCACGAACACCCCGCGCTCGTCGACGGCCTTGGCGAGGACGTCCTCCTTGATGACCTCGGCGGCGGCGTCCCAGCGCCGGGCGTGCTCGGTCTCGCCGCGGGCCTCGGCGAGCCTTGCCCCGCAGTAGGCGGCGAGCCAGCACATGACCTTGGAGGTGGTGAAGTGCTTGGGCTCGCCCCTGACCTCCCACATCCCGCGGTCGGGCTCGCGCCAATGCTTGAGCGCGCTCTCGACCTGGGCCACGACGATCGCCCACAGGCGGTCCTCGAGGCGGTCGCGCTCGCGCATGTACAGGTAGATGGAGCCGACGATGGCGCCCCACACGTCGTGCTGCTCCTGCTCGTAGGCGGCGTTGCCGATGCGCACCGGGCGCGCTCCCTCGTAGCCCGAGAGATGGTCGAGGAGCTGCTCGTCGAGGCCGCGGGCGCCGTCGATCCCGTACATGATCTGGGTCTCGCCGTCGCTCACCTCGGCGATGTCGGCGATGAAGTAGAAGAAGTCGTTGGCCTCCCAGTCGAGCCCCAGGGTGTACAGGGCCCACAGGGTGAAGGCGGAGTCGCGCAGCCACGTGTAGCGGTAGTCCCAGTTGCGCTCGCCCCCGGGGGTCTCGGGGAGCGAGGTGGTGGCCGCGGCGGCGATCGCGCCCGTGGGGGCCCAGGTCAAGCCCTTGAGGGTGAGCGCGGAGCGCTGGAGCGCGGCCCGCCACGGGTGATCGGGGAACTGGCCGCGGTTGAGCCAGTGCTGCCAGTGGTGCGCCGTCCATGTCATCCGCTGGCGCGCCTCGGCGAGCGAGCGCGGGGGCGCGTGCTCGCTCCAGGATAGGGCGACGAAGCGCCATTCACCGGCCTTGACGAGGGTGCGCGCGGTGGCCGAGGGACCCTCGAAGCCGATGTTGAGGTCACTGGTGAGGCGAAGCTCGAGCTTCGAGCCGCGCCCGGTGGCGACCGCCTCGTGGTAGCCGCTCCCCGCGTACTCCCATTGCGCCGGTCCCCGGCCGTAGTCGAACACCGGGGAGCAGTCCATGCGGAGCTGGACCTCGCCGTTGACGCAGCGCACGACGCGCAGGAGGACGTGGTCGGCGTCGTAGTCGGTCGGCGCCCGGCGGTGCGAGGTCGAGCGCTCGGTCTCGTGGTGCCAGTTGCCCATGAGCAGGGCATCGCGGACGATGAGCCAGCCCCCGGGCGTCCACCAGCTCGTCTCGAGGATCAGCGTCCCCGGAATGTAGCGGCGAGCGGCGGGGACGTCGACGCCGGCGGGCCCGATCCGGAAGGTCCCGGCATCGCGATCGAGGGTGGCGCCGAAGATGCTCGGCGAGTCCATCCGGGGCAGGCACATCCATTCCACGCTCCCCCCCGAGGAGACGAGGGCGGTGACCTCGCAGTCCGAGAGGAAGCCGTAGTCGGCAATCGGCGGAAAGGGGGAGGATCCCGGGCCGTGGGAAGGGAGCAGTTCAGCCACGCTCGGCTCCTGGGTCGGCGATCACGCCGCGATCGTCTCACGTCTGAGCGGTTTTCGGCAGGCTGAGAGCGGCGGCGGGATAACTCGTGCAGCCGGCTACGGCGCGCCGGGCATCCCGAAGGTGCCCTTGAGCGAGCGCGCGAGGTGGCGGGCGCGGTCGGTGCCGCGGCGGCCCGCCCAGGGATGCGGGCCCATGGCCCACGGGTGCCAGCCCAGGGTGCCGTAGTGCTCGCGGAGCATCGCCTTGAGCTCGCCGCGGTGATCGCCGCACGCGTAGCGCGTCCTCCCGTACATGCCGCGCCCGAACCAGGTCAGCCAGTGGCCGGGGTCGGCATCCACATACTCGCCGTGGCGCAGATCGAGCATCTGGCGCTCGAGCGCAATCTGCGTCTCCGGATCAGGACGGGAATCGCAGAATTCACACCTGAAGATGCAGGCGATCGGCATATTCGGTTAAGGAGACTACCCGCGAAGCGGTCACCAAATCGGGTAGTCATGCTGAATTAACGACGGTTTCATGTCAGAGAGCGAAGCCCAACAGCGCGAGGCCGGCGCCCAACCTCGGCGGTGGTTGATCGTCGTCCGCTACGGCATTCCCGCGGCGATGATCATCGGCGGCGTCCTCCTCGCCGTGCTGGGCTCCGGGGACCAGGGCATCGAGGGGTTCGCCATGGCCGTGGGCGGCGGCCTCGCCGTGCTCCTCCTCAACACCCTGTACCGCATCGGCGTCCAGGGCGAGTCAGAACGCGCCCAGGAGGACGCGGCCCGAGACTATTACGCCGAACACGGCCGCTGGCCGCCGGACCCCGGCGAGTAGCCGCCGCGTCTCCCGCTCAGCGGCCCGGGGCCGGGCGCCCGCAGGGCGAGGTGGTATCTTCACCGTGCCGAATTCCCGCGATACGCAGCGGGAAGCGGGGGAACCAACCAGTACCCCGGGGCGAATCGCCGTCTGATGGCGGCGTAGCGCACAGCGCGAGCCCGACAGCTAACCCCGTAGGCGCGCCCATGAGATCCGCAATCAGCCCCGCTCGTTTCCGGCTTGCCGCCGCCGTGTCAGCCGTGCTGGCGCTCCTCGGAGCGGCCGCCGCCGTGCCCCTCACCTCCTCGGCCTCGCCGAGCGTCGGCTCGCTGCAGTCGAAGCTCAGCCAGCAGCAGGCCCGCGCCCAGCAGCTGTCGGCGAGCAGCGGGCAGGCGGGGCAGCTGATCGCCAGGCTCGACGGCCAGATCACCCTGGTCACCGAGCGCGAAGCGGCTGTGCAATCCCGCCTGAGCGCGGCCCGCGCCGTCCTCGCCGTCGCCCAGGCCGCGGTCGCGCGCGAGCGCGCCGTGCTCAAGGTCCTCGAGGCCAGGCTCGCCCGGGCGCGGACGGCGCTCTCGCGCCTGCTCGTGAGCCAGTACGAGGCTCAGCCCCAGAACATCGTCACCGTGGTCCTCCAGGCGCACGGGTTCAGCGACCTCCTCGATCGCCTGCAGTACCTGCACATGGCCCAAGGCCAGCAGAAGACGATCGTCAACGTCACCATCAGCGCCAAGGCCCAGGCCCAGCGCGCCGCGGCACGGCTGACCGCGCTCGAGGCGCGCGACGCGGCGACGACCAACCAGGTGGCCACCGAGGCCCGCGCCATCGCCGGGATGAACGCGCTGCTCCATTCCAAGCGGGCCGCGGCCGAGCGGGTACGGGCGATCCAGGTCGCCCAACTCGAGGCCACCCGCACCCGCCAGAGCCAGCTCTCCCACGAGCTCTCGGTGGTCGAGGCCCAGCAAGTCGCCGCGAGCGCCCCCGCCGCGTCGGGGAGTCCGGTCCCCTACGGGAACGGAGGCGCCACCGGCGGCTGGGCCATTCCCTATGCGATCGTCCTCTGCGAGTCCGGCGGTCAGAACCTCACCCCGAACAGCGCCGGGGCCTCGGGCTACTACCAGATCCTTCCCAGCACCTGGCAGGGTGCGGGCGGCAGCGGACCGGCCGCCTACCTGGCCCCGAAATCCGAGCAGGACCGGATCGCCTCGATCCTCTGGAACCATGGCGCCGGCGCCTCCAATTGGGTGTGCGCCGGGATCGTCGGGATCCACTAGGGTCGAGCCGGTGACCTCGCTGCTCACCAGGGAGCGGGCCGCCGCCGGCGATCCCTCGGCGCTGCTCGTCCTCCATCACGGTCGGGGGACGACCGAGAGCGACCTGCTCCCGCTCGCCGATGCCATCGATCCCGAGCGGCGCCTGCACGTCGTCTCGGTGCGGGCGCCCTTCACCCTGCCGGGCGCGCCCGGCTACCACTGGTACGCCGTGCCCCGCGTCGGCCACCCGGATCCCGAGAGCTTCGCCACCTCCTACCGCGCCCTCGCCGAGGTCCACGATGCGGCGTGGGAGCGCACGGGGCTGGGGCCGGAGGAGACGGTCCTCGGCGGCTTCTCGATGGGGACGGTGATGAGCTACGCGCTGGGGCTCGGGTCCGACCGGCCCGCCCCGGCGGGGATTCTCGCCTTCTCGGGCTTCGTGCCCACCGTCGAGGGCTGGCAACCCGATCTCAGGAGCCGTGAGCGCACGCGGGTGTTCATCGCCCACGGCCGCCAGGACCCCGTCATCGACGTCGCCTTCGCCCGCCGCGCCCGCGACCTGCTCAGCGGCGCGGGGCTCTCGGTCGCGTACCACGAGTCGGAAGTCGGTCATCAGCTCGACCCCGCCCACATCCCCCTGGCCCGGCGCTGGTTCGAGCGCACGCTCGCGCCCGCGACCCCCGTCGTCAAGCTCGTGGAGGATCCCGCGCCCGACGCCGCCCGCGAGGGCTGAGCCGCGTCCGCCGGTGCAGCGGTGCCCGGCCGCGCTTGCCCGCGGGCTCGATGAGCTCGATTACGCGCAGGCAGTAGGCCGTGCGCTGGGCGAGGAGCATGCTGCACCCGAGCAGCGAGGCAAGCTCGCGGGTGCTGAAGGGTCCGCGCGGGAGCTCGGGCAGGGCACGGAGGAGGTCGTCGGGGGTCCCGATCTCGACGCGGTCGAGCACGGCGACGAGCCGGCGCTCGCCCGGGTCACGCCGGCGCCGGCCCGAGGTGTCCGGTCGCGGGGCGCGCACGTGGTCCTCGCGCAGGAGCAGAACCTCGACGGTGAGGTTGGGGTG
>DASZKU010000301.1:0-18498 GCA_035552815.1 Solirubrobacteraceae bacterium | reverse complement strand
CGTAGTGGACGTGGATATCAGATACCTCGAGCAGCGCCATCAGGTCGTTGGGGGGTGGCTTGGTGGGATCTTTCCCCAGGTAGGCCTCGATCACGCGCGGGTCGTTGCGCACATGCGAGGGCGACCCCTCGGCGATCCGCTCGCCGTGGTCGAGCACTGTGACGCGCTCGGAGACGTTCATGACGACCTTCATGTCGTGCTCGATGAGGAGGATGGTGAGCTTCAGGTCCTTGCGCAGGGTGCGCATGAAGTCGGTCAGGGCGGCCGACTCCTGCGGGTTCATCCCCGCCGTGGGCTCGTCTAGGAGGAGCAGGCGCGGCTCGCACGCGAGGGCGCGGGCGATCTCCACGCGCCGCTGGTCGCCATAGGAGAGCCGCGAGGCGATCTGGTCGAAGGCGCTGGTGCGGATGCCCACGTACTCGAGGAGCTCGGCCGACTTCTCGCGCGCCTCGCGCTCCTCGCGCCGCGCCCACGGGGGGCGGAAGATCGACCCGAAGAGGCCGGTGCGCAGCCGGGCGTGGCGCCCGATGAGCACGTTCTCGAGCGCGGTCATGGCGCCGAAGAGGCGGATGTTCTGGAAGGTGCGGGCCACGCCCAGTCCGGTGATGATGTCCGGGCGCGAGCGCGTGATGTCGCGGTCGCCGAGGAGGACGTGGCCGGTGGTCGCCTTGTAGAGGCCGGTGAGCATGTTGAAGAGCGTGGTCTTGCCGGCGCCGTTGGGACCGATGAGCGAGACGATCGAGTGCTCGGGGATCTCGAAGGAGATGTCCTTGACGGCCACGAGGCCGCCGAACTCCTTGGTCACATGGTCGGTGCGCATGACCGGCGGACCGGTCGGGGGCGCTACGGAAACCGCCTCGCCGGTGCTCATTCGGCCACCTCGACGAGCTGGGCGTCCTCGGCGGCGATCGCCGCGGTGAGCTCGAGCCGGCGCCGGCGCTCGGGGAAGAGGCCTTGCGGGCGCAGGATCATCACGAGCACGAGGAGGAAGCCGAAGATCCCGAACGACAGCTGGGTGAGGCTGAAGTTCAGGCCGAAGTCCTTGGGCAGGGTGTTGAGGACGTCGGGGATGATGTAGTAGTTGATGTAGGAGAGGAGCAGGGCGCCGAGTACCGCTCCCCAGATCGAGCCGAGGCCGCCGACGATGATCATCGCGAGCACGAAGATCGAGAAGGAGAACTTGAACTGGTCGGCGTTGACGGTGGTGTTGAAGGCACCGAGGAAGGCGCCGGACATGCCGCCGAAGGTGGCGCCGATCGCGTAGGCCATGAGCTTGGTCCGCACCAGGGGGATGCCCATGGAGACGGCGGCGACCTCATCCTCGCGCAGGGCGACCCAGGCGCGGCCGAGCCGGGAGTCGCGGAGGCGGAGATTGACGAAGAGGACGACGAGCATGATCGCGAAGATGAGCCAGTACCAGGGTCTGAGCTGGAGCAGGTTGAACGACCCGATCCCCGGGAAGTAGGGCAGGTCGAGCGCCGAGATCCCGTTGTTGCCGTTGGTCAGGGCCTCGCCGGTGCCGATGTGGATGCTCTGCCCGTTGACCGCGAGCACGCCGATGATCTCCCCGAAGGCCAGGGTCACGATGGCGATGTAGTCGCTGCGCAGCCGCAGGGTGGGCAGGCCGATGATCATCCCCGCCAGCGCCGTGATCACCACCGCGCAGACGAGGATGAGGATGAAATTGAAGTGGATGCCGATCACGTGGCTGGTGAGCGGCGACACCACCACGTGGATTCGCGAGTTGAAGAAGAAGTCCGAGCCGAACCAGCCCATGCAGTAGGCGCCGAGGGCGTAGAAGGCCACGTAGCCGAGGTCGAGGAGGCCCGCGAAGCCGACGACCACGTTCAAGCCGAGCGCCATCACCACGTAGGCCAGGGCGACGATCGTCGCGCCCATGAAGCCGCTCGACTGGGTGAAGAAGAAGGGCAGGACGATCCCGAAGGCAATGAGGGTGAGCGCGAGGCCGCGGGGCCACCACGGCACCCGCCGCGTCACCGCCTCGCGCCGGGCGATCAGAGCGTCGCGCCACTCGCCGAGCTGGGCCATGAGCTCGCTCATCCCGCCTCCCGGGTCTCCTCACCGAGCAGCCCGCGCGGTCGCAGCACCATGACGAGGATCAGATAGGCGAACACCACCGCCTCGGTCCACTGCGGTCCCAGGCGCGAGTCCGTGAGCTCCTGGATGCAGCCGATGATGAGCCCCCCGAGGACGGCACCCCGGACGTTGCCGATCCCGCCCATGACCGCGGCGGTGAAGGCGATGAGGCCCGCCTCGAAGCCCTGGAAATACCACACCGTCGTCTCATATAGCGCGTAGACGAGGCCGGCGGCGCCGGCGAGCATGCCCCCGAGGAGGAAGGTGAGCGAGATCGTGTTGTTGACGTTGATGCCCATCAGGCGCGCCGCTTCGGGGTCCTGGGCGGTGGCTCGCATGGCCCGGCCCGGCCGGGTGTTCCCGATGAACCAGGTGAGCGCCATGACGAGCGGGATCATCACCCCGAGGGCGAGCACGTCGGCGCGATGGATGACCACGCCCGAGATGTGCAGGACGGTGTTGTTCTCGCGGATCAGGTCGTTCACCCCCTGGGGCGAGCCGCCGAGCCACAGCAGGCCGACGTTCTGGAGGATGAACGAGAACCCCACCGCGGTGATGAGGGGCGCGAGCTTGGGCGCGTTGCGCAGCGGTCGATAGCCGACGCGTTCGATGAGCACGTTCAGCGAACCGCACACCGCCATGCACACGAAGAGGGTGAGGAGGAGGCCGGCGACGAGGCCGACGGGGCCGGTGGCCAAGCCGAGGCCGAGCGTGCCCCAGAGACCGGCGGCGGTGAACGAGCCGATCATGAACACGTCGCCGTGGGCGAAGTTGATGAGCTCGATGATCCCGTACACGAGCGTATAGCCCATGGCGATCAGCGCCCAGATGGCGCCGTTGGAGAGCCCCTCGAACATGTTGAAGCCGAGCTGGGTCAGGTCCTTGCGGACGACGGCGTGCCCGGCCACGAAGCCGGCCTGGTACCCGTGCGTCAGGTCATGGATGCCGTAGTACGCCGGCAGGGCGATGAGAGCGAGGTAAAGGCCCCAGCGACCGACGTAGCGGCGTAGTGCCGCGAGCACGCGAGCCACCGGCTGGGGCACCCTCGAGGCGAGAAAAGTTGAATCCACGGGTCCTTGCGGCTGCGGGGGAGGCGCGACGCGCGCCTCCCCCGCTTCCTTTCGTTTCCGTCTATTACGACGCGGCTACTTGACGACCTTCGTCGGCGTGATCGTCTTGTCGAACACCGGGTCGCCGGTGGAGGCGACCTTGTAGAGGCCGTAGGACTTCAGCGTCGTGTCGCCGTTGGCGTCGAACCCATAGGTACCGAGCACCGAGTGGCGATCCTTGATCGCGAACAGCGCCTTGAGGACGTCGGCCTTGGTGCCGCCGTTCGGTCCCAGGCCGGCGATGGTGTCGAGCCCGAGCTTCATGACCTCGTAGCCGTAGATCGCGTACGGGTCCGGGTTGGAGACCCCGTACTTGGCCTTGTAGGCGGCGAGGAACGTCTTGCCGCCCGGGTAGGCGGCGAGGTCCTGCGTCGCCACCGTGCACTGCATGAGCGGATCGATGGTCGCGGGAACGCCGCCCGCCTTGGCGGAGGTGTACGAGCTCGTGCATACGCCGTCGGCCCCGAAGATCTTCGCGGTGGGGATCGCGTTGTGCACGTCCTTGGTGATCTGGACGGCGCCGTTGGAGACGATCCCGGCGAAGAAGAAGCAGTCGGCTCCCTGTCCCTTGATCGTCGACGCGTAGGAACGGAAGTTCGGCTGCGTCGGGTCGATCCCGGTGTCGCCGACGATGCTGTCGCCGTAGAAGCCCTTCTCGAGGCCGAGCAGGGTGGCGAGACCCTGACCGTAGGCTTCCTTGTCGTTGGCCACCGCGATCTTCGTGCACCCCGCCTGCTTCATGGCGATGAGGTCGGCCGCGGCCTGAATCGAGTCGATGGGGACGATGCGCAGATAGGTGCGCTTGCCCGTCGGGTAGTACTTGCCCGGCTCACCGGGGGCGCTCCCCGGCAGGTTCGTCGTCAGCCCGACGTAGGTGTTGGCGGGGCTCACCTGGGGGATGCCTGCCTCGTTGAGGATGGGGATCGAGACCTCGCTGGCGCCCGAGTTGAACTCGCCGATGTAGTAGACGGCCTTGGGGTCGGCCGCCGCCTTGCGCGCGTCGGCGCCGGTCTGCGTCGGATCCCACTTGCCGGCGGCGGCGGTCGAGTCGTCGAGCGACTGATAGTTCACCGTCCACGGCCCGGCCTTGCCGCCGGCCTCCGAGAGCGCGAGCTTGATCCCGTTGACCATCGGGATCGTCTGCGCGTTCGAGGACCCCTGCAAGGGCAGGCTCGAGTAGATGTCCACCGTCTTCGAGCTCGAAGATGACGTGCCGCTGGTGGTGCCGCTCGTGGTGCTCGTGGTGTTGCTGCTGCTACCGCAGCCGGCGAGCGCGACCAGCGCACCAACCAGAAATAGTCCGGCTTTCCTTTTTGCGACCAACTCGACCACCCCTATTCATTTGACGGATAGGTGCCTTGACAGCCCTCACCCCGGTTACAAACGGGTCACAGCTTAATCAGGCCGCACACGGCCAAACGACGGCTTGGGGCCCCTAACCCGAAATTAACCCTGGAAGGTGCGGAGAAAAACGAGACGGCCGCGGACCACCCGGTAGGCGCCGTACTCGCGCAGCGTCGTGTTCCCGGCCCGGTCGATGCTGTACGTGCCGAGCACGCTGCGCCGGTTACGGGTCGCGAAGATGGCCGTCCGGACCTTGGCGCGGTCGGCGATCCGCCGGCCGCGGTGAGTGGCCCGGTCGATGGCCCGGAGCATCAGGCTCATCGCCGCGTAGCCGTAGATGGCGTAGGGCGGTGCCGACCCGTAGCGCTTGCGGTAGGCGGCGAAGAAGCCCTGGCTCGCCGGGGGGTACGCGCTCGCAGCGAGCGGCGCCATGGTGAGGAACACGCGGTGGTCGAGGCTGAGGGGAATCCCGCCGCTCGCCGG
Source organism: Solirubrobacteraceae bacterium (assembly GCA_035552815.1). Taxonomy (GTDB): domain Bacteria; phylum Actinomycetota; class Thermoleophilia; order Solirubrobacterales; family Solirubrobacteraceae; genus Palsa-465. Next base: position 13,465 of record DASZKU010000301.1, on the reverse strand, counting down.
GGCCAGATAGGCGCTGTCGGCGACGCCGTCGCTGGCGAAGATCCTCGCCTGGGGCAGCGCGGCGGCCACCGCGGTGGTCAGGGCCGCCGCGTCGCTCTCGGCGTTGGCGGCGAGGAACACGCAGTCGGCTCCGGTGTTCGCCAAGCCGGCGGCGAGCGAGGCGTACGAAGAGGCAGTGGGGTCGAAGTCCTGCGCCCCGGCGAGCGTCAGCCCGGCCCGCTGCGCGTCGCCGGTGAAGATGTTCGCGAGATCGGCTCCGTACACCGAGCCGTCGTCGAGCACGTAGGTCTTCGTGCACCCGAGGCTCCGCTGCAGGTCGGCCTGCACGGCCCCCTCGACGCCGGCGTCGGGCACCACGCGGGCGAACGTGCGCGTGCCCGTCGGGTAGTACTTGTCGGGCTCGCCGGGGAAGTCCCCCGGCGACGCCGTGGTCAGGCCCGCGGCGCCGTCGGCAGGGCTGATCTGGGGGATTCCGGCGCGGTTGAGAACGGGGATCGAGATCGCGCTCGCGTCCGGATTGAACTCGCCGAGGTAGCCGACGGTGGTCCTGTCCGCCGCCGCCTGCTGGGCGTTGGTGGCGACGAGGCCCGGCACCCACGTACCCGCCTTGGCGGTGGAGTCGTCGAGCACCACGAAGGCGATCCGGTACCGGCCCACCGCGGCGTGGACCTGGTCGAGCGCGACCTGCGCCCCGCGCATGACCGCGAGCGCGTCCCCGTGCCACTGACCCTGCTCGGGCAGGCTCGCGTAGATGGTGAGCTCGCGGCCGTGGACGGCGCCGCTGCGCCCCGAGCCCCCGCCGCACCCGGCCACCGAGGCGACGACGGCCAGCGCGGCGATCGTTCGTCTCAGCACCGGCGCATCGTATGTACCGGCCGGACGGACTCCGACGCGACCGCGAGACGACCAACGGACGCTAACGCGAGACTCACGCGGCGCGAACGGGAGCGCGAACGGCAGCGCGAACGGCAGCGAACGGCAGCGCGAACGGCGGCGCAAACGGCAGCGCGAGCTCAGGGCGCGACGATCAGGCTCTTGTAGGCGACGAGGTTGCCGCCCTTGACCCGGTCGAACAGGTAGGGCGCGAGCGAGACGTCGCCCGCCTTGTTGATCGAGAGGGTGCCGATGACGGTGCTGATGTTCTTGGCGCCGTAGAAGTGGTTGATGTTCGCGGCTCGGTTGTTGGCGTTGACCCCCGCCCCCCTGAGCGCGTTGAGCACCACCTGCATGGCCGCATAGCCGAAGATCGCCTGGGTCGCGGGCGGGTGTCCGTAGGCGGTCTTGAAGTCGGTGAGGAACTTCTGTCCCGACGCCGGCAGCTCGGCGGTGGTGAATCCCGGCTCGCTCAGGTAGGTGGCGCTCTGGGCCGCTGGGCTCAGCTGGGAGACGAACGAGCTCGTGTCGAGGCCGCCGGGTCCGAAGAGCTTGACCTTCGCGCCCGAGGAGACCGCGCCAGTGAAGGCCTGCACGGCGCCCGAGCCGGCGACGCCGCCGTAGAACATGGCATCGGCGCCGGACTGCGCCAGGCCCGCGGTCGAGCGCGCCGGCGCCGTGGCCGTGATCCCGTACTTGGAGGCGTTCTGATCCACGGCGATGGCGATGGCATCGCCGTACGCGCCCCCGTCCTCGGCGATGAAGAGCTTCTTGACCCCGAGGCCCTGCATGACCTGGAGGTCGGCCTTGGCCTGGTAGTTGTCATTGGGCACGACCCGGCCGAAGGTGCGCCCGTAGGTGCTGAACGACTCGTAGTAGACGTTGGGCGATCCCGCCACCGCCGAGGTGGCCTGGGTCAGGCCGATGGCCGTGTCGTAGGGGCTCACCTGGAGGAGCTCGTCGGCGTTGGTGATGGGGATCGACTGGGCCGAGGCATTAGGGTCGAGCTCTCCGAGGTAGGCGATGGCATCGGCGCGCTGGATCACCGCGCGGGCGTTGGCGGCGATGAGCTTGGGGCTCGGGCCCGTGCTCGTGGCGTCATTGAGCGGCGGGGCGAGGTCGACCTTGTAACGCCCGACCTTGCCGCCCGCCTGCTGGAGCGCGAGCTGCTCGGCGTCGTACACGTCGCGCCCCGCGGCGGCCTCGGGCCCGTTGAGGGGAACGCTCGCGTAGATCGTCAGCGACGTGCCGGTGATCGTCGTGGTCGTCGCCGTCGTCGTCCCGCACGCCGCGAGCGCGCTGATCAGCCCTACACAAGCCGCCCCGGTCAGTACCCGGTCGCGCAACCGCATGGCAGCGCCGGCCCGTGCTACTCGCTGCTGCCGGTGAGAGCGGCCAGCATGCGCTGGATACCGACCGCGATCCCGACAAAGAGGAGGGAGCCCGAGATGGCGACGACGCTCTTGATCCCGAACGCCCACATGATGATCCACATGATGAGGCCGGCAACCGACGTGAAGAAGATGACCATGTCGCCGCCGATCCTAACGAAGCGCGCGGCCGAGGGCGAGCACGAGCTCGCGCACCGCGGGAGCGGGATCGTCGGCCTCGCCGGCGGCGCGCACGAGCCGGGAACCGACGATCACCCCGTCGGCGCCGGCCTCCGCGGCAGCGGCGGCATGCTCGGGGGTGGCGATCCCGAATCCCACCGCCACCGGCACCGAGGTGAGGGCCTTGGCGCGCGCCAGCACCCCGGCCAGCCCTTCCGAGAGCCCGGCCCGCTCCCCCGTCGTCCCCGTCAGCGACACGGTGTAGAGGAAGCCGCGAGCGCGCTCGCCGATTCGCGCGAGGCGCTCCCGCGGGGTGGTGGGGGCGACGAGGGGGACGAGGGCGATCCCCCGGCGCTCGCACGCCGCGAGCACCTCGGGCGCCTCCTCGTGGGGCAGGTCGGGGACGATCAGGCCGCTCGCACCGCTGTCGGCGAGCGCATCGGCGAAGCGGTCGAGGCCGCGCGCGTAGATCGGGTTGGCGTAACACATGACGACGACGGGGACGCGAGCAGCGATCTCGCTCGCGAGCCCGAGCACGTCGTGCAGGCGCACCCCGGCTCGCAAGGCCGCGGTTCCCGCGGCGTGGATCACCGGCCCGTCGGCGAGCGGATCGGAGAACGGGACCCCGAGCTCCACCAGGTCCGCGCCCGCCTCGGCGTAGGCCAGGGCGATCTCCCGCGAGCGGTCGAGATCGGGGAAGCCGCCCATCATGTAGGGCATGAGCGCGGCCCGGCGACCGTCGGCCCGGGCGCCCTCGAAGGCCTCGGCGATCCGCTCGATCCCCGAGCTCGCGACCCGCGCGCCGGGCGCGGGATCCTCGGCGGCGAGCACTAGGCGTCCGGGCTCTCGTCGAGCTTGGCGATCGCCTCGGCGAGATCCTTGTCGCCGCGACCGGACAGGCACACGAGGTCGAGCTCGCTGGGTCCGTGCGCGAGCGCCCAGGCGATCGCGTGCGAGGACTCGAGCGCGGGGATGATCCCTTCGAGCCGCGCCGTGCGCGCGAAGGCACCGAGGGCGTGCGCGTCGGTGACGGCGACGTAGCGCGCGCGACCGGAGTCGCGCAGCCAGGCGTGCTCGGGACCGCTGCCGGGATAGTCGAGCCCGGCGGAGATCGAATGCGCCTCGAGGATCTGCCCGTCCTCGTCCTGCATGACTGCCGAGTAGGCGCCGTGGAGGACCCCGGGGAGGCCGGCCGCCGTCAGCGGCGCCCCGTGGCGGCCGCTCTCGAGCCCCTCCCCCGCCGCCTCGACCCCGATGAGCTCGACCTCGGCGTCGGCCACGAAGGGGGTGAACATCCCGATCGAGTTCGAGCCCCCGCCCACGCAGGCGATGACGCGCTGGGGCAGGCGACCGCAGCGCTCGAGCACCTGCGCCCGCGCCTCGTCGCCGATCACCCGCTGCAGGTCGCGGACCAGGGCCGGGTAGGGCGCCGGGCCCACGCACGAGCCGATGATGTAGTGGGTGGTGGCGACGTTGGTGACCCAGTCGCGGATCGCCGCCGACACCGCTTCCTTGAGCGTCCGCGCCCCCGCCTCGACGGGCTCGACGCGTGCCCCCAGGAGCTCCATGCGCTCGACGTTGGGCTTTTGGCGGCGCATGTCCTCGGTCCCCATGTAGACCACGCACTCGAGCCCGAGGAGCGCGCACGCCGTCGCGCTCGCCACGCCGTGCTGGCCCGCCCCGGTCTCGGCGATGATCCGTTGCTTGCCCATGCGGACGGCGAGGAGCGCCTGGCCGAGCGCGTTGTTGATCTTGTGGGCGCCGGTGTGGTTGAGGTCCTCGCGCTTGAGGTACACGGCGTGCCCGGCGACCTCGCTCAGGCGCCGGGCGTGGTACAGCGGGGTGGGCCGGCCGACGTAATCGCGGAGCAGGGCGTCGAGCTCGGAGCGATAGCCCGGGTCCTCGCGCGCCGCCACCCACGCCCGCTCGAGCTCCTCGAGGGCGGGCATGAGCGTCTCGGGGACGTACTGGCCGCCGTAGGGGCCGAAGCGGTGCTCGACGACGCTCACGCGGCCCGCTCCGGGGCCTCGGCGGCGGTGCCCGGGAGTTCGCCGCCCGGCGAGCTCGCGACGGAATCGGCGCCATCTGACTCCACAGTCGGCCCGAGCGCTTGGACCGCCGATGTCGCAGCTACGGCATTTACGAACGCCTCGACCTTGGCCGGGTCCTTGCGCCCGGGCGCCGACTCGACGCCGCTGGCGACGTCGACGGCGAACGGCCGCACGGTGGCGATCGCCTCGGCGACGTTCTCGGGGGTGAGCCCGCCGCTGAGGATCAGGGGCACGCGTCCGCGGTGCCTGCGCGCGAGCTCCCACGCGAAGGTCTCCCCGGTGCCGCCCCGCTCCCCGGGGACGTGGCTGTCGAGCAGGTGATAGTCGACGTGGAAGGCGGACAGGGCCTGGATGTCGGCGCCGCTGTGCACGCGCGCCGCCTTGATCACCTTGCAGCCCGTGCGCCGGGCCGTCTCGGCGCAGAACGCGGGGCCCTCGTCGCCGTGGAGCTGGACCATGGTCAGGCCGACCGCCTCGGCGGTGGCGGCGACGTGCTCGAGCGTGGGGTTGACGAAGACGCCGACCACCTCTACGCGTCTCTTCACCGCCGCCGCGATCTCGGCGGCGAGGGCAGGATCGCAGCGCCGCGCGGACCGGGGCCAGAAGTTCACGCCGATCGCCCACACGCCGAGGGCGGCGGCGTACTCGGCGTCCTCGGGTGTGGTCACGCCGCAGAGCTTGATCCTCGGAAGGGTGGGGGCCATCCTCACATCGTACGGTCCCGCCGCCGTGCTACTTCTTGCTGGGCCGCCGGGCGAGCGTCACCTTGATCGTCTTCACGGCCGACCCGCGGAGCACGGTGAGATCGATGACCTGGCCCGGGCGCTCGGAGGCCACCACCTGGTCGAGGTCGTCGACCGAGTCGGCCGTCGACCCGTTGACCTGCTCGATCACGTCGCCGCCCAGATAGACGGGCTGGCCGTGGACCACGCGCTTGACGTTCCCGGGATGCAGCCCGACCTTGGCGGCGGGGCCGCCCGGGTCGACGGACTCCACGAGCACGCCGTGGTGAGCCCGCTCGCCGAGCGCGGACAGGGAGCTGTTGATGGTGACGCCGTTGACGCCCAGGTAGGCCGAGGTGGGCGCGACGCCGATCCGGGCGAGCAGGGCGGTCGCGGTGTTGATGGGAACCGCGAAGCCGATCGGCACGCCGTCGGGGTCGTTCCCGGTCTCGATATGTGAGTCGACGCCGATCACCCGGCCGGCGGCGTCGATCAGCGGGCCACCGGAGATGCCCTGGCCGACGGACGCGTCGGTCTCGATCACGTGGTCGATCGCCACCCCGCTCGAGATCGGGATCCGGCGCTGCAGAGCGGAGACGATTCCGGCGCTCAGCGTGCGGTCGAGGCCGAAGGGGTTGCCGATCGCCAGGGTCGGATCGCCGACGCGGGCGGTGGCGGAGTTGCCGAGCTCGAGGGGCCGGAGATGGAGCCCGCGCGGATCGACCCGGAGCACGGCCAAATCGGCGTTCGGCTGCGTTCCCATGACCCGTGCCGCCACCGTCTCGCCGGGCTGGAACTGGACCGAGATGCCGCCCGCGCCCGCCCCAGCGACGAGGTGGTAGTTGGTGAGGATGTCGCCCCGGCGGTCGACGACGAAGCCCGAGCCGGTCATCCCGCCGCCCTGCTCTTCGCTCCCGAGGACGAACGGACTGGGTACCGCCGAGACGACGTTGGCGCGGACGAGGACCACCCCACGCGAGTTGTGCTCGTAGATCTCGTAGGGCGTGAGTCCGCTGGCGACGTCCGAGGCGGCCTGGGTGGCGAGCGGGGCCTCCTGGATCACGGTCCGGACGTCGCGGCGACCGGTGATGCCGAGAGCCAGGAACGCTCCGGCGACGGTGAGGCCGCCGACGGTCGCGGACACGAGCGGTGAGCGCAGAAGTGTCTTCATGCCGCGGGCAAGATTGTGCGGGGTGGCGCTGAACTGCACTTAAAGCGGTGATACGGAGCCGCGCTGAGCGCATCCGCGTGCCGTCTGCGTCCCGTCGGCGAGCGGTCGTCCACCGGCGAGCGGCCGTCCACCGGCGAGCGGCCGTCCACCGGCGAGCGGTCGTCCGCCGGCGAGCTCCCGGCAGGCAGCCTCGATCTCGGGCGAGCGCATGAGCGCCTCGCCGACGAGCACGGCGTCTACCCCGGCGCGCTCGAGGTCATCGAGCTCGGCCCTGGTCCTGAATCCCGATTCGGCGACCACGGTGGCGCCCGCGGGCACGCCGGCGAGGAGCTCGAAGGTGCGAGCGGTGTCGACGGTCAGGGTGCTGAGATCGCGGTTGTTGATGCCGATGATCTCGGCGCCCACAGCCACCGCGCGCCCGAGCTCCTCCTCGTCGTGCACCTCGACGAGGACGGCGAGACCGGCGGCGCGGGCCGCATCATGGAGCGTCGCGAGCTCGGCATCGGTGAGCGCGGCGACGATGAGGAGCATCGCGTCGGCGCCCGCGGCCAGCGACTCGGTGACCTGGTAGGGGTCGACGACGAAGTCCTTGCGCAGCACAGGCAGCGAGCTCGCCGTGCGGGCCGACTTCAGATCGGCAAGCGAGCCGCCGAAGCTCGGGCCCTCGGTGAGGACCGAGACCGCGGCCGCGCCGCCGCGCTCGTAGGCCGCGACCACCGCCTCGATCGCCACGTCCTCCCTGAACACCCCGGCCGAAGGCGAGCTGCGCTTGTGCTCGGCGATCACCGAGAGCCCGGGACGGGCGAGCGCGGCGGCGAAGGGGCGGCGCTCGGGGCCCCCCTGTGCCGCCCGGGCCTCGAGCTCGGCGAGGGGAACGTCGGTTCGCCGGCGCTCGATCTCACGGCGCGTGGCGGCGACGATCTCCTCGAGCGCGTTCATGCCGGCCCCAGCGCGTTCATGCCGGCGCCAGCTCGTGGGTGCGGGCGACGAAGCGCTCGAGGGCCGCCGCGGCGGCGCCCGTGTCGATCGCCTCCTCGGCGCTGCGCACGCCCTCGGCGAGCGAGTCGGCGACGCCCCCGGCATAGATCGCCGCGCCCGCATTGAGCACGGCGATGTCGCGTTGGGCGCCGCGCTCGGCGGCGAGAATCCGTCGCGCGGTCTCGGCGTTGGACCCCGGGGAGCCGCCGCTCACCGCCTCGAGCGGAGCGCGCTGGAGATCGAAGTCCTCGGGGCGCACCGTGTACCGGCGCGTCTGCGCGCCGGTGACCTCGACCACCGCGGTGGGGGCCGAGATCGAGAGCTCGTCGAGGCCGTCCTCGCTCGAGACCACGAGCGCGCGCTCGGCCCCGAGCCGCGCCAGAGCGCCGGCGAGGACGTCGAGGTAGCCGGGATCGGAGACCCCGATGAGCTGGCGGGTGGCGCCGGCCGGGTTGGTCAGGGGACCGAGGAAGTTGAAGATCGTCCGGACGGCGAGCTGCCGGCGCACGGGGATCACGTACCGCGTGGCCTGGTGATGGGTGGGCGCGAACATGAAGCCGAAGCCCACCTCCTCGATGCACCGGGCCACGTCGCCGGGCGTGAGGTCGATGCGGGCGCCGAGCGCCTCGAGGACGTCGGCCGAGCCCGACAGGCCGGTGGCGGAGCGGTTGCCGTGCTTGGCCACCGTGCACCCCGCGCCGGCGGCGATGAGCGCGGCGGTGGTCGAGACGTTGAAGGTCTGGTGACCGCCGCCGGTGCCCGCGGTGTCGAGGAGGTCGTCGCGGTCGACGGTGACCTGGGCGGCGAAGCCGCGCATCGCCCGCGCCAGGCCCGCGAGCTCTTCGACGGTCTCTCCCTTCGTCCGCAGGGCGATGAGGAACCCTGCGATCTGCACCTCGCTGGCCTCGCCCGCCATGATCTCCGAGAGCACCGCCTCGGCGTCGTCGAGGCTCAGGTCACGGCCCGACGCCAGCGCGTCGATGGCGCCGGTGAGGAGCTGCCGGCTCACCGCTCGGGCTGCCGCTCGGGGGCGAGGAAGTTGCCGAGGAGCTCGCGGCCCTGATCGGTGAGCACCGACTCGGGGTGGAACTGGACGCCCTCGGCGGGAAGCTCGCGGTGGCGCACCGCCATCACCACCTCGCCCCCCACGGCACTGCGCTCGAGCACATCGGGCAACTGCGGGTCGGCGACCAGCGAGTGGTAGCGCCCGACGGTGAGCGGCGTTCGCAGCCCGCGGAAGATCGTCCGCCCGTCATGTTCGATGTCCGACGTCTTGCCGTGGATCGGCTCGTGCTGGATCACCCGCCCCCCCCACGCCTGCACGAGCGCCTGGTGACCGAGGCACACCCCCAGCGTGGGGATCCCCGCCTGCGGGAACCGGCGCACCGCCTCCAGCGAGATCCCCGCCTCGTTGGGAGTGCACGGTCCCGGCGAGACGATCACCCGGTCATAACCCCGGACCAGAAGGTCCTCCACGGACGCCTGGTCGTTGCGCACGACCTCGACCTCGGCCCCGAGCTCCCCGAGGTACTGAACGAGGTTGTAGGTGAAGCTGTCGTAGTTGTCGACGACGAGGGTGCGCACGAGGCGAAGGGTAGGCGCTGGGCTCTCCGCGCGCCGAGCCCGACTACAGCCAGTCGGCCTGCCCCACCGCTACCGCCACCGCCTGCATCACCGCTTTCGACTTCGCCACCGATTCCAGGTACTCGTACTCGGGCTTGGCGTCGGCCACCGTCCCGCCGCCGGCCTGGACGTGGGCGACGCCGTCCTTGACGACGACGGTGCGGATGTGGATGCAGGTGTCGAGGTCGCCGGTGTAGCTGACGTAGCCGATGGCGCCGCCGTAGCCGCCGCGCTTGACGGGCTCGAGCTCGTCGATGATCTGCATCGCCCGGACCTTGGGCGCACCGGACAGCGTGCCCGCCGGCAGGACGGAACGCAACGCGTCGAGCGCCCCCACCCCGTCCCGCAGCCGCCCGACGACGCTCGAGACGATGTGCATGACGTGGCTGTAGCTCTCGACCGCCATGAAGCTCTCGACGTGGACGCTGCCGTACTCGCACACGCGCCCGAGGTCGTTGCGCCCGAGGTCGACGAGCATCACGTGCTCGGCCCGTTCCTTGGCGTCGGCGAGGAGCTCCTCGGCCATGCGGAGATCCTCCTCGACGCTCGCGCCCCGCGGGCGGGTGCCGGCGATGGGCCGGGTGGAGACCTCGCGTCCGGTCACGGTGATGAGGGGCTCGGGGCTCGCCCCCGCGACCTCGAAGTCGCCGAAGTCGAGGAAGTACATGTACGGGCTCGGGTTGACGACGCGGAGCCCGCGGTAGATCGAGAACGCCTCGACGGGCACCGGCGCCGACCAGCGCTGGGACGGGACCACCTGGTAGGCGTCGCCGGCGTAGATGTACTCGACGATCCGGGCCACCATCGCCTCGAAGGCGGCCCGGGGCATGTTGGGCTCGAACGCGGGGACGGCGCGCCGGGCTTCTGGCCGGCGCGCCGGGCGGGGCACCGGGCCCGACAGGCGCCAGCGCACCTCGGCGATCGACTCGACGGCGGCGGCGTAGGAGGCCTCGAGGTCGTCCTCGGGGTACACGTTCGCCAGCACGGTGACGGTGTGCTTGAGGTGATCGAAGACGACCAGGGTGTCGGTGAGCATGAGCGCGAGATCGGGCACGCCGACGGGGTCGGGGTTGGGCTCGCCCAGGGGCTCGACGGAGCGCACGAGGTCGTAGGCGAACACGCCCACCGCGCCCCCGGAGAACGGCGGCAGATCCCCTCCCAGGGGCGCGGGCCGGTAGCGGTCGAGCTCGGCGGCGGCGAGCGCGTACGGGTCGCCGGGGTCACCCAGCGACCACCGGAGCACCTTGCGGGGGCGAAAGCCGATGAACGAGTAGCGCCCCACCCGCCCCTGCTCGGCGGACTCGAGGAGGAAGGCGGGCCCGTCCTCGCGCAGCTTCAGAAACGCCGAGACCGGCGTCTCGCAGTCGTCGATGAAGGTCTCGCGGACGGGGATGAGATTGTGCTCGCGCGCGAGCACGCGCACCTCGGCGAGCGAGGGCGCGGCCACGGCCGGCGCCTCACTGCCGGTGACGGTCATCGAGCACGTGCTCGGGATCGGCGAGCGTCAGCTCGCGGCTGCGCAGGAGCACGGCGAGGTGGTAGATGACATCGGCGGCCTCCTCGGCGACGCGCTCGTCGGATTCTTCCCGGGCGGCACGCGCCACCTCCTCGGCCTCCTCCTGGACCTTCTCGCCGATCCGCGCGGGGTCGGCGAGCAGGGTCGCGGTGTAGGACCCTTCGGGCCGGTCGGTCGCGCGCTGGGCGATCGTCCGCTCGAGCGTGGGCAGGATCTCGTAGGGCGCGGCCGGGGTGAGCTCGCCGCGGTGAAAGCACGAGCGCTCGCCGGTGTGGCAGGCGGGCCCGCGGGGCTCGACGAGCGCGAGCACGGCGTCGCCGTCGCAGTCGTAGCGGATCGCCCTGACCGCCATCGTGTTTCCCGACGTCGCGCCCTTGTGCCAGAGCTCCTGGCGCGAGCGGCTGAAGAAGTGCATCTCGCCCGTCTCGCGCGTGCGCCGCAGCGCCTCGGCGTTCAGGTAGGCGAGCGTCAGCACCTCGCCCGTGCGCCAGTCCTGCATCACGCACGGGACAAGGCCGCGCTCGTCAAAGGCGATCTCGGCGTCGTCCACGGGCGGGGGATTCTAGGCGGCGGCGATTCCTACGCACATCAGCTCCGAGCAGACGCTCGGTCACACGTGTCTGCGGTACTGATCGGTGCCACCAGCCCCGGCGGACAGCGCCACGCACTACTGCGCCCGGGCGACCCGGTCGCCGAGCGCGGCGGCCCGCGCGGGCGACCAGCTGACGAGGAGCATCTCGGTGTCGGTCGCCGTCAGGGCCGGGGAGAAGAGGAAGCCCTGGCCGTATTCGCACCCCAGCGTGCGCAGGCGCTGGAGCTGCCCGGCGTTCTCGATGCCCTCGGCGATGACGTGGAGGCCGAGGCTGTGGGCGAGCGCCACCGTCGAGCGCACGATGACGTCGCTCCCCCCGGTCTTGTTGCCGATCGAGGCGACGAAGCTGCGGTCGATCTTGAGCGCGTCGACCGGGAAGCGGTGCAGGGCCGCGAGCGACGAGTAGCCGGTGCCGAAGTCGTCGAGGTGGAGCCCGGCTCCGGTCGCGCACACCTCGGTGACGATGTGCTGCATCCGCTCTGGCTCCTGCATCAGCGTGCTCTCGGTGATCTCGAGCCGCAACGCGTCGCCCTCGAGTCCGGAGGCGGCGATGGCGGCCCGGACGCTTCCCGGCAGGCTGGGATCCTCGAGCTGGCGAGCGGACACGTTGACGCTCATGCGCACGTCGTCGCCGATCAGTCCGGCGCCTCGCCAGCGAGCGAGCGAGTCGAGCGCGGCGCGGAGGACGTGGAGGCCAAGGGGGCCGATGACGCCGGTCTCCTCGGCGATGGGGATGAAGTCGAGCGGGGCCACCTCCGGCCATCCGGCAGGCCAGCGGGCGAGGGCCTCGAGCGCCCGGATGCGGCCGGTGGCGAGATCGACGATCGGCTGATAGTGGATCTCGAGCAGCGAATGGTCGACGGCGTGGCGCAGGTCGTTCTCTCGCGCGAGGCGGTCGACGACGCGCTGGTGCATGCTCTCGTCGAACAGCGCACTGCACGCACGCCCGCGCCGCTTGGCGTCATACATGGCGATGTCGGCGTTGCGCAGGAGCTCCGAGGGCCCCATCTGCGCGCTGCCGAGGGAGATCCCGACGCTCGCGGTGACGATGAGCTCGTGCCCGTCGACCTTGAAGGCCTGGCCGAGCGCGTCCTGGATGCGGCCGGCGACGATGTTCGCCGCTCGCTCGGTGACGGCGCCGTCGAGAAGGATGGTGAATTCGTCGCCGCCGATCCGCGCCACCGTGTCCCCCGGGCGCAGGACCCCGGCGATCCGTCCCGCCAGCGCGATCAAGAGGTGGTCGCCGACGGCGTGACTGAGGCTGTCGTTGACGAGCTTGAAGCGGTCGATGTCGATGAAGAGCACGGCGCACCCGGCCCCCGGCTCGCGTGAGGTCCGCCGCACGACCTGGTCGACGCGGTCCATGAACAGGGCCCGGTTGGGGAGCCCGGTGAGCGCGTCGTGAAGCGCGTCGTGCTGGAGGCGAATCTCGGCGCTGCGGCGATCGGTGATGTCCGAGAGCGAGCCCGCCATTCGCGTCACCCCGCCGTCGGCGCCGCGGATGGCGAGGCCGCGGCTGAGGACCCACCGCCAGGTTCCGTCGGCGTGGCGCATGCGGTGCTCGGACTCGAGGTGCGGCGTCTGCCCGGCGACGTGGGCGTCGATCGCCGCGCGCAGGCGCAGGAGATCGTCGACGTGGACGAGGTCGAACCAGGTCGAGGGGGCCTCGTCGCCCGAACGTTCGGCCTGCCCGAGGATGGCGTGCCACCGGGGCGAGAAGTAGATCCGGTCGCGGCTGAGATCCCAATCCCAGATCCCGTCGTTGGCGGCGCGGACGGCGAGCGCATAGCGCTCCTCACTCTGGATCAGGTCGCCGAGCGCGCGCTGGTGACTGATGGCATAGCGGATCGAGCGTTCGAGTCCGGCGGGGTCGAGCTCCTGCTTGACGAGGTAATCGGTGACCCCGAGCGCGGTCGCTTCGAGGTCGATCTCGTAATCGCTCTGCCCGGTGAGAACGATCACGGGCGCCCGGGGCCGCGTCGCGAACCCCTCGCGCACGAGCTCGAGCCCGGTGTTCGTGCCCAGGCGGTAGTCGATCAGGTAGACGTCGTGATCCTGGCGGCGAATCGCCTCGAGCCCCTCCTCGTAGTGGGCGCACCACTCGACCTCGAAGCGCGCGCGCTCCTGGCCGGCCAGCATGTCGCGCGTGATCAGATAGTCGTCCTCGTCGTCCTCGACGACGAGTACGCGGACCGATTCAGTTCGGTGTGCCATTACCGACCTCCCCGTTGGGGAGCTCGACGAGCTCGAACCAGTAGCGCGACCAGGCGCTCATCGCCTCGACCAACCCGGCGAAGGTCACGGGCTTGGTGATGAACGAGTTGACGCCGAGGTCATAGCTGCGCAGGACGTCCTGCTCGTCGTTGGAGGTAGTGAGCACGACGACGGG
>DASZKU010000300.1:0-11433 GCA_035552815.1 Solirubrobacteraceae bacterium | reverse complement strand
ATCGCCGCCTGCGGCCCGCTCCGAGTCGAGCGCACGGGCGCGGGCGCTCGGGTGGAGGGCCGCTTGCCCCGCGTCCCGTGGGGAGGCGTGGCCGAGCAGCTCGTGCTCGTCGCCGACGAAGCCTCGGCGGTAATCGCGATCGACCTTGCCGCATGCGAGATCGTTGCCGCCGCCAACATGGCCGGCGAGCCCCACGCCGACATCGTCATCGCGCTGGACGTCGGGCCCGACCGCGTGCGTGGGCTACCGAGCGACTGGAGCGAGGACCGTCTGGCGCTGACCGCTGCCGTGTTCCGCGCTGCGCAAATCGCCGGCGCCCTGGACACCATCTGTGGCCTGACGATCTCCTACGCGTCCGAGCGCCGGCAGTTCAAGCGGCCGATCGGTGCCTTCCAGGCGATCCAGCATCATGCCGCTGTCCTCACCGGGATCGCCACCGCGGCGAAGGTTGCCAGCGAGGCGGCCGCCAGCATGCCGGAGTCGGTGCTCGCGGTCGCCTCGGCCAAGGCCTACGTGAGCCAGGCATCGGGACCAGCGACGATGATCGCTCACCAGGTCCATGGGGCGATGGGCTTCACTGCCGAGTATCGACTCCAGCTCCTCACCCGACGCGTGTGGAGCTGGCGCGAGGAGTTCGGCAACGAGGCGTACTGGGGATCGCGGCTGGGTGACGAGCTGTGCGAGGCCGGCGCCGCGCGAGCATGGGATCTCCTGAGCGCGGCGAGCTGACCCACGCCGTAGCGATCACCGATCGCGCCCGAGAAGCAGGACATTGCTGTATTGGGCGCCCGACCCCGCCCCCGAGGCGATCGCCACCTCGGCGCCCCCGACCTGGCGGTCTCCGCCCTCCCCACGTAGCTGCCGCACCGCCTCGACGATCTTCAGCGAGGTCCCCGCCCACCCGAGGGCGCTGAACGAGAGGAGCCCGCCGTCGGTGTTGGTTGGCAGCGCCCCATCCAAGCCGAGGCCAATCTCGAGCGCGTAGTCGAGTCCCTCCCCCTCGCGGCAGAAGCCGAAGGCCTCGAGCTGGCGGATGACCTCCCATGAGTTGGCGTCATAGAGCTGTGCCACGTCGACATCGGACGGTCGCAGACCCGATTGCGCCCACATGCGGCGCGCCGCGTCAGTACCGAGCGCCCACACCTCGTCGTAGCGCGGGGGCTCGACGTATTGCTGGCGCCGCCATTCCGCGCCGCCCCCGAGGAGGCGGATGGGAGCCTTCGGCCCGGCGCGTGCGCGCTCGAGCGTGGTCACGACCAGCGCCACCGCCCCTTCGTTGGCCAGGCACAGCTCGAGGAGGTGCAGCGGCTCGGCGACGAGCGGCGAGTCGAGCACGTCACGGGCGGTGTACGGCCCTCGGCCGGCCATGACCGCGTCGGGGTTGAAGTGCCCCATGTTGCGGATCGTCGCCGCGATCTGCGCCATGCCCTCGGGCGCGGGGCGATGGCGGTGCGCGTAGACCTGGGCGACGAGGGCGAACTGGGCGGCGGTAAAGGATCCGTACGGCGCGACGAACTCGTTCTCCGGGCGCGTGTACGTCGCCACCGGGTTGCCGGCCGTCCCCAGCCCTCCCGCCTGTCCACCGAGGATGAGGACGGTGTCGCACAGGCCCGCGGAGACAGCGGCCGCGGCTGCCAGGGCCCCGGGAACTCCCTGCGGATAGGAATCGTCGACCCAGCGCACGGGGATGCCGAGCAACGTCGCCCAATCCAGCGAGCCCGGCTCGAGGACGGTGCCGCCGGGGCCCGGCCAGCGCCCCGCCACGCCGTCGACCTGTGACTTGTCGATGCCGGCGTCGGCCAGCGCCGCGCGCGCCGCTTGGAGACACGCCGACAACGTCGTCTCTTCGAGATGCTTGGCCTGGCGCGTGGCACCCACGCCAGCGATGGCGATGTCCGAGGGGAAGCGCGGAGTGCTCTGTACGGGGAAGGACACGCTAATGGCGCACGGGCCGGAAGACCGGGAGCAGGAAGCCGTCGCCGATGTCGAGCCAGGTAACGGCTACCGCGATGCCGATCGAGACGTCGGCGGGGTCGCACTCGACGACGTCGGTGAGCATCGACCACCCCTCCTCGAGGTCCACCACCGCGAGGACATACGGAACCTCGAATCCCGGCGCCGGGGCGCGGTGGCACGTGGTGTGGCTGTAGATGCGGCCGAGGCCGGAGCTCAGCGTCCACGTCCAGCTCTCGCTCAGGCACGCCGGACAGGCGGCCTGTGGGGTAAAGAAGCTCCGTTCACAGGTGTCGCAGCGCGGCCGCACGAGCTCACGACGGCTCGCGTGCTCCCAGAACGGAGCCGTGAGCGCTGAGGGGGTTGGGCGCGGTCTGCTAACCGACCGCAGGGTCATCCGGCTCTACTCGCGTGCCATCGTCTGCGTAGCGAAAGAAACCCTCGCCGACCTTTCGACCGAGCCGTCCCGCCGCGACCATGTCGCGCAGTCCCGGCGTCGGCCGGAAGCGATCGCCATAGGCGGCGTGGAGCGAGGAGAGGACATGGAGCGAGATGTCGGTTCCGTTGAAGTCGGCGAGCTCGAACGGGCCCATGGGAAAGTTGAAGCCGAGCTTGAGCGCCGTGTCAACGTCCTCGGCGCTTGCCACCCCCTCTTCGACGATGCGAAGGCACTCGAGACGCAGGGCGGCGTAGGCGCGGGTAGTGATGAACCCCGCCGTGTCCTTCTTGCACACCACCGACACCTTGCCCAGCGCGGCGACGAGCTCCCGCGAGCGCGTCAGCGTCGCTTCACTGGTGCGCTCGCCCACCACAAGCTCGACGAGCCTCATCATCACGGGAGGGTTGAAGAAGTGCATGCCGATCACTCGCGCCTGCGCGCCGGCGGGCAGGGGAGCCGCGAGGCCGGTGATGGTGAATTGCGAGGTGTTCGTCGCAAGCACGGCCTGCGCGCCCGCGAGCTCGGCGGCCGCGGCCAATACCTCGTGCTTGAGCTCGAGGATCTCGGGCACGGCCTCGATCACGGTGTCGGCTCCGTCGAGGGCGCGGTCAAGCGCCGTCGTCATCGTGATGCGTCCGCGCACCGCGGTGGCGTCCTCGCGCGCGAGGCGGTCGCGGAGGACGAGGCGCTCGAGGCTGTGATCGATGGCGGCGACGGCGCGGTCGAGCTCGGACTCCCCTACATCGCGCAGGCGTACGTCGCATCCGGCCATGGCGGCGACCTGGGCGATGCCCGCCCCCATCGTGCCGGCGCCGATCACCGCGAGCGACTGCAAGGTGTTGCCAGGTGAGCCGATTTACGCAATAGTACAGTACAACGATGATCACGAATACGACTGGTCATTACCTGTTCTCACCGGAGCATGACAGCCTCCGCGAGGCCATCCGGAGGTGGACGCGGCAGCGGGTCGCGCCCTTCATCGAGGAGTGGGAGCGCGCCGGCGAGTTTCCTCGCGCGATCTTCGAGGAGCTCGGCGAGCTCGGCTATCTCGGCGCTCAGTACCCGGAGCAGTACGGGGGCCAGGACGGCGATTTCGCGGCCAATCTCGTGCTCTGCGAGGAGCTCTCGCGCGCCGGCGCGGAGTCCGTGAGCACCGCCGTTGCCGTCCATACCGCGATGGCGTCCTCGCCGATCCTCAA
Source organism: Solirubrobacteraceae bacterium (assembly GCA_035552815.1). GTDB lineage: Bacteria > Actinomycetota > Thermoleophilia > Solirubrobacterales > Solirubrobacteraceae > Palsa-465. The sequence continues at coordinate 7,842 of DASZKU010000300.1, read as the reverse complement.
GTACGGCACCGAGGCGCAGCGCCTGGCGTACCTCCCCGACCTCCTGGCCGGGCGCAAGGTGGCGGCGCTCGGCATCTCCGAGTCGGGGGCGGGGTCCGACGTGGCGAGCCTGCGCACCCGTGCGCGCCGCGGCGAGGACGGCGGCTGGATCATCGACGGCGATAAGACCTTCATCACCAACGGGATCCGCGCCGACGTGCTCCTCCTCATCGCCCGGACCGATGGCGATGGCGCGAGCCCCGCCTTCAGCCTGTTCCTCGTCGACACCCATCTGCCCGGCTTCTCGCGCGGACGCAAGCTCGAAAAGATCGGGCGGCATGCATCCGACACCGCCGAGCTGCGCTTCGACGGCCTGCGGCTTCCCGAGGACGCGCTCCTCGGCGAGGAGGCTCGCGGGTTTCACCAGATCATGTGGGAGCTCGATGCCGAGCGCATCGTCTCCGGCGCGACCTCGGTCGCGCTCGGCTACCACGCGCTCGACGTCGCCACGGACTACATCACCACCCGCAAGCAGTTCGGCAGGCCGATCGCCGACTTCCAAGCCGTCCGACACAACCTCGCCACGCTGACGGCACGCCTCACGGCGGCGCGGGAGCTCGTGCACACGACCGCCCGCCGTTTCCAGGCCGGTGAGGAGCGGATCGCCGAGATCCCCATGGCCAAGCTCGTCGCCGCCGAGGCGCTGTGGGAGGTGGCCGACTACGCCCTCCAGCTGCACGGTGGCTATGGCTATATGGCCGAGTACCCGATCGGACGGATCTGGGTTGACGCGCGCGTCAAGCGGATCACCGCCGGCACCGACGAGATCCAGCGCGAGCTCATCGCCCGTCACCTGCTGGGCCGGCCCCAGTCGCCATGACCGCTGTGACGCGCTCCGTGCTCATCGTGGGCGCCTCGGCGGCGGGGATCAGCGTCGCGGGTGGGCTGCGTGCCGGAGGCTACGACGGCGCGATCACCCTGCTCGGCGAGGAGTCAGAGCTTCCCTACGACCGTCCGCCGCTGACCAAGCAGCTCCTCTCCGGGGCGTGGGAGCGCGAGCGCACCCTCCTGCTCCCAGGGTCGCGCCTCGCCGCCCTCGACGCGCAATTCATCCTCGGACGCCGCGCCGTGGGGCTTGACGTCTGCGCCCACATCGTGATCGCCGACGACGGGACCGAGCATCCCTACGACGCGCTCGTCATCGCCACCGGCGCGGCCCCGCGGACCCTGCCAACCGCGGGTCTCGTCGGGGTGCACGTGATGCGGACCCTCGCCGACGCGCTGGCGCTGCGCCGGGCCCTCGAGCCGCACCCCCGGCTGGTGATCGTCGGGGCGGGCTTCCTTGGACTCGAGGCGGCCGCGACGGCGCGCACGCTCGGCGCCACCGTCACCGTCGTCGAGCCCCTCACCCGACCGCTGGCGGGACGCTTGGGCGACCACGTCGCCGATCGCCTCCTCGCCTTGCACGAGGCCAACGGCGTCGAGATCCACACCGGCGTCGGCGTCGCGCGCCTGGTGGGTGCCACCGCGGTGGAGGCCGTCGAGCTCACCGATGGCCGCTCGCTCCCGGCCGACGTGGTGCTCGTCGCCATCGGCTGCGTGCCCTGCACCGGCTGGCTCGAGGGCAGCGCGCTGACCGTCGATGACGGCATCGTGTGCGACGAGTACTGCTCCGCCGGGCCCGACGTGTGGGCGGCCGGCGACGTCGCCCGCTGGTGGCACGTCGGCGCCGGACGTCACGTTCGCGTCGAGCACCGCACCAACGCCAGTGAGCAGGGCAGCGCGGTGGCGCGGGCCGTTCTCGGCGAGCGGGTGCCGTTCGACCCGGTGCCTTTCTTCTGGACCGACCAATATGACGTGAAGATCCAGATGGCCGGCCTCATGGGTGACGAGCCCGAGGTCATGATGGCCGAGGGCGCCACCGAGCAATCCTTCGTGCAGCTCTTCAACGACGGGGGCACGGTTACCAGCGTGCTCGGCTGGAACGCGGCACGCGAGGTAACACAGCGACGCCGTGCTCTCAATGACCAGCGTCCGTCCCGGCAGATCACGGCGTGACCTCTAGCGATACACCCTGCCTGCTCGCCGTCGAGCGGCTCGGCGGAGGGGTAGCGAAGCTCACCCTCACCGACCCAACGCGTCGCAACGCGATCAGCATGCCGATGCGCGACGCCATCGTCGCGACCTTCGAGGAGCTCGAGAGCGATCCCGAGGTGGGTGCCGTCGTGATCACGGGCGAGGGCAGCTCGTTCTGCGCGGGCGCCGTCCTCGACGACCTGGCGACGGCGGACTCCGACAGCCTGCGTCTCATCTACGACGCGTTCCTCCGTGTCGCCTCCTCGCCGCTTCCGAGCGTGGCCGCCGTCAACGGACCTGCGGTGGGCGCGGGCCTCAATCTGGCGCTGAGCTGCGATGTGCGGGTATGCGGGATGAGCGCACGCTTCATCTCGGGGTTCACCCGCATCGGCTTGCACCCCGGCGGGGGGAACATGTGGCTCCTGCGACGCGCCGTCGGCCACCAGCTCGCCGTCGCCATGACCGTCCTCGGCGAGCAGCTGGGCGGCGAGGAGGCAGCGGCCCGCGGCCTGGCCCTGCACTGCGTCGCCGACGAGGACCTGTTGACGCGCGCCGTCGATCTTGCTGCGCACGCGGGGCGCGCTCCGCGCCTGCTCGTCGCGCGCATCGCGGACACCTTCCACCAGCTCGAGGGCGCGGGTTCGCTGCTCGAGGCCGTCGAGCTCGAGCTCGAGGCCCAAGCCTGGTCGGCGAGGCAAGGATTCTTCCAAGACCGTTTGGCGACGACGCGAGCGGCGAACTCGACCCGAGGAGGGGCACCATGACAACCGACGAAGAGATCGAGTTCGACCGCCGCATCGCGGCGGCCCGCGAGCTCATGCGCGAGCACGGGCTCGAAGCGATCATCGCCACCGACGATCACTCGATCCACGGCCTCTCGCCCACGGCGCCCAAGCGCCAGCCGCCCTACGCGCGCTACTTCTCGAACTTCCACATCCCCTCCGAGCTCCATCCGCACGGCACCACGGCGATCGTTCCCCTCTCCGGCGAGCCCGTCCTTCTCATGCCGCCGGGCATCAGGCGTAGCTACGTCCAGCTTGCCCGGAGCCGAAGCTGGATCTCGAACGTGGTCGATCTCTATGTCGACGAGCCGGCATGGGAGGTCCAGACGCGGTGGGGATGGATGGCGACCGACATCGTGCCGGGGGCGGTCGCTGCGCTGCGCTCGCTCGGTCTCGAGCGGGGCCGGATCGGCGTCGCAGGGGTGTGGTCGGAATTCGAGCCCTTCGCGCAGGCGCTGCCCACCGCTGACTTCGTGCCCACCCTCGCATCGAGCGATGGCGCCGGAGTCGTCGACGTGCTCGAGCCGCTGGTGGCGTCCAACAGCCCGTGGGAGATCGCGCAGCTCGAAACCGCCCATCGGGCCGGGGACGCGATGACCAGCGCGTTCATCGACGCCGCCCTCGCCGGTGGCTCGGCGCGCGAGGCGCGCGCCGAGGCCCAGGCCGCGGGCATCAAGGCGGGCGCCGACGACATGATCATGTTCGGGTCGATCGGCGTGACGCCGTGGACCTACTGGGACTGGTCGCTCCCCGTCGACGGGGAGTTCCAGCGCGACCGGCTGTACTTCTTCCAGGTCGCGATCAGCGCAACCAAGGGTTACGAGGTGCAGTCGGCGCGAAGCTTCGTGGTCGGCACCCCGAGCCAAGCGCACCGGCGCATCCACGACACGATGGAGGCCACCCTGGAAGCGATCCGCGCGACCATCGCACCCGAGTCAACCGGGGGCGACCTCTTCCTCGTCGGGTCCGGTGTGGTCCAGGAGTCCGGACTCGCCCTGTGGGGACAGCTCGGGCACGGCATGGGGTACAAGGCGCACAGCGCCCCGCGTGGCGTCGCCCTGGTGCCGGGCCAGCCCGCCACCCTGGTGCCGGGGCAGGCCCTCGTGCTCCACGCCTGCGTGATCGACGAGGCGCGCGGCGAGGCCGGCATGCTCGGCGACACGATGCTCGTCGGCGCCGACGGCCGCGTGCGCTTCGCCGCCACCGAGCCGCTCGCTCCCGCGCTGCGAACTACAGCCTGACCGTCTCGCCGCCGTCGATCACGTACACGGCTCCGGTCACGTGCGCCGACAGTGGAGAGGCGAGGAAGCACGCGATCGGTGCCACCTCGTGGGGGACACCGAAGCGCCGATCGGGGATGCGCCGCAGCCGCGCGTCGAGTGCCGCCCCCGGGACCTGGAGCTCAGGGGGCTGCAGGTCGGACTCGAACCCTCCCGGCGCGATGGCGTTGACCTGGACGCCGTGGTCTGCCCATTCGACGGCCAGGCACCGGGTGAACTGCAGCAGTGCCGCCTTCGAGGCTGCGTAGGCCGCCAGTTCGAGCGGCGCCCTGAGTGCGGCCGAGGAGACCAGGTTGATCACCTTGCCCGAGCGTCGCCGCAGTAGGTCCGGCGCCGCCGCGCGGGTGAGGACGACCGCGGCCGTGAGGTTAACCGCGAGGTGCTCATCCCATACGCTCTGAGCCTGCTCGTGGAACGGCCCGCGGGCGATGACCCCCGCGTTGTTGACGATGATGTCGAGGGAGCCGAGGCGGCGAGCGGCCTCGCCGGGGATGCGCGCGAGCGCCTCGTGGTCGCGGACGTCGCAGCACAGCGTCTTGACACGCCCGGAGGGATGGGCTTCGAGCCGCTCGAGCCGCTCGCGATTGCGGCCCACGCCGAGAACGTAGGCACCCTCGTCGGCGAGCGCGGCGGCGATGGCACCGCCGAGTGCCCCCGACGCACCGGTCACCACCGCGCTCCGCTCGCTTAGCTCGAAGTCCATCGGCGCCTAGAGCCCGTACGAGCGCCCCACCACTTCCATCATGATCTCGCTCGTCCCTCCGTAGATCGTCGTCACCCGGCCGTCCCGCCACGCCCACGAGATCGCGGATGCCTCGGTGTACCCGAAGCCGCCGTGCACCTGTAGGCAGCGGTCGTTGACGCGAGCCAGCAGTTCTGTGCACCACAGCTTGGCCATCGCGGCACGCTCGGCCGTCAGCTCGCCGGCGTTGAAGCGCCCGACGCAGTCGTCGACGAACGCCTGGCCAACCTCGATCTCGGTTCCCAGCTCGGCGAGCACGAAGCGCGTGTGCTGGAAGCTCCCGATCGAGGCGCCGAACGCCGTCCGCTCCCGCGCGTAGTCGAGCGTCAGGTCGAAGGCATACCGGCTGGCCGCCACGGCCGCCGCCGCGATATTGAGGCGCTCCTGGGGCAGGTTGTGCATAAGCTGCTTGAAGCCGGCGCCCGGGTCCCCGAGGACGTTGGCGCGCGGGACGCGGACGTCGTCGAAGGCCAGGTCAGCCGTGTCCTGGGCCTTGCGACCGACCTTGGGGATCATCGTGCGCCCGAGTCCGTCCGGCCCGCCTTCCACCACGAACAGGCTCATGCCTCGGTGGCGGTCGCTGTTCGGGTCCCGCGCCACGACGATGATCAGGTCGGCGTTCATACCGTTGCCGATCAGGGTCTTGTCCCCGCGGAGCACGTACTCGTCTCCCTCGAGCGTCGCGGTCGTCGCGATCCCCGCCACGTCTGACCCCGCGCCGGGCTCGGTGATGGCGATGGCCCCGATGCGAGCCCCGGTGCACAGTCCGGCGAACCAGCGCTCGCGCTGGCCCTCGCTCGCGTAGCGGCGGAAGTAGGGCAGCGCCATGTCGTTGTGGAGCCCGAGGCCGGAGCCGGCGCCGGCCACTCCTGCGAGCTCGAACTCCTCGAGCATGATCTGGCTGAAGCGGAAATCGGATTCGTCACGCCCCCCGTACGCGCGGGGCAGCGATCGGCCGAGGAACCCGGCGGCCCCAGCGGCAGCGAACATCGACCGGTCGACCCGGCCCGCCTGCATCCAGGCGTCGTTATGAGCGACGATCTCGCGGCGTACGAAGCCCGCGAACTCCTCGCGGAAGGCGTCGTGCTCGGCCGCGAAGATCGGCCTGCTCAAGAATGAGTGTCCGCGAAGTCGGGTGATAGCCGGCTCGTGGGGGTTCCCGCCGGCATCAGCCATGAGCGGTCCAGCCCCGCCACGCTGGTTTTCCCCAGCAGGTTCATGGCAATCATGAGCTCGCGACGGAAGTTCTCGAGCACTGCCTCGGCGCCCGCCGGCCCGGCGGCCCCCAGCCCGTACACCCACGGGCGGCCCACGCTCACCGCGCGAGCACCCATGCACAGCGCCTTGATGACGTCCGTCCCCCGCCGTACGCCACCGTCGAGAACGACCTCGGCGTGACCGTCGACCGCGTCGACCACTGCGGGCAGCGCCTCGAAGAGCGCGGGCGCGCTGTCGAGCTGGCGGCCGCCGTGGTTGGAGACGAGGATCACGTCGACGCCGAGATCGGCGGCCCGTCTCGCGTCACCAGGGTCGACGATGCCCTTGACCCCGAACGGGCCCTTCCAGCGCTCGCGGATCCACGCGATGTCGTCCCACGTCGGGCGCATCAGCGTGCGCGTCATCGCTCCTGCGGTGCGCTTGGCCTCGCGCACGAAGGTGCGCAACGACGGTGTCTTGTCGTCCTCGAGGAACACGCGCAGGACGATTCGCCGCTCGCGCAACACCCCCATCGTCCACTCTGGGTGGCGGAGGATCTCGATCGCATTGCGGCGTGTCAGGCGCGGCGGGATGGTGAAGGCGTTGGCGATGTCGCGCTCGCGGTTCGCGCCACCGGGAGTGTCGACGGTGAGGACGAGGCCGCGGTAACACTCAGCCTCGGCGCGCTCGATGAGGCCGCCGTAGAAGCTCCGGTCGATCCAGGGGTAGAGCTGATACCAGGGCTTGGGATCGGCCCCGCGGGCCACCTCCTCGAGGCTGTAGCTCGCCCCGCCGGAGAGCATCATGATCAGGCCGAGCTTGGCGGCGATCTTAGCCATCGCCAGATCGCCGCTGGGGTGGATCATCCCGACGTTGCCGATCGGCGAGATCATCACCGGCATGGTCATGGGCAGGCCGCATAGCGTCGTCGAGAGGTCGATGGGCGCCTGGTCCTCATGGATCCGGTAGCGGAGCCGGACATCGGAGAACGACGAGCTGTTGGCGCGCATGGTGACCTCGTCCTCCGCGCCACCGTCGATGTAGTCGAAGATCGCCTGCGGCAGCTTGCGCCTCGCCGCCTCGCGCCAGGTCGGAATGTTGTAGGGCTTCATCCCCCCGCCCCATCACGCTGCGCTCCCACAATCACGAAGACCATGTGGGCGGGGTTCTCGGGGTTGCCATGCCAGGCATGGACGGCGCCGTTCTGCACGTAGACGTCTCCTGGCCCCAACGTAACCTTCGTCCCGTCCGTGGACTCGACGGTGACTTCTCCGGAGACGACGATGCCGACGTCGATGGTGTCCGTCCGATGCATCCCTGGCGCATCGCCGAAGATCGTCCCCACGTCTTGGGCTTGCATGACTCGCGCGAACTCAGCGGCATCGCCGGCGTGCTCGTCTTCTCCGTCTACCTCGGCTCGCTCATCTTGCATGGCCGCCATGTAATTGGCGGTGACTCGCACGGCGCCCGGTGCCGGGAAGTGCGACTTCGACGTATAGGGGGCGGCGTCGTGGTGAGGTAGCTTGGGCTCGTCATCCCAACCCCAGACGTGGTACTGGGCGAAGCCGGGAAACGGGACCAGAGGCGTGACCTCCTCGACGTGGGTGAAAGTCGACTCGCCTGGGGTCGGCTCGCCGGTGACGACGCGCCGCACTCTCATCATGCTCATTTCCTTCTCCTCACATTCGTTTCTGTCAGACCGTGCCCGCCGGTTGCATCGCCTCGAGTACGTGCGCACGGGGGATCTCGTAGCCGTGTGCCACGCGGCAATGCTCGCCGACGATCT
>DASZKU010000299.1:0-2066 GCA_035552815.1 Solirubrobacteraceae bacterium | reverse complement strand
GACGCCCCCTTGGCGAGGGCCATCTTCGCCTCGAGCGAGAGCGCGCCGAAGCTCATCCCCGTGATGTAGATCGGGATGTCGAGCTCGATCGGCTTCTTGGCGAACCGAGCGCCGAGCACGGTCTTGGTCTCGCACTTCTCGCGGTAGCCCTCGATCACGAAGCGCGTCAGCGTCCCGGGCAGGAACATGAGCTCGTCCCAGTGCGGGATCTTCTTGAACATCGAGAACCCGCGCATGCGGTAGCGCCCGAGCTCTGCCTTGACGTGGATGTCGTCGATGACCTCGGGCGTGAAGATCCGGCTGTGACCGAGGCGGTTGTGGGGCGAGGGGGCGGTTTCGTCGGCCATGTCGCTAGAGGACGAGCTTGCGCTCGGAGGGCTCGAGGCTGTCGTAGTTGTAGAGCTTCTTGCCGCACACGAACTTCTTGAACTCGGGCGGCGAGCCCAGCTCGTGAAGCCGGAACTTGCGCTCGATGAGCTCGGTGTCGGCCTCGGTCCACTCGCCGGGGACGCAGTCGATCCCGAGCGAGGCCACGCTCCCGCCGACATAGATGGTGCCGTCGTACATCGAGTCGCCGAGGCCGGGTCCGACGTCGCCGCAGATGATCTGACGGCCGCGCTGCATCATGAAGCCGGTCATCGAGCCGGCGCTTCCGAGGACGATGATGGTGCCGCCCTTCTGATCGATCCCGGTGCGAGCGCCGACCTGGCCCTTGACGACGACGTCGCCACCGCGCAGGGCCGCGGCCATCAGCGAGCCCGCGTTGCCGTCGATGGTCACTACGCCGGACATCATGTTCTCGCACGCCGACCAGCCCACGCGGCCCGTGATGTGCACCTCGGGGCCGTCGATGATCCCGCACGCGAAGTAACCGAGACTACCCTCGAAGGTGATCCGGCAGCGGGTGAGGATGCCCGCCGCCAGCGAGTGACGTGCCCCTGGGCCCCGGACCGTGACCTCGCGCACGCCATGCTCGTAGAGGAGCCAGCGGAGCTCGAGGTTGATCCGTCTCGTCGTCAGGCGCGCGGCGTCGAGCGTCGCCTTGTCGCCGTCGATCTCGCTGATGCGCGGGATGACCTCGTCGAGCTCGACGAGACCGCGGGCGTCATAGCGAGCCTCCCCGCTCGTGCTCAGCGCGTCCATGCCATCACCTCGCCCTCGTAGGGATCGTAGGTCCCGATCTCGCGGTCGAGCACGGCCCGGATCGCCATCTCCTCGGAGGCGAGCGCGACCATGTCGTCGCCCTCGTAGAGGACGAGGGGCTTGGCCGCGAGCCGGTCCTTGGCCATCCCCAGCGCGTCCTCGGTAACGCAGATGTAGGTGAAGACCCCGTCGAGGTCCTCGAGGCTCTGCCGCATGGCGTCCTCCATCGACCACCCCGCCTGCAGCTTCTCGGCGAGGTACACGGCGATGATCTCCGAGTCGCACTCGGAGGCGAAGCGGTGCCCCGAGCGCTCCAGGCGCCGGCGCCACTGGTGGTAGTTGGTGAGCTGGCCGTTGTGGACGACGGCGACGTCGGAGAACGGATACGCCCAGTACGGGTGGGCGTTGGAGATGTCGACGTCGGACTCGGTCGCCATGCGCACGTGGCCGATGCCGTGGCTGCCGAAGTAGTCATCGAGGTGGTAATCGGCGGAGACGGTGCGCGCGTCGCCCAGGTCCTTGACGATCTCGAGCGCGTGCCCGGCCGAGAGGACCTCGGCCTCGGGCACCGATTCGACGTGGTCGGCGAGGCGCTTGAGGTCCCCGTCGTAGCTCAGGGTGACGCTGAGGGTGTACTCGTTGACGTCCTCGATCGAGTTGATGGTGGCCCCGGCCGCTCTGAGGCGCGCTTGCACCTCGCGGCGATGGCGACGCAGGGTGTCGGCGAACTCGAGGTCGCGGGGGGCGCCTGAGTCCGCGAGCTTGATGCGGACGATGAGATCGGGCCCGAGTGAGTGATAGAGGGCGAACCCCGTTGAGTCCGGCCCCCGGTGCTTCATGGCCTGGAGCATGCTCGTGATGTCGCGCCCGATCCGGTGCGCCCCGTTGCCGTTCTTGTAGATGATGCCGGCGATGCCGCACAT
>DASZKU010000298.1:0-8608 GCA_035552815.1 Solirubrobacteraceae bacterium | reverse complement strand
TGGTGAAGGTCCGGAAGCCGAGGATCTCGAACGCTCCGTACTCGGCGAGCATGACCAGGGCCACGAGCACGCAGCCGCCGAGCACGGCGAGGCGGACCTGGGCCAGGGTGACCCGCCAGAAGGTGGCCACACGGCCGAGGCCGAGGCTCCTGGCCACCTCCTCCTGGGCGGGGTCGGCGCTGCGCAGCGAGGCGGCGACGGGGAGGTAGACGAGCGGATAGACGGCTAGGGTCATGACCAGGGCCGCCGCCCAGAACCCGCCGAGGGAGGGGAAGATCGACTTCCAGCCGAAGCTCGTGACGAAGTCGGGGATCCCCACGGGAACGACCACGAGCACCGCCCAGATGCGGCGACCGGGAAGATCGGTCCGCTCGACGAACCACGCGGCCAGGGTGCCGATCACCGCGCACAGCACCGTCACCACCGCGGTCAGGCTCACCGTGTCCCACAGGAGCGTCGCCGTGAGCGAGCGCAAGAGGAGCGGGTGGAGCGTCGACCACCCGTCCTGCACCGCCTCGAGGATGAGGAAGGCGAGCGGGAGGAGGAGGACGAGGGCGGTGAGGACCGCGCCGGCGAGGAGGACCGGCGGCGTACGCCGTCGCCGCGCGGGGACCGGCGCCCGCCCGCCGAGATCATCGGGCGGCGACGCCGAGTCCTGCTCGCGGACGGTGAGGACACTCACAGGAGCTGGGCCTTCTGGAGCAGCGCCAGCGCCGTGGATCCGTCGCCCAGGGCGCCGACGCCGATGGGAAACGGCCGCAGGCGGTTGAACGGGGTCTCGGGCTGGGCGGTCTTGACCCCGGAGGCGATCGGGTACTCGAAGCTGTCGCTATGGGCGATGATCTCCTGGCCCTGGGCGCTGACCAGGAAGGCGAGGAACTTCTGGGCGGCAGCCTGATGCCGGCTCGACTTGAGCACCGCCGCGCCGGAGACGTCGATCACGTAGCCGGGGTCGTGGGGGGCGAAGTAGGCGATCGCCGAGTGCATGCCCGAGGCGCCCACCTGCGCTCGCTGGCGGTACCAGTAGTACTGGTCGATGAGCCCGATCGGCGCTTGGCCGCGGTTGACCTGATCGGTGACGGTCTCGTTGTCGGGGTAGATGCGGACGGCGTTGGCCTTGAGGCCCTCGAGCCAGCGGAGCGCGGCGGCGTTGCCGTAGGTGCGCGCGACGGTGGTGACGACGGGCTGGAAGTCGGTCTCCGCCGCCGCGAAGGCGAGCTTGCCCTTCCATTGCGGCTGGGCGAGCTGCATGACCGAGGTGGGGAGCTGGCTCGGCTTGAGCTCCTGGGTGTTGTAGACGAGGACGCTGACGCGGCCCGAGACGCCGACCCAGGCGCCCTGGGGCGAGTCGTAGCGGCTCGGCGTACGCGCCAGCGTCGACGGCGTGACGGGGACGAGCAGCCCCTTGTTCTGCAGGTACTCGAGGGTCGGCGAGTTCTCCGAGTAGATCACGTCGGCGGGCGAGCCCGAGCCTTCGGCGGCGAGCTGGGCAGCGAGCGCCCGCTCGTCATTGCTGCGCACGTTGACGCTGATCCCCGTGAGCTTCTCGAAGCGCGCCACCAGGGCCAGCGTCGTCTGCTGGTGCTGGCCGTTGTAGAGGGTGATCGAGTTCGACGACGACGAGCCGCCGCAGGCGGCGAGGAGCGCGCCGGCGGCGGCGATGACCACGCCGAGACGCAAGCGTCGACCGGTAGCCCCCGGCAGGGACGGACACCACTCCTGCACCATTCCCTGCCCACGCTACCACGAGTTAGGGTTCCCTAATCCCACCATCGTTACCGGTGAGACCTGCGCTTGGGCGCAGAGGACCGCGGGTATCATCCCTGCAGATCGGAGGTTCGCGGTGAGTGTGCTGGCCTGGCTGGTCGTGATCCTGGTGGTGGTCGTCCTCGTCCTCGCGCTCGGCGTCTTCTTTCGGCGCCGTCGCCGGGCGGGCGGCGTGATCGCCACCAGGAGGAGAAAGCAGTGAGGTTGCTCGTCACCGGGTCGGCCGTTCGCGGCCTGCCCGTGGTCACCATCGACGGCGGCGAGGACGTCGCCGAGGTGCGCGATCTCATCTACAACCCCGAGGCCGGCCGCCTGGTCGGCGTCACCCTGAACAAGCGCGGCTTTCTCGCCGGCCGGCGCCGCGAGGTCCTCCCCGCCAAGAACATCCACGCCATCGGCCGCGACGCGGTGATGGTCGACGACGAGGACAAGCTCGTCGTCCCCGGCGACGCCCCCGACGAGGTGGGCGCGCCCCCGTCCGGCCGCGACGTCACCGGTAACGAGGTCCTCACCGAGCAGGGCAAGAGCCTCGGCACCGTCAAGGACGTCGTCGTCCTCGTGGGCAGCGACGGCGAGGTCGTCGGCTATGAGATCGAGCCGGCGACGGGGGGAACCGGGTACATCCCGCTCCCGAGCCAGCTCGCCATCTCCGGCAGCGCGCTGGTCGTACCCGATCCCACCGAGGACTACGTCCAGTCCGACCTCGTCGGACTCGGAGCGGCGGTCGACGAGTTCCGTTCCCGGCTGGGCATGACATGAGCGAGCGCTTCACCGCCGCCATGGGCCGCCGGGCGGTCAGCCGCGCCAGCGCCGAGGAGCTCGGAACCCTGGCCCACCTCGTCGTCGACGTCCCGCACCGCAAGGTGAGCTCGCTCGTCCTCGGCAAGGGTCGCAAGGCCGTCCTCGTCGACTGGGATCAGGTCAGCGGCTTCGGGCCCGACGCGGTGATGATCGCCGCCGAGAGCGCGCTGCATCAGCCGCGCGACGGTCACGAGAAGGCGGCCGCCGACGGGAAACTCGAGCTCGTGGGGAGGCGCGTGCTCAGCGACACGGGGGACGGTCTCGGAGAGTCGAGCGACGTCGTCTTCGACCCGGCCAGCGGCAGCGTCGAGACCCTGGTGGTGGGCGACACCGAGGTCCCAGCCACGTCGATCCTGGGTGCGGGCTCGTATGCCGTGGTCGTGAAAGCGCCCTCGCAATAGCCCGGCCGCTCAGTTCCGCTGATCCGCGAGCTCGATGGCCGGACAGCGGTCCATGACCACCCGCAGGCCTGCCTCGTGCGCGCGCCGGGCGGCGGCCTCGTCGACCACGCCGAGCTGCAGCCACACGGCGCTCGCCCCGGCGGCGATCGCCTCGTCGACGTGCGCGCCGGCGCGTTCGGCGCGGCGGAAGATGTCGACGACCTCGACGCCCTCCTCGGCGGGAATCTCGGCGATACTCGGGTAGCAGCGCTCGCCGAGCAATTCCGGCGCCAGGGGATTGACGGGGATGACGCGGTAGCCGTGGGCCTGGAGGACGCGGGCGACGCGGTGCGAGTCGCGCCACGGGTCAGGCGAGCATCCGACGACGGCCCACGTCCGTGTCCCCGTCAGCACCTCCCGGATGATTGCCGGCGTGGAATGCACCACCACGCAGAAGTATGCCGCGTGTCTCCCTAGGAACTACCCGCGTTGGCACCGAGCGCGTTGAGCCACGCCCGCATCGACCTCCCCGCCGGCGTGACCTGGCCTTCCTCGTACCCGGTGGTGGCCACGGCCAGGGTCAACCCATTGGGCGTTGACCAGCCATACTCGATGCCCGTCCCGTGCGCCGCGTAGCGAGCGATCGCCTGTCCTTGGGAGAGGATGGTCCCCGGGGGCGCGATGCTCGTGATCTCCTCGGCCACGTACTGCACCTTGCCGGCGTCGGGTCCGTTCAGGAGCTCGAAGTAGACGAGCGGCTGACCGGCATACCAGTCGGGAATGACGGCGAGGATCTTGACCGGGCAGGGCGCGAGGATGGGCGCCCCGACCGGCAGGTTGGCGTCCACGCCCTGGTCGGTGCGCTCCCACACGTTGACGTACTGGAGCGGGTCGATGTAGCGCGCGTTGGTCACCTTCTCGGCGACGATCTCCAGGCGCAGCTCGCTCCTGACCTGGGACAGGGGCGTCGCGTGCGCCGTCGGGTCGCCATAGCGATTGGCCGAAGGGGCGGGCGCCGGCTGCGCGCCGGCGATCGGCTCGATCACCTGCGGGTGGGCGGCGGTTACGGCGCCCCCGAACGAACCGGCGGCCGGGCCGCCCGCCGACCCGCACCCGGCGAGGCTGAGCGCGAGGATCAGGAGTGCGCCGCAGCTCATCGCGGTGAACGAATTCGTTCTCATCGACGGGATCGCACGCTAACACGCGATCCTCAGTCAGGCGCGGCTTCCGGCGCCCGGTCGCTCAGGCCGCGGATGCTTACCCCCGGGTAATTGCGGCCTCCCCCTGCGCCTGGGTGACGGCGCCGGCGCAGAGCCGGCCTTCTTCAGCACCATCGCCACCTTGGGGACGGCTGTCGACATCACCCTCGCCGAGGTCGCGGTCGAGGCCCTCTACCCGGCCAATGCCCGCACCGCCATGCGCCTGCTCGGCGACGTCGGCGCTACCGGGTAGCGGCGCGGGACTCCGGGTCCGGAGCCGAGCGCCCGAGGGCGGCGGTCAGCATGGCGACGGCGATCGCGCCCGCCACCGCCTGGATGCCGAGGGAGACGAAGCGATAGAGGACGATGGCGGCCGCCCCGAGCCCGAGGTCGACGCCCGAGGCGGTGAGGACGCCGAGCATGATCGGCTCGACGCCACCGACGCCGCCGGGCAGGGGGAGCGCGTTGCCGAGCTGTCCGAGCATGTAGGCGAGCACGACGACGCCGACGGGCGCGGAGCCGTGGGCGGCGTGGAAGGCGACGAAGAGGACGCCGCAGTCCCCGGCCCAGTAAGCGGTGGCGGCGAGGAGCAGGGCGGGGCGTCGCAGGGCGCGCGGGACCTCCCGGACGCCGTCGGGAATGGCCTCGATGACGTCGCGCCCGATCTTTTGCCAGCGCCCCTTCGGCTCGCCGCTCAGCCGGCGCGCGAAGAGCGCGGCGGCGGCGGCGATCAGCACGGTCACGAGGACGACCCCGAGGGGGGCGAGAGCGACGGCGAGCGGGGCGTGACCGGGGCCGACGCCGAGCGCGACGCTCGTGCCCAGAAACAGCGCGGCGAGCAGATAGGGGAGATTGAAGATCGCGGCGTGGACCACGCTTCTGACCATCTGCGTCCGGAACGACATCCCGCTGCGCAGGAGCGCCCAGATCCGCAGCGCCGGTCCGCCCGCGCCGGTGGGAACGACGACGAAGGCCCCGAGCTCGCCGATGGCGATCTGGGCGCTGCGCGTGTAGGGGAGCCGGTCGCGGTCGCCCGAGAAGACGCCGTGGAAGAGACCGGCGTAGGCGAGGCAGGCGATGAGCTCGAGCACGACCTCGACGAGGATCCACGCGACCGCGGCATGGCGCAGCCGCTGCCCCGAACCGGGGACGAGGCCGGCGATGGCCAGGGCCACGGCGCCGGCGAGGACGGCAAAGATGACGGCCTGGAGCGCGAGGGCCCGCCTTCGGTGACGGCCCGACCCGGTGCCCGGGATGCCGTCGCTGCTCTCGCTCACGTCTGGCTTCGTTCTCTCTGGTTCGCCGTCACCCGAGGCTATCGGGTGGCGAACCCCGCCACCATTGCGGACCGAAATAGACCGCAATTGGACGTAGGCTCGGTCCTACTTCAGTGACCCCTCCCGAGGAGCAGCGCAATGGATTGGAAGCTTGAGCTGGTGGCGATCCCCGTCTCCGATGTGGACCGCGCCAAGGCCTTCTACGCCGAGCAGGTCGGCTTCGTCGCCGACCACGACCACCGGGTGAGCGAGGACATGCGCTTCGTCCAGCTCACCCCACCCGGGTCGGAGTGCTCGATCGCGGTCGGGGACGGCATCGTCGAGGGTGAGCCGGGCAGCGCGAGCGGGCTGCAGCTCGTCGTCTCCGACGTCGAGACCGCGCGCGCCGAACTCCTCGGGCGGGGCGTCGAAGTCAGCGACGTCCACCAGTTCCCGTGGGGGTCGTTCGTCTTCTTCAGCGACCCCGACGGCAACAAATGGGCAGTGCAGGAGATCCCCGCAGCGCCTGCCGACTGAGCCTAGGGGCCGAGGTTCACATCTCAGCAACGTTCAGCGGTGTGCGCCGACATATAACGCTCCGCATCCCCCAAACAAGGAGTCGGAGTCACATGCGTGGACGTTTCAGAAGGGCGGCGTTCGCCGGCTTCGCAGCCTGCGCCATCGCCGCCGCCATCCCCGTCGCGGCGCTCGCATGGAATGACGGAGGCGGAGGCGACGGCGGTCAGCACCATCGCACTCAGATCAAGCATGTCCTGCTGATCTCGGCCGACGGTCTGCACCAATCAGACCTCAGCTGGTACGTGAGCCACTACCCGACCTCGGAGCTCGCCAAGCTGACCAACGGCGGCGCCCAGTACACGTCGGCCCATACCCCGATTCCGTCGGACTCCGATCCCGGCATGACGGCGCAGATGACCGGCGGCGACCCGCGCACGACCGGCGTCTACTACGACGTGGAATACAACCATGCGCTGTTTCCGCCGGGCACCCAGCCGGGCCAATGCACGGGCACGCCCCCGGGGGCCAACGTCGTCTACGACTCTCCTGACGACATCGACGTGACCCGGCTCGACGCCGGCCAAGGTCTCTTGGGCCTGCCCGGAAGCATCCTGCAGATGACGAGCACGCCCGAGGACCTGCTCGTCCCCTCGACCTTCCCCGTCGACCCGACCACGTGCAAGCCGATCTACCCCAACCAGTACCTGAAGGTCAACACGATCTTCAACGTCGCCCATGACCACGGCATGCTCACGGCGTGGTCTGACAAGCACCCCGTCTACACGTCGTTCGACGGCCCCGAGGGGAACGGGATCACCGACTCATTCGACCCCGAGATCGACAGCAACGCGCTGATGCCGAACGGGACCCCTTACGGGACTCCGGGCAGCCCGATCGCGTGGACGGGCGACAACGCCGCGACCATGCAGTACGACTCATACAAGGTGCAGGCCGTCATCAACTGGATCGACGGCTGGAACCACCAGCACACCACGGCGCCCGGCGTCCCCGCCATCTTCGGGATGAACTTCCAGACCATCTCGACGGCCGAGAAGCTTCCGACCTCGGACGGCCTCGTCGGCGGCGATTACCCCGGCACCCACACGCCGGGGCCGCTCCTGCAGCGGGCGCTCGGGTACCTCAACGACCAGCTCCTGATGATGGACAACGGGATCCAGGCCCAGGGCCTGGCCAACTCGACGGCGATCATCCTCTCCGCCAAGCACGGCCAGTCCCCGCAGGACCCCAACCAGCTCACCCGGATCGACGACGGTCCGATCATGGCCGCAGTCAACAGCGCGTGGGCGGCCCTGCATCCCGGAGCGCCTCCGCTGGTGGCGGCCGGTACCGACGACGACGCGATCATGTGGTGGCTGTCGGATACCTCGCCGGCGGCGGCACGGTTCGTCAAGAACTGGCTGTGGACCCACCCGGCCACGGGCAACACCGCCAACGGCGGGACGCGCACCCTGCCGCATTCAGGGCTCGTGAAGCTCTACACGGGCGCTGAATCGGCCCGCTACTTCGGGGTGCCGGTCTCTGACCCGCGCCACCCCGACGTGTGGGGCATCGTCCACGTCGGCGTCGTCTACACGGGCGGCAAGGGCAAGATCGCCGAGCACGGCGGTGCCAACCCAGCCGACCGCGACGTGCCGATCGTCGTCTACGGACCGGGCGTCACCCCCCGGGTCTCCGACAAGTGGGTCGAGACCACGCAGATCGCCCCGACGATCATGCAGCTCCTCGGACTCAATCCGAACGACCTGCAGGCCGTGCAGATCCAGGGCACGCAGGTCCTCCCGGGCATCGGAGGCGACGGACACTGACGCGCCTGCGGGGGCGGCGGCCGCCATGGCCGCCGCCCCGGCGCCGTTTTCTTCGCAGGCGCTGAGATTTCGTTTAGCGGCGGTAGATCGTCACCGGCCACCATTCCGGATATGCATCCTGGCTATTGCCCTCAGTGCGGTGAGCGAGTGACCCCGTTCGCGGCGGGGTGCGCGCTGTGCGGCGCCGCCCTGGACCCCAAGCGCTGGCAGAAGCCCGCGCCGCTCGGGAGCCGCCTCTCGCTCCGGCTCCCCCGCTGGCGGGCCCGCCGCCGCCGGGCGGTCCCGGCGAAGAGCCGGTCCTTCAAGTCGTAGGCGCCGGTCCTTCAAGTCGTAAGCGCCGGCGCCTCGTCGATCCCGCTCGCCACCGTCTGACCCGAGCGTGACAGGATCTCTGCGCGTGAGCCCTCCGCGCCGCCATCCCATCTTCGCCCGCGTCTTCGACCGCCTGAGCCGGGCCATGGAGCGCGAGGCGGGAGCGCACCGCGACGAGCTCCTCGCCGGCCTCCACGGTCACGTCATCGAGGTCGGGGCGGGAAACGGGATGAACTTCGGCCACTATCCGGCGACCGTCGAGCGCGTGGTCGCGGTCGAGCCCGAGCCCTATCTGCGCCAGCGGGCCGCGGCCGCGGCCGTCGACGCGCCCGTGCCGGTAACGGTCCAGGAGGGACGCGCCGTCCCGCTGCCCTTCGCGGACGCCAGCTTCGACGCGGCGGTGGCGAGCCTCGTCCTCTGCACGGTCCCCGATCCCGTCGGCGCGCTCGCTGAGCTGCGGCGCGTGCTCAAGCCCGGCGGCGAGCTCCGCTTCATGGAGCACGTGCGCGACGAGCGAGAGCCCAAGGCGACGGCCCAACGGTGGCTTG
>DASZKU010000297.1:0-12325 GCA_035552815.1 Solirubrobacteraceae bacterium | reverse complement strand
ATGCTCGAGCCCCCAGCCGTCGCCGAACCCCAGCCCACCTCTCCCGGTGAGCCGGCGTGCGACGACATCGAGCTCCCCGCCGTCCTCCACGCCCTCAGCGACCCGGTGCGCCTGCAGATCGTCGCCCAGCTCAGCGAGGGCGTCGAGTGCAGCTGCGGCAGCATCAAGCTCCCGGTCACCAAATCGACCTGCACCCACCACTTCCGCGTCCTGCGCGAGGCGGGCGTGATCCATCAGCGCCAGGACGGCACCTCGCGGCTCAACTCGCTGCGCAGCGACGATCTCGAGGCCCGCTTCCCCGGGCTTCTGGAGACCGTTCTCCGCGCTCACTCGAAGTTCGTGGCGTCGTAGCGTCGCGGGCATGGTCATAGGACGGTCGGGGTCGGCGATCTGTGAGATCGAGTGCCGGCCCCTCGGGCGCTCGGGAGTGGAGCTGCCCCGGATCGCGCTCGGATGCGGGAACTTCGGCGGCGTCGGCTCGGCGCCCGAGTTCTTCGGGCGGGGGCTGAGCGCCGAGCAGGCCTTCGCCCTGATGGACGCGGCATGGGCGCTCGGGATCACCCACTTCGACACCGCCGACGCCTACGGGGGCGGGCGCAGCGAGGAGGCGATCGGGAGCTGGATCGCCGCGCGCGGGCACCGGCCGCTGCTCACCACCAAGACCTACAACCCGATGTCCGCCGGGGCCGACCGCGGCCTCGCGCCCGCGCGGGTGGCGCGTCAGCTCGAGTCGAGCCTCGAGCGGCTCAGGGTCTCGAGTGTCGAGCTCTATCTCGCCCACGACTTCGACGGCGAGGTACCGGTCGCCGAGGTAATTGGTGCCTTCGAGGAGGCCGGGGCGGCGGGGAAGATCCGCGCCTACGGCGTGAGCAACTTCGATGCCGGCGAGCTCGAGGCCGCGCTCGCGGCCGGGGCTCCCGAGGCGATCCAGAACTCGTATTCGCTCCTCGAGCGCGGCGACGAGGAGCGCCTCCTCCCCCTGTGCGCCGAGCGCGCGGTCGCCTATCTCGCCTTCGGGCCCCTGGCCGGGGGATGGCTGACGGGCAAGTACCGCCGCGGCGAGCCCTACCCGCCGGGCTCGCGCATGACCCAGCGCCCCGAGCCCTACCAGCGGCTCGTGTCCGCCGACGTGTACGGCGCGCTCGAGCGCCTCGGAGCGCTCGCCCGTGAGCGGGGGATGTCGATGGCGGGGCTGGCGCTCGCGTGGCTGCTCGGGGACGAGCGAGTGGGGCAGATCGTCGTCGGCCCCGGCCGTCCCGAGCACCTCGAGCCGGTGCGCGAAGCGCTGTCGGCGCCGCTCACCGGGTCCGAGCGCGATGACCTGAGCGCCGCCTTCGCCTGATGTCCGTGCTCGTGCTCTCCCACGACGACGTCCGCGCGACGCTGAGCCCGGCGGCGTGCCGCGACGCCATGGCCGAGGTCCTCGCCGCGCGCGCCCGCGGCGAGGCCCACATGCCCCTGCGCTCGATGATGCGCGCCCCCGGCGCCACCGGGTTGATGGGACTGATGCCGGCTTTCCGGGGCGGCGGCGGGGGAGACCGCGGTATCGATACCGCGGTTTTCGCGCTCAAGGCGATCTGCATCATGCCCGGTAATCCCGCCCGCGGCCTCGATGCCCATCAGGGCCTGGTGGCGCTGTTCGACGGCGACACGGGCCGGCCCACGGCGATCCTCGACGCCTCGGCGATCACCGCCATCCGCACCGCGGCGGTCACCGCGCTGGCCACGGAGACTCTCGCCCGCTCCGGCGCGCGCACGCTCGCCGTCCTCGGCGCCGGGGTTCAGGGGGCGGCGCACATCGAGGCGCTCCTCCCGGTGCGGGAGTTCGA
The DNA here is from genome assembly GCA_035552815.1 of Solirubrobacteraceae bacterium. GTDB lineage: Bacteria > Actinomycetota > Thermoleophilia > Solirubrobacterales > Solirubrobacteraceae > Palsa-465. The sequence goes on along the minus strand of DASZKU010000297.1, from coordinate 10,496 downwards.
GACCGTGCGCGTCTATGCCCCCACCTGTGAGCACGTGCGGGCGGTGGTCTCGGGCGCGGGTTCGGGTGCGGGTGCGTCCGTGAACATCTCCGCCGCCGCGAGCGCGCAGGAGGCGGTCCGGGGCGCCGACGTCGTCGTCACCGCCACGAGCTCGCGCGAGCCGGTGATCCGCCGCGAGTGGCTGGCGCCGGGTGCCCACGTCAACGCGGTGGGCGCGAGCACTCCGGCGGCGCGCGAGCTCGACGTCGAGACCGTCGCCGCCGCGGCCCTGTTCGCCGACAGCCGCGAGTCCCTGCGCCACGAGGCGGGCGAGTACCTGCTCGCGGTGGAGCAGGGCGCGATCGACGGCGAGGACCACGTGCGCGCCGAGCTCGGCGAGGTCGTCGCCGGTCTGCGCCCCGGGCGCGCCGACGACGGTGAGCTCACCCTGTTTCGCTCGCTCGGCCTCGCCGTCGAGGACCTCGCCGCCGCCGAGGTCGCGGTCGCGACGGCGCGGCGGCTCGGTCGCGGGACCGAGGTCGAGCTGTGATCGCGCTGGCGGAGATCGAGGCCGCGCGGTGATCGCGCTGGCGGAGATCGAGGCCGCGCGGTGATCGCGCTCGCGGAGATCGAGGCCGCGCGCGAGCGCATCGCCGGCGCTGCGGTGCGCACCCCGCTCGTGCGCCTGTACGCCGACCTGCCCGCCGGCACGGAGGTGTACCTCAAGCTCGAGACCCTGCAGCCGATCGGGTCCTTCAAGGTCCGGGGGGCGACGAACGCCATCCTCAGCGCGTCGGCGCAGGCGCGTGCGGGCGGCCTGGTGACCGCGAGCGCGGGCAACATGGCCCAGGGACTCGCGTGGGCGGCGCGCGACCTCGGTCTTTCCGCCACCATCGCCGTCCCCGACCACGCCCCCGAGGCCAAGCTCGCGGCGATCGAGCGGCTCGGCGGCCGGGTGCTGAAGATGCCCTACGACGACTGGTGGAACGTCATCGTCACGAGCCGGGTCGAGGGTGTTCGGGGGATGTTCGTCCACCCCGTCGAGGACGAAGGGGTGATGGCGGGCAACGGGACGATCGGGCTCGAGATCCTCGAGGACCTCCCCGACCCCGACACCGTCCTCATCCCCTACGGCGGCGGCGGGCTCACGGTGGGGATCGCCAGCGCCCTGCGCGCGCTGCGCCCCGAGACGAAGATCTACGCGGTCGAGCCTGCCACGGGAGCGGCGCTCGGGGCGGCCCTGGCCGCCGGCGCGCCCACCGAGGTCGACTACCAGGCGTCGTTCGTCGACGGCGCGGGAAGCCGCAGGGTGCTCGAGCCCATGTGGCCGCGGGTCTCAGAGCTCATCGACGGCGCCATCGCCGTGTCGGTCAAGGAGACGGCGGCGGCCGTGCGCCTGCTCGCGGGGCGGGCTCGCGTCGTCGCCGAGGGCGCCGGCGCGCTGGCGGTGGCGGCGGCGGTCTCCGGTGCCGCGGGCGCGGGCAAGGTGGTGTGCATCGTCTCGGGCGGGAACATCAACCTCGGCACCCTGGCTGAGATCCTCGCAGGCGGGTAGCAAGCGTTGGACGTAGACTTCCTCCGCTTTTCGGCCAGTAACGTCACGTGCAACCGCTCCGCGCCCCCGTCATCTCCCTCGTTGCCGTCGCCGTCGTCGCGCTGGCCCTCGCCGCCTCCGCGGCCGCCGCGCCGCACTACCCGGTCGGGACCGCCGCCACCGGCTACGCCGCCGAGCTCGCGGCCCCCACCTCCTCACCCCCGGGCGTCAACGTGTGGACGTGCAAGCCCACTGCCGCCCGTCCCTACCCGGTCGTCCTCCTCCCGGGCACGCTCTACAACCTCGCCGAGTCCTGGCAGGCGCTCGGCCCCATGCTCGCCAACGACGGCTACTGCGTCTACGGGCTGAGCTACGGCGCCGACCAGCTCACCGCCCTCACCGGCGGCCGCGTCGCGGCGGTGGGGGAGATCGCCCACGCCGCGCGCGAGCTCGGCGCCTTCATCACCCGTGTACGCAAAGCCACGGGCGCCGCCCAGGTCGACATCGTGGGCTGGTCGCAGGGCGCGATGATGCCCCGCTGGTATCTCAAGTTCGATCACGGCGCCCGTTACCTCCACGCCCTCGTCGGGCTCGCCCCCTCCAACCACGGCACCACCGTCGACGGCCTCTTCGCCCTCATCGACGCCGACACCTTGATCGGGCTCCCGGCCCCGCTGACCCTGGCCGACTGCCCGGCGTGCACCGAGCAGGAGGCGGGCTCGCCCTTCCTGACCAAGCTCAACGCCGGCCCCGATACCGTTCCCGGGGTCCGCTACACAGTGATCGAGAGCACCCACGACGAGGTCGTGACCCCGTACACCTCGGCCTTCCTCGCGGGCCCCGCGGTCACCAACATCACCCTCCAGGACCAGTGCCCGCTCGATCTCTCAGACCACCTCGCCATGCCCTACGACACCACCGCGCTCGAGGACGTCGTCAATGCCCTCGGCCCCGCCGACGCGGGCTTCAAGCCGAGCTGCGCTCTCGCCCTCCCCGTGCTCGGGGGCTGACCGCTCACACCGCGTCGAGCTCGGCGACGAGCTGGTCGACCTCGTCGGTCGTGTTGTAGTGGATGAACCCGAGGCGCACCGCCTCGTCCTCGTAGCCCAGGCGGCGGTAGAGCCCGAGCGCGTACCACGAGTCGTGGGCCCACACTGCGATCCCCCGGTCGGCCATGTGCTGGGCGACGCGGGCGGCGGGCACGCCCTCGACGTTGATGACGAAGGTGGGCACCCGGCCCGCCATCCCCGGTAGGCCGTACACGGTCACGCGATCGGGAATGCTCGCCAGGAAGCGCTCGCCGAGCTCGCGCTCGTAGGGGCGGATGGTCTCCAGGCCGCCGATCGAGTCGAGGTAGTCGATCGTCGCGTTGAAGCCGGCGAGGAGCTCGTAGGCGGGCGTGCCCGTCTCGAAGCGCCGCCCGAGCGGCGTCGAGGGCGCGGGACGCACCTTGTAGGGGCGCCAGCGCTCGAGGACCTCCTCGCGGCCGAAGGCGATGCCGAGGTGGGGACCGCAGAATTTGTAGGGGGAGCAGATGAGGACGTCGGCGCCGACCGCGGCGACGTCGATGGGCTCGTGGGCCGCGTAGTGCACGGCGTCGATCCACGCCAGCGCTCCCGCCTCGTGGGCGAGGGCGCACACGCGCTGGGCATCGACGAGGGTGCCGACCGCGTTCGACGCCCACGCGAAGGCGACCACGCGGGTGCGCTCGGAGAGCTTGCTCGCGAGGTCGTCGTAGTCGAGGGTGGTGTCGTCCTTGAGCTCGACGTGGCGCACGACGAGGTCGCGGTCATGGGCGAGCTCGAGCCAGGGGGCGACGCCGCCGTCGTGGTCCAGAGCGGAGACGAGGATCTCGTCGCCGGCCGCGAACTCCCGCCCGGCGGTGCGCGAGAGGGTGAAGTTCAGCGAGGTCATGTTGGCCCCGAAGATGACCTCGTGGGGCCGGCAGCCGAGAAAGCGCGCGGCCTTGGTTTCCGCCTCGACGACGATCTCGCCGACGCGCCGCGAGGTCTCATACAGGGCTCCCATGTTCGCGCTGGACTCGCGCAGGGTGCGGGCGATGGCCTCGCCGACCTCGTCGGGAACCTGGGAGCCGCCGGGGGCGTCGAGGAAGGTGAAGCCGGTGCTGAGCGAGGAGAAGCGTTGGCGGACGGCGGCGATGTCGCCGAGACCGAGCACTGAGGCCATGCGCACTTCCTTCTTGGTTAGGTCGCCCTCAGCGATCGTGCGCATGAGTCCTCTCAGAGGCGACAGCGACCGGTTGAAAGTGGTTTGATCAAGAGTACAAAATCAAACTCAGCCGGCGCGGACCATGTGGAGGGAGCCGGCGACAAGGACCGAAAGAGGGGTACGTGGGCATCCGAGTCGTCCGTACCGCGCATGCGAGCTGGCAGGGACCCGTTCCCGACGGGGAGGGAAGGATGGGCGTCGGCAGCGGCGCGATCGACGGCACCTTCACGCTGCGCTCGCGCATCGACGAGGGAGTGCATGCCACCAACCCCGAGGAGCTCATCGGCGCGGGGCACGCGGGCTGCTTCACGATGTCGCTGGCCAACCTGATGAGCGAGGCCGGGCATCCGCCCACCAAAGTCGATACCACCGCGCGCGTGCACCTCGAGGAGCTCGACGCCGGCTTCCGGATCACCATGATCGAGCTCGACACCGTCGGCGACGCCGATGGCATGGACGCGGCGACCTTCGTGGCGCTGGCCCACCAGGCCAAGAACACCTGCCCGGTGTCACTGGCCCTCACCGGCACCGAGATCACCCTTAAGGCAACCCTCAAGGAACATGGTTGACCCGGCGCACGTTGCCGCGCCCGACGGCGACGCGGCAGGTGAACGGCCGCTGCTCGGTGCCGGTACCGGGTTCGCGCCGCTCGCCCAGAGCCTGCTCGTGTGCGAGCCGGGAGGCGCGGTGCGCCGCGGGACCGGCGAGGGCGAGGAGGTCCTCTTCGTCCTCGCGGGCGCGGGCGCCCTCCACCTCGGCGGTGACTCCCATGCCCTCGAGCCCGAGAGCGGTGCCTATCTCGCGCCCGGAGAGAGTTACGACCTCGTGGCCGAGGGGCCCGAGCCGCTGCGGCTCCTCGCCGTGGCCATCCCCGATCCCGAGCGCGGCGGCCCCGGGTCAGAGCGCGCCGTCGTCCGCCGCCTCGCCGATCAGGAGCGCGGCTCGGCCACGACCCAGCGCGAGTTCCGCATCGTCGCCGACCCGGCGAGCGGACTGCGCTCGGCCACCCACTTCGTCGGTTACATACCACCGGTCAGGGCGCCCGAGCACTTCCACACCTACGACGAGGTCATCTACGTCCTCGATGGTGAGGGCGTGATGCATTTCGAGGGCGCCGAGCATCGCTTGCGCGCCGGGTCGAGCATCCAGTTACCGGCCCGCACCGTCCACTGCCTGGAGAACACGGGCAACGCGGTGATGCGCATCGTCGCCGTGTTCCGTCCGGCCGGCTCGCCGGCGGCCGCCTACTACCCCGACGGCACGCCGGCGTACACCCCACATGAGGAGGAGCAGAGATGAAACGCTTGATCACGGCGGCGGCAACGCTCGCCGCGCTCACGGCCGCGGGCTGCGGGAGCAGCGGTAGTAGCACGACGAAGAAGACGGCCAGCTCCAGTTGCACGGCGTCGATCGCCATCGAGGGCCCGTTCACCGGTCCCGTCGCTCAGGTCGGGCTCGAGCAGCTCCACTTCGCCCAGCTCGCGGTGGCCAACGACAACGCGGCCAACAAGACCAATGTCACCCTCAACCAGGACGACACCCAGCTCACCCCGTCGCTGGCGGTGACCAAGACCGAGGCGATCATCGCCTCCCCGGCGGTGGCCGTGGTGGGCCCCGCGGGTAGCCAGGAGGTCGAGGCAGTCGGCCCGCTCTTCGGTAAGGCGGGAGTGCCCTTCATCACCGGCTCGGCGACGCTGCCGGCTCTGACCACGAGCGGCAAGAACCCCACGTTCTTCCGCGTCGTCCCCAACGACAACGTCCAGGGTCCGCAGGATGCCAACTACATCGTCGCTCACCTCAAGCCCAAGGCCGTGCTCATCATCGACGACAACGAGGCCTACTCGCAGGGCCTGGTGTCCACGATGATTCCCATCTTCACCAAGGCGGGGATCAAGGTGAACCATCAGACCCTGAACGGAACCGACACCGGTGCCACGCTCGCCAACGCCATCTCCTCACTGGTGTCCTCGCAGCTCAACCCGACCGAGACGGTGACCGTGCTTCCCTGGCAGGCCGCGACCAACGCTCAGACCTTCGGGCTCGACGCCAAGCAGCAGCACAAGACGACGACGCTGTTCGGAACCGACGGCACCAACTCGCCGTCGCAGTTCAAGATCGCCGGCAGCTACGTGTCGAACTTCGGGCCCGACATCTCGTCCGCGACGAGCGCCCTCGACAAGTCGCTGGTCTCCGGCGTGGCCAAGTACGGCCCCTATGGATCCTTCGGCGTGCCCACCTACGCGGCCACCGACGTGATCATGAAGGCGATCTCCTCGGTGTGCAAAGCGGGGCAGACGCCGTCGCGTGCCAACGTGCTCGCTGCTGTCAAGAAGACGAACATCCCGCCCGCGGACACCCCCATGGGTGTGCCCGTCGCCTTCAAGCCCAACGGTGATCTCACAGGTAGCCCGGGCTATCTGTTCAAGATCACCCCCACGGGATACGTCGAGATCCCCAACAAGTGACGCATAGCCACGTGGCGCCGCCCGCTCTGACCGCGGGCGGCGCCGCTGGCGCTTTCCCTCCTAACGCACCGGACGCATGCAGGAGTTCATTCAAACCATCGTCAACGGCCTCCAGACGGGCTGTCTCTACGCGCTCATCGCGCTCGGCTACACGATGGTCTACGGGATCCTCAAGCTCCTCAACTTCGCCCACGGCGACGTGTACATGGTGGGCGCCTACATCGGCTACTTCGTCATCCACTGGTTCGGCGGCCCCACCGCGCTGAGCATTCCTGTCCCCCTCCTCATCCTCGTCATGTTCGCGCTCGCCTCGACCGGGTGCGGGCTCCTCGGCGTCGCCATGGAGCGCTTCGCCTACCGGCCCCTGCGCGACGCGCCGAGAATCGCGCCCCTGATCACCGCGCTGGGGATCTCCTTCGTGCTCGAGAACACCGTGCTCCTCCTCTTCGGCGGCTTCACCCGCAGCTACCAGACCGAGAGCTTCATCTCCGCCACCAGCGGCATCCATCTCGGCGGGGTGACGATCAACATCGTCGAGATCATGGTCATCGTGGTGAGCGTGGCGATGCTCTTCGGCCTGCGCCAGATCGTCAACCGCACCACCCTGGGCAAGTCGATGCGCGCCGTCGCCTCCGATCGCGAGGCCGCCGAGATGCTCGGCATCAATGTCAACCGGACCATCGCCCTCACCTTCTTCATCGGCTCGGCCATGGCCGGGGTGGCCGGGGTGATGTCGGGCCTCGCCTTCGACCAGATCACCAACACCATCGGCTTCCTCGCCGGGCTCAAGGCGTTCACCGCCGCCGTTGTCGGCGGCATCGGGAGCATCATCGGCGCCATGATCGGGGGGATCGTCATCGGCCTGGCCGAGGCCTTCAGCCTCAGCTACATCTCGACCAAGTACGCCGACCTGATCGTCTTCGGGATCCTCATCGTGACCATGCTCGTCCGGCCCCAGGGCATCTTCGGCCGGCCTCCGCTACAGAAGGTGTAAACGGCGATGGCGCAGATCGGCGTAGACGAGTGGGTGGCCCAGAGCGGGGGGCGCCGCGACCCGGGCACGGGCTGGCGCAAGCTCGTCAACGACGCCGACGCTCGTCTCGGCTGGTGGCCGCGACTCGCCCTCGTGACCCTGGTCGGGCTCATCGCCGGCCAGCTCCTGAACAACGTCAACGTCGAGACGGTGGCCTTCAACAGCCTGCTCTACGCGATGCTCGCCCTCGGGCTCAACATCGCCGTCGGGTGGGCGGGGCTGCTCGACCTCGGCTACATCGCCTTCTTCGGCCTCGGCGCCTACGGCTACGCCGTCCTCTCCTCGACCGCGACCGGCTCGGGGGGGTCGGGGGGAACCCACCTGGCCGCGATCGCCTCGGTCCCCATCGTCATCGTCATCGCCGGGGTGGTGGGGGTGATCATCGGCCTCATCGCCCTGCGCCTCTCGGGCGACTACCTGGCCATCGTCACCCTGTTCGTGGGCCAGGCGTTCATGGAGATCGTCAACAACATCGACCCGGGGACCCTCGGCGGCGTCAACGGCATCTTCGCGCTCGACTCCTTCCACAGCTTCGGCGCTCAGATCACGAGCCCGACCGGCTACTACTACCTGGCCCTGGTGATGACCGTGGCCCTTGCCGCCATCCTCCACCTCCTCGACACCTCGCGAACCGGGCGCGCGTGGCGGGCGCTGCGCGACGACCCCCTCGCCGCCGCGGCGATGACGATTCCCGTCAACAAGCTCAAGGTCATGGCCTTGTCCTTCGGCGCCGTCGTCGCCGCGCTCGCGGGCACGCTCATCGCTGCCCCGCAGAACACCGTCTTCCCCACCAACTTCACCGCCAACGTCCTCATCCTCATCTACGCGTGCCTGGTCCTCGGCGGCGTCGGGAGCATCGCCGGAGCGATCCTCGGCGGCCTCGTCGTCACCATCGGCGAGCAGATGCTCTCGAGCCCCAACGACGCGGGCTACCTGTTCTACGGCCTCATCCTCATCGCCCTGGTCGTGCGGATCCGCCCCTGGCGCCATCTCGCCGCCGTGCTCGCGGCGATCGTCGCGCTGGGGTTCGCCGCCCACGCCGTCGTCAGCGCCATCTCCTCCTCGGCGGTGGCTGGAGGCCCGGGGAGCGGGGGGTGGATCGGCTCGGCGGTGCGCGACTACGTGATCGTTCCCGCGAGCCCGGCGACCTACGGCAACATCCTCTACGTCGTCCTCATCTGCGCGCTCGTGCTCATCGTGCGCCTGCACGGGACCCGGCGCCTGCTCGCGGTGATCCCCACCGTGTACATCGCCGCCTGCTGCTGGGAGGCGCGGCTCATCGTCAACCCCTCGATCACTACCCAGATCATGATCGGGGCGATCCTCATCGTCACCATGGCGGCGCGGCCGCAGGGATTGCTGGGGACGCGGCGGGTGGAGACGGTGGATCTGTGACTCCGTTGCTGGAGCTCGACCGGTTGTCTTTGTCCTTCGGCGGCCTGCGCGCCATCTCCGAGCTCGACCTCCACGTCGAGGACAAGGAGATCGTCAGCGTCATCGGCCCCAACGGCGCCGGCAAGTCGACGGTGTTCAACGTCATCACCGGCATCTACGACCCCACCCACGGGGACGTGCGCCTGGACGGCGAGTCGATCACCGGCCAGCGGCCCTACAAGATCACCAGGCTCGGCATCGCCCGCACCTTCCAGAGCCTGCGCCTGTTCCTCAACATGTCGGTCAAGGAGAACGTCAAGTCGGCGACCTACGGGAAGACCAGGGCCAGCCCCGTGGAGTCGATCCTCCGGCTCCCGCGCGCGCGGCGCGAGGAGCGCGAGGTCGACGCCCTCGCCGAGGAGGTCCTCTCCTTCTTCGGCCAGCGCCTGACGGGCTATCGCTGGGACCAGCCCGCCTACGTCCTCTCCTACGCCAACCGCCGGCGCCTGGAGATCGCGCGGGCGCTCGCCACCCGCCCCCGCCTGCTCCTCCTCGACGAGCCCGCCGCCGGGATGAACCCCAACGAGACCCACGAGGTCACCGAGCTCATCGGCCGCCTGCGCGACGAGCTCGGCCTCGCCATCCTCGTCATCGAGCACGACATGCACGTCGTCGAGGGGATCTCGGACCGCGTCGTCGCCCTCGATCACGGGGTCAAGATCGCCGAGGGCAGCTACGGGGCGGTGGCCACCCACCCGGCCGTCGTCGAGGCCTACCTGGGCCGCGACCCCGAGGCCCTGGCCGAGGAGTGACGATGCTCCTGCGCCTCGAAGAGGTGACCACCTACTACGGGCAGATGCGCATCCTCGAGGGCGTCTCGCTCCACGTCGACGCCGGCGAGCTCGTCTCCCTCCTCGGTGGCAACGCGTCGGGCAAGTCGACGACGCTCAAGACCGTGCTCGGCATCGTGCGCCCGCGCTCGGGGCGCGTGCTCATCGACGGCCACGTGGTCAACGACGCCGACGTCCCCACGAGGATCTCCCGGGGGCTCGCCATCGTTCCCGAGAACCGGCGCCTGTTCGGCCAGATGACGGTGCGCGAGAACCTCGAGCTCGGCGCCGTGCTCCGCCGCGGGGAGAACCTCGAGGAGGACTTCGAGCGCGTCCACACCCTGTTCCCGCGGCTCGACGAGCGCCGCGACCAGCTCGCGGGGACGCTGTCGGGCGGCGAGCAGCAGATGGTGGCGATGGGGCGGGCGCTGATGTCGCGGCCCCGGCTCCTGCTCATGGACGAGCCCTCGATGGGGCTCTCGCCCGCCCTCGTGCAGCAGAACTTCCGGATCATCAAGGAGGTGCACGAGTCCGGGGTCGCCATCCTCATGGTCGAGCAGAACGCCACCATGGCCCTGTCGATCGCCGACCGCGGCTACGTCCTCTCCACCGGCGAGGTCGTCCTCGAGGGCGCCGCCAAGGACCTCCTCGCCAGCGAGGATCTCAAGCGCGCGTATCTGGGGGCGTAGACGCATGCCTCGCTCGTGGGGACTGCCTGTCACGTGCCGCCGGTCAGCGGTGCTTGCGCTGCTCGCGGTGGTCGCGATCGCCGCGGTAAACCGCGCACCGGCGGCTTCGGCGGCTTCGGCGGCCGCGCCGGTGCCCGCGTGGCCCGCCGCCAGCGAGCTGCCGCGCGCCACCGATGTTCCTACCGCGACCAACCAGCTCAGCGCGCTGAACTCGGTGGCGTGTACCAGTCCGGGTAACTGCGTTGCCGTCGGAACCTACCGCGATGACAGCCCGAGTGGCGATCGTGCCGCCATGTTCGCCACCGAGGCGAGCGGAGTGTGGAGTAGCCCGAGCAAGGTGACGCTGCCCCTCGACGCCGCCCC
>DASZKU010000296.1:0-10991 GCA_035552815.1 Solirubrobacteraceae bacterium | reverse complement strand
GCCACCTGATCGACGCCGCCGTCGACGCGGCCGCCCAGGCCGACGCCACCCTCGCCGGACTCCAGGACTCGATGCTCCCGGTCGAGTTCGGCGACCCGGACCTCCGCGCCGGTCTCCAGGGCGTGCGCGAGCTCGTCGCCGACGTGCGCGGGCGCGCACGCGGCCTCACGCGCACGATCGGGCGCTAGCGGGCTGATCGCGGGCGTGCGGGGGTGCCGCGCGGCGGGCGTGCGGGCGTGCGGGCGTGCCGCGCGGCGGGCGGGCGGGCGGGCGTGCGGGCCGTGCGGGCGTGCGGGCGTGCCGCGCGGCGGGCGGTGCGGCTGGCGGGGTCCGCGCGCGCTTGGAGGCGACGTTCTTGCCGAATAGCGGGCACAATGTCGCCCCCAACACGACCCACCAGCTACAGGCCGAGTTCGTAGACCTGCCCGACGAGGTCGCGCCCGAAGCTGTGGTGGGGCTCCTCCTCGACGAGCTCGAAGCCCCGCTGCAGGTAGAGATGCCGGGCCGCGAGGAGGGGATGATTCGTCCATAGGCGCACGCGCGAGTACCCGGCCGCGTGCGCGAAGGCGAGCGCGGTATCGAGGAGCCGGCCGCCGAGGCCGCGTCCCCGCCCCGCCCGGTCGACGAGGAGGATCCGGAGCTTGGCCGTGCTCGCGTCGCCGGGGTCGGTGACGCAGAACACGCACCCAGCGCGGCGGCCGCCGACCTGCGCGATCCACGCGCACTCCCGGTCGGGATCGTGCTCGGCGCTGTAGGCGGCGACGATCTGGACGACCAGCCCCTCGAACGTCGCATCCCACCCGAATTCCGCCGCGTACAGCTCACCGTGAGACATCACCACCCAGCCGAGATCGCCCGGCTCGCCCAGGCGCCGGATCGTGTCCTCGTCCTCACCGTTCATCCTCTGACCTCCCCTCAAGAACTGAAACAGTCGTTTCAGTAGCGTAGAGTAGGGCAATGACCGTCCACGCCGGTTCCCCCCGCCGCAGCGAGCTCTTCGAGCGCGCCTACCAGTACGTGCTCGAGCACGGCCTCGCCGAGCTCTCGCTGCGACCGCTGGCCACGGCGATCGGCTCCTCCCCCCGCGTGCTCCTGTTCCTCTTCGGCAGCAAGGCGGAGCTCGTGCAGGCCCTCCTGACCCGCGCGCGCGACGACGAGCTCGAGCTCCTGACCCGCGCGCGCGCCGCGAGCGCGGACGGCGACAGCGTCCGCGTGGCGGCCGAGCTGTGGAGGTGGCTGGCCGCCGAGGAGCACCGGGGACTGCTCAAGCTCTGGGTCGAGGGCTACGCGCGCTCGCTGATCGAGCCCGAGGGGGCGTGGGCGGGCTTCGCCACCCAGACGGTGAGCGACTGGCTCGCGGTGCTCGCCGAGGTGGGATCCGGGGGCGGCGCGGAGGGCGAGCGCACGCTCCTGCTCGCCGTCCTGCGCGGGGCGCTGCTCGACCTGCTCGCCACCGGCGACCTCGGGCGCACCACCGCGGCCGTCACCCGCTACCTCGAGATCGCCTACTGATGGCCCCTGCCGTCGCCACCATCGGCGTGTACGGGGCCACCGTCGAGCGCTTCCTCGCGGCGCTCTCGGGAGCGCAGGTCAGGGTGGTGATCGACGTCCGCCAGCGCCGCGGCGTCCGCGGCCCTCAGTATGCGTGGGCCAACTCCAGACGCCTCCAGCACGCCCTCGCCGAGGCCGGGCTCGGCTACCGGCATCTCCCTGAGCTCGCTCCCACCACCGAGCTCCGCCACCTCCAGTACGCCGCCGACGACGCCGCCGGCGTGGGCAAGCGCTCGCGCCAGGAGCTGGCGCCCGAGTACGTCGAGCGCTACGTGCACGAGATCCTCGACCGCGCCGACCTCGACGAGCTCCTCGACGCCCTGCCCGCGGAGGGCCTCGGCGCCCTCATGTGCGTCGAGCGCGACCCCGAGGCGTGCCACCGCTCCCTGATCGCCGAGCGCCTCGCCACCGACTACGGCTTCAAGGTGGTCAGCCTCTACCCGTGAGCGCAGCGCGGCTCCGGGCGTGCTCGGCCACGCTGCGCTCGAGCCAGCCGCGCCCCTCGAGCTCCTCGACGAGTCGCACATAGGGCTCGAGAAAGCGCCCAGTGCGGTCCTCGCGGGGCTCGATGACCTCGCGCGCGCGCACCATCGCGCGGGAGGCTTCGTCGAGGCTGCGGCCCCGGGAGGCGGCGAGCACGGCCATCCCGAAGGCGGGGTCGGGGTGCTCGGGAAGCCGCACCGCGCGACCGAGGATGTCGGCGCGGAGCTGGCACCAGTAGCGGCTCCGGGTCGCGCCTCCGGTGAGGCTGAGCTGACCCTCGGTGGGGGCGCCGAGAGCGTCGAGATAGTCCAGGCACAGCCGCTCGACGTAGGCGACGCCCTGGAGCAGCGCGGCGAAGTGGTCGGCCTCGTCGGCGGGCTCGCCGAGCATGAAGGCCTCCGCCTCGGGCACCGCGAAGGGAAAGCGCTCGCCACGGGAGACGAGCGGGTAGGCGAGCACGGAAGCGGGTTCGCGCTCGGCGGCGCGGCGGTCGAGCTCGGGGAGATCCCTGCCCGGGAAGTGCTCGGTGAGCACGCCGGCGCCGGCGCTCGAGGCGCCGCCCGGGAGCCAGCGGCCGTCGGGCGAGCGATGGCAGTAGACGGCGCCGTGGGGGTCGCGGACGGGGGCCGGGGCGACGCCCTTGAGCACCAGCGTCGTCCCCAGCACCGAGTTCCAGTCGCCCACCGTGAGGGGCCCGCCGGCGAGCTGAGCCGCGCAGCCGTCGGTCATCCCGGCGATCACCGGCGTTCCCGCGGGAACGCCGGTCGCCTCGGCGCCGGCGCGGTCGACGCGCCCGAGCTCGCTGCCCGGGCCCACCACCGGGGGAAGCACCCAGGGGGGGACGCCGAGGGCTTCCATGACCTCCTCGGGCCAGGCGTCGCGGTGCAGGTCATAACCAGTCTTCAGCGCGTGGCTGCTGTCGGCGGTCACGGGATGGCCGACGAGCCGGCGGGCGACGAAGTCGACCTGGTGGACGAGGCGTGCCCCCCGCGCGCCGCCTCCCCCCGCGCCCAGCAGCCACATGAGCTTGGGGAGCGCCCACGAGGGCTGGATGCGGTACCCGAGTACCGCGCCGGCGGCTTCGCCCGCGCGCTCGGCCTCCGCGGCGGCACGGGCGTCGTCGTACATGAGCCCGGGCGAGAGCGCGCGGCCGGCGGCGTCGACGAGGGCGATGGTGCCCGAGGTCCCGCACATGGCGAGCGCCTCGATGGGGACGCGGCCGGTGGCCGCCGTGAGCGCCCGGCTCGCCTCACTCAGCGCGCTCCACCACTGCTCGGGATCCTGTTCGTGGCGTGACCCGTCGCGACGGGAGCTCAGAGGGCTGCTCGCCGCGGCGAGGACCTCGCCGCTGGAGGAGACGGCCACGGCGCGGACGCCCTGCGTTCCCAGGTCCACACCGAGCCAGGCGCCGTCGCTCACGGCCGCTCTTATACTCGGCCACGTGCCGCGCCGCGTCATCCTCTTCTCCACCGACGCCTGCAACTTCTGCGAGCACGCCAAGAACCTGCTCTCCAAGCGCGGCGTCGCCTTCGAAGAGGTCAACCTGGGCCCCCACCCCGAGCTCCAGGCCGAGCTCGCCGGCGTGACCGGGCTCGAGAGCTTCCCCCAGATCATCGTCGACGGCGAGACCCTGGGCGGCCTGAACGAGCTCAGGGCCGCCGACAAGAGTGGGACTCTGGCCTCCTGGAGCGCTGAATAGCGGCGCTCGAGACGCCGCTGTCGGGGATGGCGCTCGACCGCGCCACCACCGCCCGCGAGGACCCGGAGTGGGTCGGGGAGCGCCTGCGCGACCCCGGCAGCAGAGCCGTGTTCGCGAGCCGCGAGGGCGTGCTCGTGCGCGAAGGCGAGGAGCCCGAGCTGATGCGACGGCCGCTCGCGGATCTCACGGCGGCCGGTGCCGCCATCGCCGCCCCGATCCTCCTCGGGCTCGAGGGGGACGGTCTCGCCGGAGGCGCGGCGCTGTTCGCCGTCGACCTCGAGACCCTGCCGCGCGCCTCGGCCGAGGCGCTGACCCGCGGTGGCCGCGTCGTCTCGTTGCGCGAGGCCGGCGCCATCCTCCCGCACCCCGAGGGCGGCCTCGCGGCCTACCTCACCGCGCTCCTCAATTGGCACCGGACAAACCACTTCTGCCCGAACTGCGGCACCGCGACCGAGGTCGCGCAGGCCGGCTACTCGCGGCGCTGCCCGAGCTGCGGCGCCGTCCACTTCCCGCGTACCGACCCGGTGGTGATCATGGTCGTGGCGTGCGGCGACCGCCTGCTCCTGGGGCGTCACTCGGGCTGGCCGCCGAACCGCTACTCGGTGCTCGCCGGCTTCGTCGCGCCCGGGGAGACCCTCGAGGAGGCGGTCGCCCGCGAGGTGCGCGAGGAGTCGGGCATCGAGGTAGCCGATGCGCGCTATGTCGCCTCCCAACCGTGGCCTTTCCCGTCCTCGCTCATGCTCGGGTTCGAGGCCCGGTCGCCCGGCGGCAAGCCCACGGCCGGGGACGGCGAGCTCGAGGACGTTCGCTGGTTCACCCTCGCGCAGGCGCGTGCGGCGATCCGCGGCGAGGGCACCGGGCTCGAGCTCCCGGGCCAGGTCTCCATCGCTCGCCGGCTCATCGAGCATTGGGCGGCCGGCAAGAATTAGGCTCGGCCAGCCCGAAGGCTGGCCGAGCACCATTTTGGGAGTGCCGGCGGGCGGGCGCGCCAGGCGAGGCTGCCCACTCGGGGAACGCGCCAGCACGTCCCACGCACAGACTCGGTGCGCTCCGTCGACCCGACAAGTTGTGCACGGAAAGATCAACGCTTATCCGATCAACCCTGCAGGAAACCACTCCGCGGGCTGAGAATTACCGGATATGGACGTGGGGCGGCGGCTCGTAGTCAACGCCGACGACCTGGGGATGAGCCCGGGGGTCAACGAGGGGATCCTCGACGCCCACGCGCACGGGATCGTCACCAGCGCGAGCCTGATGGTCAACCGCCCCGGCGCCGAGCACGCGGCGAGCCTGCTCGCCGGCCATCCCGCCCTGTCGGTGGGCCTGCACTTCGAGGACGACGGCGTCCACGACCTCGACGACCCCGCGCAGGCGACCAAGCTCTTCGCCCGCGAGCTCGAGCGCTTCCGGACGCTGACGCGACGAGAGCCGACCCACGTCGACTCCCACCACCACGTCCACAGCGGCGACGGCCGCCTCGAGCTCTTCCGCGCCCTCGCCGAGCCTCTCGCCGTGCCCGTCCGCCACGACGGCCGCGTCGCCTACCTCGGCGGATTCTGGGGACAGGACGACGACGGAGCGACGAACCTCGAGCGCATCCGCCGTCCTTTTCTCCTCGACCTCCTCGCGGGCGAGGCGCGCGCCGGGGTGAGCGAGCTCGGCTGCCATCCGGCCAAGGTCATCGGGGACTTGCGCTCGAGCTATCTCGAGGAGCGGGCGGTCGAGCTCGCCACCCTCACCGAGCCCGGGCTGCGCGAGGAGGTCGAGGCGCTCGGCCTCACCCTGGTCAGCTTCCGGGACGTCGTCTAGCTCGGGGCGTTGGCTCCGCCCGCGTAGGGGCGCGATCGCTCCTGCGCTTCAGGCTCGGGCTCATCGGCCAGGGGCAGCGGCGGCCCGAAGCTCACCCTGAGCACGGCGCCGCCGCCCTCGGCGTTGGCGGCCTTGGCGAAGCCGCCGTGCGCCTCGGCCGCCTGGCGCACGATCGCGAGCCCCAAGCCGGATCCGGGCTTGCCACGGGCGTCCTTGGCGCGGTGGAAGCGATCGAAGACGTAGAGCAGGTCCTCCTCGTGGAAGCCCGGTCCGTGATCGCGCACGGTGAGCGTGCCGTCGCGCAGCTCGACGTCGATGACTCCGTCGGGCGGGCTCCATTTGCGCGCGTTGTCGAGGAGATTGTTGACGGCGCGGCCGATCCGGTCGGCCTCCCCGCGCACCAGGGTGGGCTCGAGGCCGGCGTTGAAGGTCAGGCCCGGCGCGCGCCGGGTCGTGCGCTCGATGAGGTCGCCGGCAACGAGGTCGACGCGGACGTCATGGAGCTCCGCCGTCGGCTGGCGGCCGCGGGCGAGCTCGACGACGTCGCCGACCAGGCCCGTGAGCTCGTCGAGCTCGGAGATCATGTCCTCGCGCAACGCGTCGCGATCGAGCTGCGAGAGGCGCTCCTCCTCGCGCAGGAGCTGGAGGTTGGCCCGTAGGGTGGCGATCGGAGTGCGGAGCTCGTGGCTCGCGTCGGCGACGAGATTACGTTGGGACTCGACCGAGCGCTCGAGGGCGTCGAGGGTGCTGTTGAAGGTGCCCGCCAGCCTCGCCAGCTCGTCGCGGCCCTTGACGTCGAGGCGCTGGGAGGGGTCAGCACCCGAGGCGACGGCCTCGGTCCGCCGAGTGAAGCGGGCGATCGGCGTCAGCGCCGTCCGGGCCACCAGGATCCCGAGCGCGGCGGCGAGGACGATCCCCGCCGCGCCGATGGCCAGGAGCAGGAGGAGCTGGCTGTGCAGGGTCGTGTCGACGTCGTTGAGCGGCAGCGCGACGGCCAGGGCGCCCGCGCTGCCCACACCGGTGACGAGGACGCGCAGGTGATAAGTGCCGACCTGCTTGTCGGTCAGGTACGAGCCCTGCCCCTTGGCGGCGAGCGCCCGCGCCTGTGCGTCGGCGGGAACCGTCTTCGTCTCCTGGCTGGCCAGGCACACATGGCCCCGCGGCGTGATCAGCTCATAGAACCCGGTGTCGCCGCCGAAGCTCCCACTGCGCAGGTCGATCCCGAAGCCGTTGTCACAGTCACCCGAGTTGGTGCGCTGGGGGAAGAGCGGAGCGCTGTTCGAGGAGGTGCTGACGGCACTCCCGCCGGCGCCGGTCGGGCCGCCCCCGTTCTGGGGCTGGCCGCCGTTGCCCTGAGGCGGCCCATTCTGTCCCGGAGGTCCCGTGCCCGGGGCTCCGTTGCGCATGAGCACGTCTCTGGTGAGCGTGTGGAGCTGCTGGTCGATCCCTCCCAGCAGGTTCGAGCGCGTCCCCGCGTAGGCGCTCACCGCCACCGCGATGACCGCCAGCGCCACAGCGATCCCCGCCGCGGCGCCGATGCGGGCGCGCAGGCTCACTCGTTGGGCTCCCGCAGCGCGTAACCGACCCCCCTGACGGTGTGGATGAGGGGGCGGGCTCCCGCGTCCTCGAGCTTGCGCCGCAGATACCCGACGTACACGCGCAGCGCATTCGAGGTCGGGCCGAAGTCATAGCCCCACACCCGGTCGTAGATGAGGCTGTGCGGGAGCACCCGCCGCGGGTTGAGGAGCAGGAGCTCGAGGAGCTGATACTCCGTCCGGGTGAGCTCCACGAAGCGCTCGCCGACGACGACGCCGTGCCGGCCGGCGTCGAGGGTGAGCTCGGCGAAGGCGAGCCCCTCGGTCCCCCCGTCTGCGCCCGCGCGGCGCAGGAGCGCGCGCAGCCGCGCCTTGAGCTCGTCGATGTCGAAGGGCTTGACCAGGTAGTCGTCGGCGCCCGCGTCGAGGCCGTCGATCCGGTCAGCCACGGCATCCCGGGCGGTGAGCATGAGCACGGGGACGCGGTTGCCCTCCCGGCGCAGGAGCCGGCACACCTCGAGTCCGTCGATGTCGGGCAGGCCGATGTCGAGGACGACGGCGTCGGGCACGGCGCCGGCGATCTCGGCCAGCGCTCCCGCCCCGGACTCCGCCATCCTCACGTCGTACCCGCCCAAGCTGAGCGCCCGCCTGAGCACATCGCGAAGCGCGCGGTCGTCATCGACGACAAGCAATCTCATAACCGCATTGTCGTCGTCGCGGCGGTCGCGTGCGAGCGCTTCCTACTTAGGTCTTAGCTCGTGTGTAGACGTGGGCGCAGCCGAAGGTGAGCTCGCGGAAGCCAAGGGGCGCGAGTGCGGGCTCGAGCCGGACGCTCGACGCGCACGGCTCGACGAGCACCCGGGCGGCGGTCGAGGTGACGAAGGCGCGGGCGTGTTGGGTGGTCATGGACCCGGAGAACAGGCTGGTGGCGGCGATCCATCGCGCCACCGTGTTCGGCGTCCACACCGGGTGACCGACCCAGGTGGGCTTGTCGGTGAGGGCGGGGATGGCGGTGCCGAGTTCCGGGGTGCTGAGGATGGGCTCGGGTCCGGCGAGGGTGGCGGCGAACCTGGCGGCCCGTACGTCGCTGGGATTGAGCTCCTCGTCGACGGCGACGGAGGGTGGCCGGAGACTGCCGAACAGGTCGATCACGAAGACCGCCGTGGGAGCGAGAAGCGCGAGGAGAGCCGCCGCTGCGGCGATCATGCGGCGTGGCGAGCGCCGGGCCGTCGGCCATGCCTTGACCGCGAGGACTCCCACGGGGATGGCGACGCCGGCGATCGCCCGCGACTGACCCGACGGACTCACCCCGGCCACGACGAGCGTCGCCGCCGCCCACAGCACGAGACCTCGCGCCGCCCGGTCGTGAATGACGCGCCGGGCCGCGACGGCGCCGATGAGCGCCAACGGAACGAGCCCGCCCGCCACCTCCTGCCAGGGGATGCGCGCGGCCACGGATGTGCGCTCGGACACCGCCCACCCAGGATCGACGCGGCTGAGGACGAGGTAGTAGCCGAGGGGCAGGGCCGTCGCCGCCGCGACGACGACGAGGGCGGGCAGGCGCGGAGATCCCTGCTCGCGGTCGTAGCGGCGCCACAGGACGAGGCCGATGACGACGACGATGAAGGTGGCGCCCTGCCAGGGATGAAGCCAGGTGATCCCCAGTCCGAGCACGGCGGTGGCGGCGGCCGTTCGCCGGCGGCCCTCGCCGGCGAGGAGGCGCTCGACCCCCTCGATGGCGAATGGCATCAGGCCGAGGGCGATGACGAGCGGGCTGTACTCCCACAGCGAGGCTACGGGGACGAGGTCCCCTCCCGCGCGAGCGAGGTCGAAGAAGCGATCGCTCCGCTGCAGGTACAGCGCCACCGGAGTGAGACCGCCGAAGACGGCGACGAGGACGGCGGCCGGGCGCCGCCATGGCAACTCGGAGGGGATGTAGCGCCATGCGAGGCGGACGACGCCGGCGAAGAGGACGGCACCCGCGACTACGGTCCAGAAGGCAATGATCGCCGCGTCACCGACGCCCGTCGCCGCCTGGATCCACCCGGCCGGCGACCACATCGGATGCACGAACAGAGCTCGGTCATGAGCGGAGCCGAACAGGTTGCGAATCAGGCCGTTGTGGGCGTCGCTGACCCAGGACAGGTACTGCAGCGCGTCCATCGGGTACTGCCCCGTCGCCCCGAGGAACACCCGGTGATGGCGTGCGGCATCGATCGCCGTGGTCACGAAGGGCACGAAGGCGACGACGAGCAGAGCTAACGCGATCGCCCCGAGGGCGAGCGTCTCGCCACGCCGTGCGGCGGCGGCTCGCCTCGGCGCAGCAGAGACCGGCGCGGGGGCGGGGTTGTCGGCGTTCGCGGCGCTATTCGGGGCGCCAGGCGGTGCCGGAAGCGTGGCATCCATGCCGTTCGTTCATCGGCGCGCCTCCTGTGACGCTTGAGCGGCCGACGGCGTCAGTGGGGCAGGGCTTCGCGCTCTGAGAGCACTGCGGCGAGGATCCCGTTGACGAACCCCGGCGCGTCGGCGCCGCAGAAGCGCTTGGCGGTCTCGACCGCCTCGTCGATCGCGCCCCCGGGCGGGATCGGCTGCTCGCCGGGCACGGCGTCGGGGTACAGGAGCTCGAGCACGCCGACGCGGAGGATCGAGCGCTCGAGCGGCGCGATCCGCTCGACCGACCAGCCGCTGGCATGGCGGCCGATGAGCTCGTCGAACTCCTGCTGGCGATCCTGGGCGGCGTAGGCGAGGGCGCGCGTGAACGCGTGGACGTCCCGCGGCAGCGTCTCCTCGAGCGGCCGGGAGGTGAGGTCGCTCTGGTAGAGCGCCCACACGGCGGCCCGGCGTTGATCACGCCTACGCACGAGAGATGTACTCGCCCGAGCGCGTGTCGACGCGGAGCACGTCGCCGACGTCGACGAACAGCGGCACGTGGACGCTGGCGCCCGTCTCCAGCACCGCGGGCTTGGTGCCGCCGCCCGAGGCGGTGTCGCCGCGCAGGCCCGGCTCGGTCTGGGTGACCTTCAGGTCCACGGCGCTGGGAAGCTGGATATCGGCCGGCTCGTCGTCGATGTAGAGGACCTCGACCTCGTCGGAGTCCCGGACGAAGCGCAGTGCCTCGTCGATCGCCGCCACCGGGATCACCAGCTGCTCGTAGGACTCGGTGTCCATGAAGTGGGCATCGCCGCCGTCGCGGTAGAGGAACTGCATCTTCCGCACCTCGGTCCGCACCGGCCGGAACTTCTCCCCCGCCCGGAACGTCCGGTCGATCACGTTCCCGTCGCTAGAGCGCCGCAGCTTCGTGCGCACGAACGCCCCGCCCTTACCGGGCTTGACGTGCTGGAACTCGAGGATCTTGAAAACGGTCCCGTCCACGTCGATGTGATTGCCGTTCTTGAATTGGTTCGTGCTGATCATGTCTGTCGGAGAGCGTAGCGAGCGAGGCGGGGGCGAACCGATGTCGCTCAGGCGCGCATAGCGGGACCAGGAGACAGCGCTTCGCCGCCGGGTCCCTTCGCCCGGCGAGCCTCCTCGCCGCCGCGCCTCCTCGCCGCCGCGCCTCCTCGCCGCCCGGTCCCGCCGCGCCGCGGCGGCGCTCAGGGGCGCCGCCGCCCGGTGAGCTTCCCCACGAGGAGCTCGACCGAGCGCTCGAGCTCCTCGATCGTCGCGTCCTCGACGCTGGTGATCCCCACGCGGCGGTTGAGCCAGGCGTTGATCTCGCGGTGGCTCGAGCCGGCGCGGCGGCGGACCTCGGCGACGAGCCGGTGGCGCTCGCCGCGGAGGACGGCGCGGCGCTCGAAGGCCGGCGCGGTGGACCCGGCTAACGCCGGTCCCGTGGACCCGGCTGACGCCGGTTCCATTGCGACTTCGGCTGGCGCCGAAGTCGCGGGCGCGGGTGCGATGCTGGGAGGCGAGCC
>DASZKU010000295.1:0-25336 GCA_035552815.1 Solirubrobacteraceae bacterium | reverse complement strand
AGGATCTCGCAGATGCGCTCGGCCACGAGCTCGGGGCCGGCGTCGAAGGTCAGGTCCTGGAGGAGGACGACGAACTCGTCGCCGCCCAGGCGGCCCACGGTGTCGGCTTCGCGCACGACCTGGGCGAGCCTTTGCGCGATCACCCGCAGGACCTGGTCGCCGGCGGCGTGCCCGAAGCTGTCGTTGATGTGCTTGAAGCCGTCGAGGTCGACGTAGAGGGCCGCCACCGGCGTCTGCAGGCGGCGCGCGCGGGCGAGCATCTGCTCGGCCCGGTCGATGACCAGGGCGCGGTTGGGAAGGCAGGTGAGCGCATCGTGCACGGACTGGTGGCTGAGGCGCCCCTGGGTGTGCAGGAGGTCACGCTGGGCGAGGAACTGGCGGATGGAGACCAGGGTGGCGAGGACGACGGCGGCGAGGACGAGGATGAGGCCGGGGAAGAGCTCCTCGTGGCGCAGGCTGACGATGAGGAGCCCGAAGGTCGCGGCGACGGCGAGGTAGGGCGCCCAGCTCGCGCGGGCTCGGTCGGGCTCGGTCGGGGTGAGATCGACCGCCGGATCGGGCGCGCGCTGCGCCGCGGCGGCGACGGCGAAGAGCGCCGTCGCGACCATCCACAGCGCGTCGACGGGGTCGCCGCCGTGGTAGACGGAGTGCAGAGTGATGTACCCGTAGGCGAGGTCGGCGACGACGACGAAGGTCAAGGCGGCGGCGATGAACTGGAGCGCGCGGTCGCTCGCGCTCGTGCTCCCCCGCAGGAGCACCGAGGCGAGTCCCACGAGGAGGACGACGTCGCCGACCGGATAGGCGATCGAGAACGCCGTCTGGAGGATGTCGGGCCCGCTCCCGATCACCGTGGGGCCGAGGACCACGTAGATGACGATGACGGCGCCGCCGATGGCCACGACGGCGAGGTCGAGGACGAGCCGCAGCGATTCCCCGAGCGTGCGCCGCGGGGCCGGGAAGCGCAGCAGCCCGCAGAGCATGAGCGGGTAGAAGAGGAGGTAGAAGCCGTCGGCCGCCGACGGGTAGGGAAGCTCGCCGGCGAGCTCGTAGAACATCCACACGATGTTCCCGGCCAGATAGCTGGCCGAGGCCGACGCGAGCAGCAGCCACGCGCAGCGCAGGCGCGGCTGCTCGCGACAGCGCCGCGATGCCTGCCACGCGGCATAGCTCGCGCACAGCCCCACAAGGATGGAGAACACGTCGCTCACCAGCTCCGGGTGTCCCGCAGGCCAACGGAGCACCTGCCAGGCGCCGTAGAGGAGGATGTAGGCGGCCATCGCCGCGGCCATCGGCACCCACGGTGCGCGCGGACGCGCGCCGTCGTCGCGACCCGGGCGGCGAGAGGGTGTCATGGGACAGCTATCGGCGCATGATTGCCGAACCGATCCGTAGCTCACCCGCAACGACATCCAGTAGTTAATCCGTGTGTACTGTGAGCGCATGTTCACGAAGGTCCTTGTCGCCAACCGGGGTGAGATCGCCGTCCGCGCCTTTCGCGCGGCATACGAGCTCGGGATCGCCAGCGCCGCCCTCTACACGCCCGACGATCGCGGCTCCGTGCACCGCGTCAAGGCCGACGAGGCGTACGAGGTCGGCGAGGCCGGGCACCCCGTGCGCGCCTACCTCGACATCGACCTGGTGGTGGGTTTGGCTCAGCGCATCGGCGCCGACGCCATCTACCCCGGCTACGGCTTCATGTCCGAGAACCCCGAGCTCGCCCGCGCGTGTGCGCGTGCGGGCATCACCTTCGTCGGCCCTCCCGCCCCGGTGCTGGCGGCCGCGGGCAACAAGGTGCGCGCCCGCGAGGCCGCCCGCCGCGCCGGCGTCCCCGTGCTCAAGGCCTCGGAGGTCCTCGCCGACGCCGCCGATGCCCCCGCCGCCGCCGAGGGCATGTCGTTTCCGCTCTTCGTCAAGGCCGCCGAGGGTGGTGGCGGCCGGGGAATGCGTCTCGTCACCGATCCCGGCGACCTCGAGGAATTGGCGCACTCGGCGATGCGCGAGGCCGAAGGCGCGTTCGGCGACCCCTCCGTCTATCTCGAAGAGGCGCTCGTCCGCCCCCGGCACATCGAGGTCCAGATCCTCGCCGACGCCGAGGGGAACGTCGTGCACCTGTTCGAGCGCGACTGCTCGGTCCAGCGCCGCCACCAGAAGGTCATCGAGCTCGCCCCGGCGCCCAACCTCGACCCCGACCTCCGCGACCGGCTGTGCGCGGACGCCGTGCGCTTCGCCCGCGAGGTGGGATACGTCAACGCCGGCACAGTGGAGTTCCTCGTCGACCCCGAGCACGGCGAGCACGTGTTCATCGAGATGAACCCCCGCATCCAGGTCGAGCACACGGTGACCGAGGAGACCACCGACGTCGATCTCGTGCGCTCGCAGCTCCTCATCGCCGGCGGTGCCACGCTCGCCGACCTCGGGCTGCGCCAGGACGCGCTGCGCCAGCGCGGGGTGGCGCTGCAGTGCCGGATCACCACCGAGGACCCCTCCGCGGACTTTCGCCCCGACACCGGGCGCATCTCCGCCTACCGCGCCCCCGGCGGGGCCGGCATCCGCCTCGACGAGGGCACCGCCTACGTGGGCGCCGAGATCTCCCCCTACTTCGACTCCCTGCTCCTCAAGGTGACGGCGCGCGGCGAGGATCTGCGCACGGCGATCGCGCGGGCCCGGCGCGCCGTCGACGAGGTCCGCGTCCGCGGCGTGAGCACGAACCAGGCCTTCCTGCGCGCCGTGCTCGACGATCCCGAGTTCCGCGCCGGTCACACCTACACGACGTTCGTCGACGAGCATCCCGGCCTGACGGCGGTGAGCACGCGGGGTGACCGCGCCTCGCGCCTCCTGCGCCGGCTCGCCGAGGTGACGGTCAACAGCCCCAACGGCCCCGCTCCCTCGGTCGCCGACCCGGCCTCGAAGCTGCCCGCACTCCCCGACGGCGACCCGCCGCCCGGGTCGCGCCAGCGCCTGCTCGAGCTCGGGCCCGCCGGCTTCGCGCGGTGGCTGCGCGAGGAGACCGCGCTCGGGGTCACCGATACCACTCTGCGCGACGCGCACCAGTCTCTGCTGGCCACGCGCATGCGCACCTTCGACATGACCGTCGTCGCCCCCCACATCGCCCACCTGCTCCCGCAGATGTTCTCCCAGGAGGTGTGGGGCGGGGCCACCTACGACGTCGCGCTGCGCTTCCTCTCCGAGGACCCGTGGGAGCGCCTGGCCCTACTCCGCGAGCGCATGCCCAACCAGTGCCTGCAGATGCTCCTGCGCGGACGCAACCTGCTCGGCTACGAGCACTACTCAGAAGCAGCGGTGCGCGCCTTCGTGGCCGAGGCGACGGCCACCGGTATCGACATCTTCCGCATCTTCGACGCGCTCAACAACGTCGAGCCCATGCGCGCGGCGATCGACGCCACCATCGAGTCGGGGGCCGTCGCCGAAGGAGCGGTGTGTTACACCGGCGACCTCTCGGACCCCGCCGAGCGCGTGTACACCCTCGACTATTACCTGCGGGTAGCCGCGGGCCTGGTGGACGCGGGCGTGCACATCCTCGCCATCAAGGACATGGCCGGACTCCTCCGCGCCCCCGCCGCGCGCACGCTGGTGACCCGGCTGCGCCAGGAGTTCGACGTGCCCGTGCACCTGCACACCCACGACACCGCCGGCGGGCAGCTCGCCACCTATCTCGCCGCCATCGACGCGGGCGTGGACGCCATCGACGGCGCGGCGGCGCCGATGGCGGGTCGCACGAGCCAGCCGACGCTCTCGGGGATCGTCAGTGCCACCGACTTCACCGACCGGGCCACCGGCCTCTCGCTCGGCGCCCTGCTCGACCTCGAGCCCTACTGGGAGGCGGTGCGCACGAGCTACGCGCCCTTCGAGACCCGCATGCGCGCCCCCACCGGGCGCGTGTATCGCCACCAGATCCCCGGCGGCCAGCTCACCAATCTCCGCCAGCAGTCGATCGCCCTCGGGCTCGGCGAGCGCTTCGAGGAGATCGAGGCCGCCTACGTGCAAGCCAACGGGCTCCTCGGCGACATCGTCAAGGTCACTCCCACGAGCAAGGTGGTGGGCGATCTCGCCCTCTTCGTGGTCTCGGGCGGGATCGAATGGGATGACCTGCGCGAGCACCCAGAGCGCTTCGACCTCCCCGACTCGGTCCTCGCCTTCTTGCGCGGGGAGCTCGGCGAGCCCGCCGGCGGACTCCCCGAGCCCTTCGCCGAACGCGCCCTCCGCGGAGCCGGGCAGAACGACGCCGGCGACAACGCGCAGGACGAGGCCGCACCGCTCCCGGGACCCGGCCCCGAGCGGCGAGCGGCGCTCTCCGAGCTCATGTTCCCCGGGCCCTTCCGCGACCAGCAGGAGGCGCGCTCGCACTACGGCGACGTGTCCGTGATTCCCACCCTGCCCTTTCTCTACGGCCTCAGGGAGGACGAGGAGCACGCCGTCGACCTCGAGCCGGGCGTGCGCCTGATGGTCGGCCTCGAGGCGATCGGCGAGCCCGATGCGCGCGGCATGCGCACCGTGCTCACGCGCCTCAACGGCCAGTTGCGCCCGATCGACGTACGCGACGAGTCGGTCCAGGTGAGCTCGGTCGCCGTCGAGCGCGCCGATCCCAAGGACCCCGACCACGTGGCGGCACCGCTGGCGGGCATCGTCACCATCCGCGTCAAGGAGGGCGACGAGGTCGCCGAGGGCGAGCCCGTGGCGGTGCTCGAGGCGATGAAGATGGAGTCGACGATCACCGCCCACCATGCCGGCCGAGTGGCACGCATCGCCGCCGCGACCGGCGGGCGCCTCGAGCAGGGCGACCTCGTCCTCGTCCTCGAGGGCGCCTGAGGGGGCTCAGCTACGAGCCGTTGGCGACGATCAGCGAGCAGTCGGCGCCACGGCCCGTCATCCCCGGTAACGTAGAGAGCGGAGGGGGGAGCATTATGACCACTGTGAGCAGCCTGCCGACCGCGAGCGCGGCCGTTGCCGAGGGTGACCCGACCGAGGCGGCGCGCATGCGCCTGGTGGAGATCCTCACCCGCCGCCGTGGGGAGCTCGTCGACGCCGGGGTGGAGGCGATCCGCACCGAGATCTCCGGTTACGCGGAGATCGACGACCTCGACCTCGTCGCCGACCTCCGTGCCCACGTCGACGAGCACCACGTCACCCTCGTGCAGTGCATCGCCGAGCTGCACTCGCTCGACGGCGAGGATCTCCTCTTCGTCCGGCCCCACGCCACCAAGCGCGTGGGACGCGTTCCCCTCGCCTCCTTCATGCAGGCCTTCCGCGTGTACCAGCTCGTGTTCTGGCGCGCCGTGGTCGAGGAGGCGACCGACGACGAGACGCGTGCGGCGGCGCTTTCCGTGGCCGGGGTGATCATGCGCTACATGAACGTCGCCGCCACCCACGCCGCCGAGGTCTACGTGGAGACCGAGCGGCTCGACCACGCCCGCGGAGAGCAGGTGCGCCGAGACCTGCTCGAGGACCTCCTCGACGGACACGCCCCCCGGCCGGGACCGAAGCTCGATGCGGCCCGCGCCGCCGGCTTGGAGTTCGACGGCAACTGCCTGATCGTGCTCGCCCGCGCCCTCAGCGGCGGCGAGGAGACGGTGATGCGCGCGCTCGCCTCCTCGCTGGCCCGAGCGGCGGGCGGCGGCGGACTACGGCCCTTCGTCGTCGTGCGCCAGGAGGACGTGGTGCTGGTGATGGCGGCGGCGGGGATCGACTACGCCCAGCTCGAGGCGTCGGTGACGGCGTTCTGCGAGTCGTTCCTCAAGCGCGGCGTGCGCCTCGCGGTGGCGGCGAGCACCGAGCAGGCCAGCCTCGCCGAGGTTCCCATCGCCTACCGCGAGGTGTGCGAGGCGGTCGAGCGCCTGGGGCCCGACGGCGGCGTCCTCGTGCTCCCGCTCATGCGCGCCTTCGACTCGCTCACCGCCTTCGGCCGCGACACCGCGAGCCGGCTGATCGCGCCCAAGGTGCGGGCCTTCGTCGCCGAGGATCTCGCGGCCGGCGGGCAGCTCGCGCGCACGCTCTCCGCCTACGTGGCCGCCGACCTCAGCGCCACCGCCGCCGCCGACCGGCTCTTCGTGCACGTGAACACCGCCCGCTATCGCCTGAAGAAGATCGAGGAGCGCACGGGTTGCGATCTTCACCGGCTGGCCGACGTCCTCGACCTCCTCGTCGCCCTCAGCGTCGCCGGCTATGCCCTGCCTTCGCCGGCCGAGCTGCCGCTGGCGGGCAGGCTCACGAGAAGCTTCTGAGGAACGCCCGCTGGGCGGGGTGGCCCGCGGTGAGCGCCTTGTCGCCGATCCCGATCTCCTCGACCTTGTCCTTGCGCACCTTGAGCACGGCGGTGGACTTGCCGTTGGGCGCCAGGTACCAGCGGTTGAGGCCGAGGTAGAACGGGCCGGTGAGCTTGAGGTGCTTATGGGCGGAGGCCAGGGTGGCGCCCGGTCTGACGCCATGCACCTCGTAGAAGGGGTTGGAGGTCGATGCCCACACCACCCGGCCCTCGAACTTGTGCCGCTTGTGGGCGGGGAGCGTCTCCAGCAGCGCGCGTGACGCGTAGCCGACGCGGACACCGGCCGGACTCAGGCAGAAGAAGTCCTCATAGCTCTTGTGGCGGTTCGAGCTGTGCTGGTAGGCGTGTCGCGCCTGCTTGCGCGTCATCCCGAGCTTGACGAGCCCGAGCGTCTCGCCGCTCAGCTTCCCGGTCGCCGCCGGGCACCCGGGCTGGCCCGCCCCAGCCATGATCGCCTCGCGGACCCGGAAGTAGGTCCCGCAGCGACAGACGTTGCGGATCGCGTCGAGATCGGCCTCGGTGACCTGGCGCCCCTCGGCCTGGACCTGCTCGACGAGGGCCACCGCGGTCATGATCTGTCCCGGCTGGCAATAGCCGCACTGGGCGACGTCGAAGTCGAGCCACGCCTGCTGCATCGGGTGCAGGGCCTTGCCCACCGTCGCCGCCAGGCCCTCGATGGTGACGATCTCATCGGTGGGCTTGATCTCCGAGATGGCGACCGAGCAGGGGTGGAAGGCCTTGCCGTTGAGGTGGCTGGTGCACGCCTTGCAGACATTGAGGCCGCAGCCGTACTTGGGGCCGGTGACGCCGAGGAGATCGCGCAGGACCCAGAGGACGTGGACGCCGCCGTCGCACTGGACGCTGACGTGCTTGCCGTTGAGGATGAAGGTGTGGGTCGTCGTGGGCATGCGGGCTCCCCTCAGGCGATGCCGTGGGTCGGCGGGTCGGGCACGGGCGGGACCGTCGGGTAGGGGGTGTACCCGAGCGGGGCGTCGTGGTTGATGGGGAAGCTCGTGGGCAGGGTTCCCGTCGCGCGCGCGTAGGCGCACGCCACCGCGGCCATCGAGGACGCGACGCCGAGCTCGCCGGCGCCGCCGGGGACACCGGTGGTGGGCGGCATGACGATCACCTCGATGTCGAGCGGGGTGTTCCACTGGCGCGTGTAGTAGGACTGGTCCCAGCTCCCCTCCTCGAAGTGCCCGTTGGTGAGATGGAGGCTGTAGCTCAGAGCCTGGGCGATCCCGTCCATCGCCCCGCCCATCATCTGGGCCTGGAGCCCGAGCGGATTGATGGCGAGACCGGTGTCGACGGCGGCGACGACCTTGGTCACCCGCGGGCCCGTGTACCCGTCGGTCACCTTGCGGTTGACCGTCGCGGGGGTGCAGTCGATCTCGACGAGGTAGGCGGCGGCGCTCTTGTACTCGCTGTGGAGCCCGAGCCCCTGGGCCGTCCCGGCGGGCATGGTGCGTCCCCAGCCGCCGACCTGGGCGACCTTGTCGAGGACGGCGAGGAGGCGGGGGTCGCGGATGAAGGAGCGGCGGAACTGGTAGGCGTCCTGGCCCATGGTCTTGGCCACCTGGTCGACCATGAGCTCGGTGGCGGTGACGACCTCGGGGCTGTAGATGTTGCGGACGCTGCTCGTGTTGAAGGTGTCGAACTGGTAGATCTCGTTGAGGAGCTGGGTGACGACCCCGAAGTTGTAGGGGACGTTCTGGGTCAGGGTGAAGATCGCCTCGGCGAAGCCGAGGTCCCCCAGCGGAGCCGAGGCGAGCATCGAGGTGAGGACCTCGCCGAGCCCGTGGGTGAAGTCGGTGGCCACGCTCGTATGGCGCTGGTCGAAGGCGATCACCTGGCCGGCACCGTAGGTGACCCGGACGCGCGAGGTCGACATCGGGTGCACGCGTCCCTGGCGGAAATTGTCGGTGCGGTGCCACATCAGCTTCACGGGCTTGCCCAGGCGCTGGGAGACCGCGGCGGCCTCGTAGGCGGCGTCGGAGAAGAGATGGCGGCCGAACGAGCCCCCGCCCTGGGTCACGTGCACGGTGACGTTGCCCGGCGCCAGCCCGAGGTTGGTCGCCACCTGCTCCTGGAAGGCGATCGGCGACTTCAGGCTCGCCCAGATCTCCGCGCTGTTCTTGCTCACGTTGGCGATCGCGCAGTTGGTCTCGAGCGGGTCGCCGGGACGGAAGTGGAAGGTGAACACCTGCTCGAGCGTCGAGCCCAGCGCGGGCGTGAGCGGGAGCTCGGCCGCGGCGAGGTCGCGGGCGACGTCCTGGTCTGACTTGCCCTCGACCGAGCCGGGGCCCCACGTCACCTGGAGGGCATCGACGGCGTCGATGCACTGCCCGAACGTCTGCCCGCGCACCGCCACGCCGCCGGGGACGTAGGTCGTGTGCGGGATGATGGCCACGTCGGTGATGCCGGGCATGGCGAGGACGGCGGCCGTGTTGGCGACCGAGACCGCCGTGCCGTTGATGGTCGGCGGCCGGCACAGCATCGTCGGGAGGGCGCCGGGGACGACCAGGTCCATGGTGAACGGCTTCGCGCCGGTGACGATGTCGTGCCCGTCGACGCGCGCCTGCGAGGTGCCGACGAGCGAAAGGGCCCTGAGCTGGGGGCGGACGGCCCGGTTCTTGGCGACCGCGCCCCGGGCGGTGAGCTCGGCGAAGGTGGCCGAGCGCCCGTCGGGCGCGGTGATCACGCCGTCACGGACGGTGAGGCTCGAGGCGGGGTGGCCGAGCGCGGCGGCCGCCGCGTGGGTGAGCTGCCCGCGCGCGGTGGCGGCGGCGACACGCACCGGGGTGAAGATCGAGTGCATCGAGTTCGAGCCCCCGGTGAGCTGGTTCCACACGAGCTCGGGCCGGGCGTCGGCCAGGGTGACCTTGACGTCCTCGACGGTGACGCCGATCTCGTCGGCGATGGTCATCGCCACGGCGGTGGTGATCCCCTGGCCCACCTCGGCGCGCGGGAGGGCAAAGGACACGGTGCCGTCGCCGTTTACGGCCACGGTGATGAGTCCCGACGTCGCCAGAGCGGCGTCGTTGAGCAGGTCGCTGAGGTCGTAGGCGTCGACCGCTTGCACGGTGGGGAGCGCCGCCTGCGCCGGCGCCGCGCCGACGAGCTGCGCGCCCGCGATCACCGTCGGGCCGGCGATCAGGTAACCCAGGAAGCGGCGGCGCGAAACGCCGCTGGGGACATCCCCGTGCTCAAACATTGCCGTTCCCTCCCGCTCTCCTTCGAGATGAGCGGGGTACCGTAACGCAGCCCGAGCGTCCAGTCATTGGATGCTCCCGACAACAACCATCGCCCTCCGTTGTCGCCCGGCCACAGATGGCCGAGCGCTCAGCGCAGGATGCCCGTGTGCCCGAGCGAGTAACGCCCGGGCTGCGGCCACACGCACAATCCGTGGGGTCCGTCACCGACGCTGATCCGGGCGCGGAGGTGGCCGGTTCGCGTGTCGATCGCGTACACCTCGGCGTTGTAGCGCCCGCTCAGCCACAGCGTGCGGCCGTCGGCCGACACCCCGCCCATGTCGGGGCTGGCGGGAAGCGGGAGCTGCCACTTGGCGATCACCTGACCGGTCTTGAAGCTCACCACCGAGATCGACCCCGCGGCGCGGTTGGAGACGTAGAGCTCGCGGGCATCGCGGCTCGGGTAGAGACCGTGCGCGCCGGCGCCGGTGCGCAGGAAGCCGACGACGCGGAACGTCGCGGGGTCGACCTTCCACACGCCCCCGTTCACCTGGTCGGCCACGTAGAGCAGGCGGCCGTCGGGCGAGAGCTTGACGTCCTGGGGGCTGGCGTTGCCGCCCCCGAGCGCGAGCGTGCGCATGACCCGCTGGCGCCCGAGGTCGATCTCGATCATGTTCCCGCCGAACTCGCAGCTCGCGAAGGCGTAGCGCCCGTCGGCCGAGAAGTCCATGTGGTCGACCCCGCGGCACATGGGAACGGGCAGCGAGTGCACGAGCGCCATCGTCGTCGGGTTGCGGAAGTCGAGTCGCTCCAGGCGCTCGGCGACGACGATGGCGAAGCGCCCGTCTGGCGTGAAGTACAGGTTGTAGGGGTCCGCGACGGGGATCGGCCTCCCGGGGGCGCCGGTGACGGGATTGATCGGCGTCAGGCTGTTGCCGAGGTCGTTATCGACGTACAGGGTCTTGAGGTCGTAGGACGGGGTCACGTGTTGGGGGAGCGCCCCCGTGGGGAACTGGGCGATGACCTTCATCGTCTTCTGGCTGATGACGTCGACGGTGCCGCTGAGGCTGTTGGGGACGTAGACGAGGGCGGGATCGGCGCGCACCACCGGGCTGAGATCGCCGGCGGCGTCGGCGGCGTAGACATTGGTGCCCCCGGCCGGTGGATGCCCGCTCGCCGTGGTCGCCTGCGCGCCTGAGGTGACGGTGATGTAGGTGACGGCGGGCCGCGCCCCCGCCCCGCATCCCGAGAGGAGGAGGGAGACGATCACCGCCGCGGTGGCTGCGGTCAGGCTGGCGCGGGTGCCCACGCGCACCTGCCTGCACCCTCGACCTTTCCGGATCCGGACGAGCGCGAGCACGGCGCGGAAAGTTCCCCGCCCACGGTGCGCGGACACTAAACGACCGATGAGAATCCTCATACCGTGTGTCCTTGGTTAGGCTCGCGCCGTGTCACGCACGGCCCTCTCGCTCGCCCTGACCCTCGCCCTCGCCGGTGCCGGCGCGGGCTGCGGCTCGAGCGGTACGAGCCCGGCCCACCACGCGGCGCACCCGCGGCGCAAGGCGAGCACGACGGCGACGGCGACGGCGACGGCGCCGGTACCGCCGGTGAAGCTCTCATACCAGCCGCTCTACGACCTCGCCGCCCCACTCCAAGATCCCGCCTCGGCCGATCTCGGCGGCGGCCGCTTCGCCCTCCTCGGGGGGCTCGATGCGGCCGACACCTCGACGGCGGAGGTGATCGTCGGGGATGCTCACAGCGCCAGGAACGCGGCCACCCTGCCCGGGGCCCAACACGACGCGCAGGCGGCGGCGCTGAACGGCATCGTCTACGTCTTCGGCGGCGGCAACTTCTCCCAATACGACCACATCCTGAAGTTCGACCCGACCTCGGACACGATCGGCGCGGCGGGCACTCTACCCACGGCCGCCTCCGACGTCGCGGTGACCGAGAACGCCGGCACCGCGTACATCGTCGGCGGCTTCGACGGCAGCGTCCCCCTCGACACCATCGTCGCCTGGAGTCCGGGCTCCCCGGCGCGCGTCGTCGGCCACCTGCCGCAGCCCGTGCGCTACGCCGCCGTCTGCGCCGTCGACGGCAAGGTCCTGATCATCGGCGGCTCGACGCCCGCCGGCGCCAGCGCGGCGATCCTCAGCTTCGACCCGGCGACGGCCAGCGTCCGGCAGATCGGCCACCTCCCCCACCCCGTCACCCACGCCGGTGCCGCCACCCTGGGCACTACCGTCTATCTCGTCGGCGGTCGCGGAGACCTGCTCACCGGCCAGAGCGCGCAGATCTGGGCGATCGACGCGAGCACGGGCGCCGTCCACCTCGCCGGTCATCTCCCCCAGCCCCTGTCCGACGCCGCGGTGCTCACCACCGGCAACGCCATCCTCGTCGCCGGCGGACGCTCGACCACCGCCACCCAGGCGGGCGTGGGCGAGCTCGTGCCCGCGAGCGCGGGGTGAGCTCGGGGTGAGCGCTCAGCGGGCCCGGTTCTCGGCGGCAACCACGTAGTCGACCACCGAGCGCAGCTGCGCCGCGTCGAGGTGGCGGCGGACGGGCATCTCGCGGGCGTACTCGAGCATGACCGCGCGGCCGAAGCGATACCCGAGCAGGTCGCCACCCTGCAGGCTCGGGGAATTCCGACCCACCAGCGAGTGACACGCGCCGCACGCCTGCGAGAAGAGCTGCGCCCCGGTCTCGGGCCCACCCGTGCTCGCCCCCCCACACCCCCCGAGGGCGGCGCACAGGGCGAGCAGCGTCACGGTTCTCGACATCGCCGCCGCCACGGTACGCGTCGGCGACAATCCCCGTGGTGTCCGCGGTCGCCCCAGTGGTATTCCTCCCCGGAGCCTCCGGGGCCGCCGACTTCTGGCAACCCGTCGCCGACCGCCTCCCGGCGTCCCTCACCAAGGTACTTGTGAACTGGCCGGGAGCGGGCGAGGAGCCGCACGACCCCTCGGTGCGCAGCTTCGACGACCTCGTCGCCGCGGTGGCCGCGAGGCTCACGTCACCCTGCGACCTCGTCGCCCAGTCGATGGGCGGAGCGGTGGCGATCGGGCTCGCCCTGCGCCACCCCGACAAGGTGCGCCGGCTCGTCCTCGCTGCCACCTCAGGCGGTCTCGACGTCGGCGGCCTCGGCGGAGCCGACTGGCGGGAGGAGTACCGGTCCGCGTACCCGGAGGCCGCCCCGTGGGTGACCGACGAGCGGCCCGATCACAGCGAGGAGATCAGCGGCGTTACCGCGCCGACGCTCCTCCTGTGGGGTGACGCCGACCCGATCAGCCCCCTCGCCGTGGGCGAGCGCCTGGCGGGGCTGCTACCGAACAGCACCCTCGAGGTCATCCCCGGCGGCGAGCATCGGTTCGCTCACGCGCGGGCGGCAGCGGTAGCGCCGCTGATCGCCGCCCACCTGTCTCTGGGTAGCGCTATCCGCTAGCTGCTAGCGCGCGACAGCGCCTCGCCGGCAAGCCCCGGGCGCGCCCGCGGAGTGCCCGGCGTCAGGCGCCGGCGCGCATGTCGACGGCGTACACGTTGACCGGCTCGATGGTCACCGTGACCCGGCTCTCGCCGGGGCGATCGTGCACCTTGAGGTCGGCGTTGTACTTCTCGCCGACCTTGCGGGCAAAGGCGTAGTCATCGTCGGGCTCGATGCGCGCGCGCCCGCGGATCTCGAGGTACCGGCGCGGATCCGTGAGGTCGAGGATGAGGAGGCTGCACCGTGGCCGCGCGAGGAGGTTGCGGGTCTTGATCCGCGACGAGTTCAGGGAGATCTTGACCATGCCGTCATCGTCGAGGAGGAACCACACCTCGGTGAGCTGGGGGAAGTCATCGCGGCCGATGGTGCCCAGCGTCGCGACATCCGCTTCGAGGAGGTCGCGGTGCGATTCGGGGAAGACCGCGGTAACCGACATCACCTAGGAAAGTAGCGCACGGTCGCCCGCCGCCGAGCTCAATGCCCGAACACCGCACACCGGGCCGGGCCGGGCGCTGAGGCGACTGCGGAACGGGCGCAAGCGGCGCCCGGGGGCGGTGGAGCGGACGCCAAGCCGGCGCCGTTCGGCGCTACGGGTGAGCTCGTCGAGGTGGGACTCTGCGATGGCCTGCCGGAGATACGGATGCATGATGGGCCTCCCTGAGGTTTGCGTACACCCCTTAGACCCGCGCGCGCCCCGAGACTCATCGGAGCGCGATGATCAGCGCAGGGGGAGCGGCTCGTCGCGCTCAGACTCAGGGCGAGGGCCGAAGATCCGGCGCTCGTCCTCGGCGATGGCGACGTCGTTGATGCTCGCTTCCCGGCGGGCCATGTAACCGGCGGCGTCGAACTCCCAGTTCTCGTTGCCGTAGCTGCGCCACCACTGGCCCGCGTCGTCGTGCCATTCGTACTGGAAGCGCACGGCGATCCTGTCCCCGGAGAACGCCCACAGCGACTTGCGCAGCGCGTAGTCGAGCTCCTTGCCCCACTTGCGGGTCAGGAAGGCGACGATCTCGGCGCGACCGACGAGGAACTCTGAGCGGTTGCGCCACTGTGAGTCGGGGGTGTAGGCACCCGCGACCCGCTCGGGATCTCTGGTGTTCCAGGCGTCCTCGGCGGCCTGGACCTTCTGGCGCGCCGACGCCTCGTCGAAGGGCGGCACGGGGGGACGCGGAGGCGGTTGCTCGTTCACGCCGAGATCTTACGAAGTCCATCGGTGTCGCGGGCGCCAGCCGAGCGCCGTGTGCGCCGCCGAGCAGTCCACGAGGGCCCGCCACGGGTCGGCGCCGTAGCGCCTGCGGTCGCGGACGGGCACGCCGGGAGCGAGCCGGCCGGCGATCTCGAGGCTGGGCGCACTCGCCGAGATGTCGGCCGCGCACAGGAGCAGGCGATGGTGCCCGGACAGGGGCACGGTGAGCGCGGACGTGACCGCCGAGGCCACGTCGCGCACGTCGACGAAGGCGCCGTACTCCCAGAACGGCTCCCATTCCCGACGGGGCTCGGCGGCGCGCTCTGCGGCGACCCGAGCGTAGGTTTCGGGGCCCCACACCGCGACCGGGCGCAACGACACGGTGGCGAGCGCGGTGCTCGCCGTGAACGCCTCGCACAGGTCCTCGGCCAGCCGCTTGGAGAGGCCGTAGGGCCGGACCGCGCGCCGGGGATGCTCGTCGTCGAGCGGGAGGTAATCCGGGAGCCTCTCCCCCTCGGATGTCCCGAGAGCCTGGACACTGGAGAAGTGGACCACCCGCTGGCTGCCCGCCGCTTCGGCGGCGAGGAGCACGTGCCAGGTCCCGAGGACGTTGACGGCCATGATCTCCTCGGGGCTCCCGGCCGTGTCGTGGGGGATGGCCGCGAGATGGACGACGGCGTCGCAGCCGGCGGCCGCGCGGGTGACGGCGCCGAGGTCGAGCACGTCGTCGCCCTCGGCGAGGTCGAAGCCCACGACCGCATCGCCGCGGCACTCGAGCTCGGCTACGACGTGGCGGCCGATCCGGCCGCGATGCCCAGTGAGGAGAACGCGCACCGCGACAGGATCGCGGTTGCGGGCCGCCGGGGCTTTGAGCGTTCGCTTTGAGCGAGTGCTAAAATCGCTGACGTGGCGACCCCGCCCCTCACCGGCACGAAGGCGACGATCGTCGAGGCGGCGCTGGAAACGCTGAAGACACGAGGATTCGCCGGGTCGAGCGCGCGCGAGATAGCGAGCGTGGGGAACTTCAACCAGGCGCTGATCTTCTACCACTTCGGCAGCGTCCAAAATCTCCTCTTGGCGGCGCTCGACCTCGTCAGCGCCCGGCGCATGCGGGCCTACGGACCCGCCTTCGGGCAGGCGCAGTCCGCCACCGAGCTCGCCCACCTCGCGCGCGAGATCTACGCCGAGGACCGCGAGAACGGCTACGTCACCGTGCTCGGCGAGATGGTCGCGGCCGGCGTCTCCAACCCCGAGCTCGGCGCCGCGGTGGTGGCCCGGCTCGAACCCTGGGTGGAGATGGTCGAGGGCAAGCTGCGTGAGCTCGTCGTCGGATCGCCGCTCGTGTCCCTGATCCCGCCCCGAGACGCGGCCTTCGCGGTCATCGCCCTGTACCTGGGCATCGACATGCTCAGCCAGCTCGAGGGCGACCACGCGCGGGCGGAGTCGTTGCTCGAGGTCGGCGTCCGCTACGCCCCCCTCGCCGACGCGCTGCTCCCTCTGCGGGAGGCGCGGTGAGCGAGGACACGGGGCTCGACGTGGTGACGGGGGCGTTCAGCTACTGCGCCAACGAGCTCGAGCGACACTTCTCCGCCGTAGCTCCTGAGGCGGACCCGATCGCGCGCCGAGATCACGGACGCTGGGCCTTTGCCCTCACCGTGCTCGCTTGCGCCTGGGGCCTTGCCCTGATCGCCGCCGCCATGCTCGTCCCCGTCTACTCCTCCCAGGCAACCTACGCCCCGGGCGCGATGAGCGCTATGGCATCGGCGACGCTCGTCCAGGTGAACGGGCCGGGGGTGCTCATCGCGGCGGCCGTGCCCGCGCTGCTCGCATCAGCTGCCTCAGTGGCGCTGCACCGCAGATGCACTAAAGGAGGTCGCGCCGGCGGCTTCGTGGCGTGGTCGCTGACCTGGATCCTCTTCGCCCTGTGCGTGGTGGGGATCGCTTCCATCGGGATCTTCGTCCTTCCGGTCCCCGCGCTCCTCGCGGCCGCCGCGGCCCTGACGCCGGGCCCGCGGCCCCGCCTGGCCCTCGACGGCGTCGACCACTAGCCGGGACCGGCGGGCGCGCTTCGATACGATCGCCGCCTAGGCAGGCGACGAGAAGGAGTGCGGGGATGGAGATGGGTGGCGGAGTGCAGTTGCTGTGGCCAACCCCGATCGGGGTGCACCGCTACGCCGACGCCGCCACCGTCAACCCTCTGCTCGTCAACGCCTTCGCGCAGGGCCGAGCGGCGCAGGAGCGCCAGCGGGGTGAGCGGCACGCGTCGTTCTTCGCCAGCGACGACGATCTCCTGCATCGGGTGAAGATCCCCGAGTGGCAGGACTTCGTCGGCTTCATCGTCGCGAGCATCGGCGCCACCGCCAGGGAGGCGAACCTCGAAGCCTGGGCCGGCCAGGCCTTCGACCTGCGGGTGGGGATCGAGGGGATGTGGTTCCAGTGCAGCCGCGACGGCGCCTTCCACGACGTGCATACGCACGGCAACTGCTCGTGGTCGGGGGTGTACATCGTGCAGATCGACGAGGCCGAGAAGCGCGTGCAGCATCCCGTCTACGGCGCGGCGAACGGCGTCACCCGGCTCTACGGACCGCCCTTCGAGGCGCTGGGCGGCGCCTTCGTCGACGTCGGCAACGCCTACCTGATGCCGCCGAGCCACGACATCGAGCCGATCCCCGGCCAGCTCCTCCTATTTCCCTCCTGGCTCGCGCACCAGGCCCTGCCCTACGACGGCGAGCTCGAGCGGGTCATCGTCTCCTTCAACGCCAGCATCCACGCGTCCCAGGGCGACCAGATCCACGACTACAGCCCGACCTAAGGTCTTGCCCACTGCACGGTGACGCCGTGATCGGCGCGGTGCAGGCGACCCCAGCGCGCGTCGGCGGCGAGCTCCACGGGACCGGCGGCGGCTCCGTCGTAGATAGCGAGCGCCACCACGTAGGGCACGGCGATGGGCACGTCTTGCCCGTCCTCCCGCCAGGTGAAGCCGGGGCCGGGGAGCTTGAAGGCATCCGAGATGACCAGGCTGCCGTCGTCGTCGATGGCGAAGCTCACCTCGCCGGGACTGCGGCCGGCGATCGCCGCCAGCGCCTCGCGTCCGAGGCCTCCCGCCCGGTCGATCCGCAGGCCCTCGACGCCACCCTGGAAGTGGTTCTCGAAGTAATCGGCCGGTAGGGGTTCGGGAGCGGGCCGATCCTCCTCGAGCGGGCAGCGCGCCTGCACCTGCTCCTGGTTGGCGACGATGAGGTCGTCGAGTCCGCCCAGGCTCCCGACGGCGTAGGTGGCGTCGCGGAGCGGCTCGGCGAGCGCGCCGGCGGGCCCGGCATCAAGCCAGTAGGAAAACGCTTCGGGGACGCGGGCCTCGATGCTTCCCCAGGCGGCGACATCGCCGTCGACGAGCGTGAACGAGAGCCGGCCCGCGGGATCGCCGCTGATGTTCATCGCACCCCGGTTCAGCGTCCGCCGCGTCGCGTTCATCACCGCGAGCATGGCCGCCGGGTCCTCGACGCGGAAGAGCTCGCGCACCGGCCCGGGAAGCTCGCACGCTCCCACCCACAGGCTCTCGCGCCGCTCGAAGGTGCGCGCGAGCGCCAGATCCCGTGGGACCTCGTCGGCGGGCGCCCCCACCTCGGGCCACAGCCGGGCCACCGTCTGCGTCCGGCTGGGGTCGACGGAGTCTCCGGGCGCGACCTCGCAGGGGGGGACCGCGAGGTGGAGCATGATGTTGTCGGGCCGGAAGACATCGCCGTCCTCGCACACGAGCTCGAGCCAGCCCTCGTCGACCTCCTCGCCGAGCCCATGTTGGGCCAGCCAGCGGTCGGCGGCCAGGGCAAGCTCCTCGGAGATGGCACGGCGCTCGACGACGGTGAACATCGCATGAGTATGCCTCGCGGTGATCGCTGGCGTGCGAGCGATCCGTATTGGGTAGCGACTCGCAACAATGCGTCAGGCAGAGCGATCACGTCACGAGGAAAAGGCAGGTGAGGCGATGGCAGACGAGACGGGCATACCGCTGGCGAGCGCGATGGAGCAGGCACTCACGGCGGTCGCGGAGGCCGTCAGGGTTCGGCGCGGGCTCGTGGCCGACCGGCCCGAGGAGTTCCTGCCCGACCTCGCCACCGCGCTCAACAACCAGTCGGCCATGCTCAGCGGCGTCGGCCGCGGAGAGGACGCCCTCGCCGCCGTCGAGGAGGCGGTCGAGATTCGCCGCGGGTTGGCGGCCAAGCGCCCGGACGCTTTCCTCCCTGACCTCGCGAGCTCGCTGAACAACCGGTCGCTCATGCTCAGTGGACTTGGGCGCTACCCCGACGCCGTCGCCGCCAGCGAGGAAGCGGTCGAGATCTACCGCCGCCTGGCGGCCAAGGACGCCGAGAAGTTCATCCCCGACCTGGCGACCGCGCTCAGCAACCACTCCCTCAGGCTCGGCGAGCTCGAGCGCCACGAGGACGCGCTCTCCGCCGTCGTCGAGGCCGTCGAGATCCGCCGCGAGCTCGCCGAGGCTCGCCGGGATGCGATCCTCCCCAATCTCGCGCTCTCGCTGAGCAACCAATCGGGCTGCCTCGCCGCCCTCGGGCGCGACGATCACGCGCTACGGGCGATCGCGGAATCCGTCGAGCTCTACCGCGAGCTCGCGGACACCCGCCCCGACGGATTCCGGCCCCGGCTCGCGACGGCGCTGACCCACGAGGCGCTCATGCTCGGCAAGCTCGCGCGCCCCGACGACGCACTCGCGAGCATGAGCGAGGCGATCGACGTCTACCGCCTGCTGGCGACCACGCGCCCAAGTGCGGCCCGCCCCGAGCTCGCCACCGCGCTCAACAGCCAGTCGCTCATGCTCAGCGCCGCCGGGCGCCGCGAGGACGCGCTCGCGGCGATCGAGGAGGCCGTCGAGATCTACCGGGAGCTGGCGGGCACGCGCCCGGAAGTCTTCCGGTCCAAGCTCGCGATGATGCTCGGCAACGCGTCGAACCGGCTCAGTGAGCTGGCACGCCGCGAGGATGCCCTGGCGGCGATCGAGGAGGCCGTGGAGATCTACCGGGAGCTGGCGAAGCGGCGCCCCGGCGCCTTCCGCGCCGAGCTCGCGACGGCGCTCAGCAACGAGTCGGGCTCCCTGAGCGGGCTCGGGCGCCGCGACGACGCGCTGAAGGCGATCGAGGAGGCGGTGGCGATCAGGCGCGAGCTCGCCGCCGCCCGTCCCGATGCCTTCCTGCCCGATCTGGCAACCGCGCTCAACAACCAGGCGGGCTGGCTCAACGACATCCGCCGGCGCGACGAGGCGCTGACGGCGATCGAGGAGGCGGTCGCGATCAGGCGCGGGCTCGCTGAGGCGCAGCCCGCCGACTTCCTGCCCGACCTCGCCACCGCGGTCAACAACCAGGCGCTCATGCTCGGTGGCCTGGGGCGGGGCGACGACGCCCTGGCGGCGAGTGAGGAGGCGGTCGAGATCTACCGCGGGCTGGCGGCCGAGGACGCCGGCGCCTTCCTTCCCGAGCTCGCCACCGCGCTCTCCAACGAGGCCACCCGGCTCGGCGACGCGGGCCGCGCCGAGGACGCCCTCACCGCGAGCGAGGAGTCCGTCGACATCCTCCGGGGTCTCGAGGCCGCGCGGCCGGAGGCCTACCTTTCCGAGCTCGCCACCGCGCTCAG
The DNA here is from genome assembly GCA_035552815.1 of Solirubrobacteraceae bacterium. Lineage (GTDB taxonomy): Bacteria > Actinomycetota > Thermoleophilia > Solirubrobacterales > Solirubrobacteraceae > Palsa-465. The sequence continues at coordinate 5,558 of DASZKU010000295.1, read as the reverse complement.
CAACCAGTCGGACACGCTGGCCGCACTCGGGCGCCGCACGCAGGCGCTCAGTACCATCGAGGAAGCGCTGACCCTGACGCTGCCCGCGATCGAGGAGGCCGACGACGGCCTGCCCGCCGCGGGCCTGAAGCTCGTGCAGAGCTATCTCAAGCTCTGCGAAGGCGCCGAAGCGGACGCCGACCCCGAGATGCTCCAGCGCATCCAGGCGCTGCTCGTCTCGGTGGGCCTGGTCGGCGAGGAGGAATAGGGAGGGCGCGGTCAGCCGGCCGCGCGCCGAAGCTCGATCTTCCCGTCGCGCACGCGCGCCTCAAACCGCGGCTGGGGGAACACGGCCGGCCCACCCCGGACCTTGCCGGTGCAGAGCTCGAACCGGGACCCGTGCCAGGGACAGACGACGATGTCGCCCTCGCGCGTCCCTGCGGCCAGCGGACCGCCGAAGTGGCTGCACGCGTTCGCGATCGCGCACAGCTCGCCCGCCGCCGAGCGGGTCACGAGGACGGCCTGGCCTTCGACGTCGACGCGGTGCAGCCCTGTACCCGTCACCTCCGCCTCGTCGAGCACGGGCACGAATTCAGCGGGCCCGCTCATGTTGGCGGTGGGGTTGACGCGCACCCCCATGTCGAAGGTGAGCTCGCCGCCGAAGTGCGCGGCGAGGCCGGTCACGGCGAGACCGAGGGCCGAAGCGACGCGTCCGGCGCCTCGGCGCCCGCCGAGGCGAAGTCCGAGCGAGGTGACGCTGAGCGCCAGCCCGGAGAGGTTGAGGAGACCGTGGGCGGCGGCGATGCGCCGGCTTTCGCCGCGCATGTAGCGCCAGTCCGAGAGGCCGGTGGTAGCCGCCGCCACGGCGCCGGCCACGGATACCGCCAGGGCTCCGTCCGCCTGGCGCGCGAGCGCCTTCGAACCGGTCAAGGCGCCAACCGCGTCGAGCGCCACCGCCGCGGTCTGCGCGCCGACCGGGACATCCGTGAGCACCGGGTGAAGGGGTTCGCCGAGCCAGACGCCGTCGAGCAGGTCGGCGCCGCGCCGGCCGGCCTTGGCGACGGCATCGCGGACCCGCGGCTGCCATCGGTCGCTGACGGCGTCGAGCCAGGTCTGCCGGACGGCGAACCGGTCGAGGAACTCCAGGGTCATAGTTATTCCCTTAGGACAAATACCCGGCTCAGCCACCGGGCAGCGGCACCACGCTGGGATGCCAGCTCAGGCCGCCGTCGGTGGTGCGGTAGACGACGGGCGGACGCACTTGGGAGACGCTCACCGTGGTGCCTCGCAGCCCCTTCCTTACACCGCAGCCCGCGAACCCTGAGCTCGGACTCAGCTGAGCACGATCGTGCGTGCGTAGTAGTCGCGGAGGGGGAGCCAGTCGGCGCATAAGACCTATCCGACCGATGGCAGATACGCGCCATTGAGGGCGTCGCAGCGCGCCGGGGGGCAACCCAGGGGACGCCGGCGGTGCTCCCGGCGACCGTCCTCCCCCGCCCGCGATGATCTCGTGAGAGCCTTCGCCGCATGCCCAGAGCGCGTTCGCTCCCGGTCGTGATCGCCGAGCACGGCGAGCTCGTCGTCGAGCGCGATCGGCGGCGAGCGACGGGGCGGATCCTCCGCGCCGGTGGCATGGAGGCGTCCTACGTCGATCTCGCCAACCCCGCGCACCTCGAGTTCGACTACATGCGCTGGCTGCGCATGGTGCTCCATACCGCCCGCGCGCGGCGGATCGTCCACGTCGGCGGAGGCGCCTGCGCGCTGCCCCGGGCCCTGGCCGCCGAAGATCCCCGCGGCCGCCAGGAGGTCTGTGAGGTCAGCGCCGAGGTGATCGCCATCGCCCGCGAGCACCTCGGGCTCCGGCGCGCGCCGGGCCTGCACGTGCGCCAGGGCGACGGGCGCGTCTTCATCGCCTCCCAGCCCGCTGCGAGCTGGGATGCGGTGGTGATCGACGCCTTCGTCGCCGCCCGCGTTCCCCATCATCTCGTCACCGTCGAGGCGGTGGGCGACGTGGCGCGCGTGGCTCCGCTCGTGCTCGTCAACGTCGTCGATGACCGCAGTGCTCGCGATGTGCGCGCGATCGCCACCGGCGTGTCGGCGTCCTTCCCCCACGTGTGGGCCCTCGGCGCCCAAGCCGGCAACACGATCGTCGTCGGTCAGACCACGCTCCCGAGCCTCGACCGGATCGCCGCCCTCGCCGCCGCTGATCCGTCACCGCCGCGGGTGACGACGCCGGAGCGCCTCGCGCAGCTCACGGCAACGACGCCGGCCCCGCGCGACGCGGAGACGCGCTAGCCGGCCACCGTACGCGCGCTGCGGCTCCGCTCGAGTCCCCAGCTGATGATCCGCTCGGGGTAGATGCGGATGAGCGGCGTGGGCAGAGCGATCGCCTCGGCCCGGCCCCGCACCTCGATCGCCCGCGGAAGCCATGGGTCGGTGCTCGCGAGATCGTCGATGACGATCGCGGCACGGCCGGTGCGCGCGACGTCGCGGAACTTCTTTGACCGCTCGAGCTCGTGGCCTCCGACATCGATGGCGTCGCGGGCCGCGTTGTAGATCCATGCCACCGGGACCACGTGCGGCGTGCCGTCGGCGCCGACGGTCGCGATCCGTCCGAGCTGGCGTCCGCCGGTCAGGTACCGAAGTTCCGCGGCGGTGAACACGCTCATGGATGCATCCGCGGGTAAGCGTCGCACACCGGCTTCCCGGGTTCTCGGAATGCTCGCGGAGAGCCGGCCGCCGGGTCAGGCGGGCGGTGACGGGGCGTAGGTCAGGATCACGACGCCGTCGCCGACGACCTTCGAGCCGACGAGCCGCAGCTTCTTCTTCTCGCCGTGGTCATCGAACAGGCGCTTGCCGGTGCCGAGGATGACCGGGTACACCATGAGCCGGAGCTCATCGACGAGGTCGTGCTCGAGGAGCGCCTGCGCGAGCTTCACGCTGCCGTGGACGACGACGTCACCGTCGGCCTGTTGCCTGAGCTTGGAGACCACCTCGACGAGGTCATCGGGGTTGACGACCGCCGAGTTGCTCCACCCGGGCTCGGTCAGCGTCGAGGAGACGACGTGCTTGGGCATCGAGTTGAGCTTGTCGGCGAGCTCCCCGTCCCGCGATGGCCATGCCTCGGCGAACGTCTCGTAGGTCACGCGCCCGAGGAGCAGGGCTGTCGAGGCGCGCGCCTCGTCGAGCTTGAACGCGTCGCCCTCGGGTCCCCGGTCGAACTCGAAGCTCCAGCCTCGGTGCTTGAAGGCCCCCGCGGGACCGGGATCCTCAACGACGCCGTCCAGCGAGACGAACTCGGTCACGACGATTCTGCCCATGCTCTCCTCCTCCTCGTGGCGGGTGCGCGAGCCCGGTGTCAGCGTCATCCGGGGACTCGGTATTCTTAGCAAACTAATTGGTTTGGTAGCAGCGTGCCCGTCGACCAGCTCAGCGCCACCTTCGCCGCCCTCGCCGATCCCACCCGGCGGGCGATCCTCGCGCGCCTCGTGGAAGGCGAGGCCACGGTCAACGACCTCGCCGCTCCCTTTCCGATCAGCGCCCAGGCGGTCGGCAAGCACCTCCGCGTGCTCGAGCGCGCAGGCCTCATCGAACGGCGGCGTACCGCGCAGCAGCGCCCGTCGCGGCTGCGCGCGGTGGCGCTGAAGGACGCCGCGGGGTGGCTCGAGGGCTACCGCGCGTTCTGGGAAGCTGGCTTCGATCGCATCGACCAGCGGCTGCGAGACCATGACTGAGCCGCCGTCCCCGGGCACCGGCGGCTTCACCACCACCCGCGTCTTCGACGCGCCGCGCGAGCGTGTGTGGCAGGAGTGGACCGAGCCCGAACGCTTCGCCGACTGGTTCGGCGGCGCGGAATGCGAGGTGCCGCTGTCCACGGTGTCGATGGACGTCCGCCCCGGCGGCCAATGGCGGGCGAGGATGTTCTGCGGCCCCGAGCGCCGTTCTTCGCGCGGATCGACGATCGCCTGGCGGACGCACCCAGCGGCACGTGAGGACCCTGTACGGGACGCTCGAGCCGGTACCGTCATCGCCATGAAGCGGGACTCCCGGCTCGTGTACTCGACTACCGACGGCGACATGCGCAAGGCGCGTGACCCCGGGCTCAAGGAACGCCGCGCCGATGGCAATCGCGTCAAGGTCCGGCGCGAGGTCGCAGGCCGGCGCGGCAAGGCGGTGACCACCGTCTCGGGCGTGCCCCTCGACGACGCCGGGCTCAAGGAGCTCGCGGGAAAATTCAAGAAGCGCTGCGGCGTCGGCGGCTCGGTCAAGAACGGCGTGGTCGAGATCCAGGGCGACCATCGTGACGTGGTGGTCGAGATCCTCAGGGCGGAGGGCTACACGCCGGTCCTCGCCGGAGGCTGACGCGCGCGCTGGCCGGTACCAGCGTGCCTCCCGCATCCGCGCGCAGCACACGCCTCACGAGATAGCCGGGCGGTAGATGTGCAGCGCGGCGCCGCTTTCGTATGTCGTCGCCTCGACCAAGCGTAGCCAGACGGGTGCGGGCAGGTCTTTGAACAACGGCAGCCCGCTGCCCAACGCAACCGGGTTGATGACCAGGCGGTATTCATCGACCAGGCCCGCTCGCGAGAGCGCCTGCGCGAAGGAAGCGCCGCCCCACGCGATGATGTCCCCGCCGGGTTCCGCTCTCAGCGAAGCGATCTCGGCGGCGAGGTCACCACGCGCCACACGTGAGTCTTTCCAGTCTGCGTTCTCCAGAGTCTTCGAGAACACGACCTTCGGCAGCTCATTCATCGGGGCGGCGTAATCATCGGTCGACGTCGGCCAGTGTGCTGCCATCTCCTCGTAGGTCACACGTCCCATCGCGTGGACGCCGGCCTGACGCAGCCCATCAAGCTTGACCTGTTTCAACACCGGATCTTCAGGAGCCGCTCGGTGATCCCCAGCGCCTCTCGCCGGCGCGACGAACCCATCCAGAGAAATGGACATCTGCAGGATCACTCTTCGCATGATCTTGATGCTCCCCTCGTAACCGTTGAGTACCACCACTGAGACCGAGACCGGGGGCGAGACTCATCGGCCTCCTTGTCGTCGTCGAGGCCACGCGCCTACGTCTCCTCCAGGTTGCGGCCAACCTGAGTGTCCGAGGTGGGCATCCGCGTGGCAGCGCGGTGCGATCGGAGGCCGCCGCCGAGTTCGGCGGTCGTCCCCTGTTGCTCGACGTCACCGACGCGGAAACGATTGCCACCGCCGCCGCCGGCGTTCCCGAACTCGACGTCCTGGTCAACAAGGCCGGCATCTCGCTGGACACCGGAGTACCGGTCATCGACACCGACGTCGAGGTCTTCCGCCGCACCTACGAGACCAACGTCTTCGGCGTCGTCGCCGTGACCAACGCGTTCCTGCCCGCGCTTCGCCGCTCGCCGCATCCGCGCATCGTCAACCTCTCCAGCGGCACCGGATCGCTGGCCTGGAGCACCGGCCCCAACCCGCAGTTCGACTACCAGGCGGCCGCCACCGGCTCGGGGGCCGCATACCGCTCATCGAAGACCGCACTCAACGCGCTGACCGTCTTCTACGCGCAGGCGCTCGCCGGCGACGGCGTCAAGGTCAACGCGCTC
>DASZKU010000294.1:0-3195 GCA_035552815.1 Solirubrobacteraceae bacterium | reverse complement strand
CGGGGCGTGTCGAGGGCGAGGTCGATGCCATGGCGGTCGATCCCTGAGCATTTGGCGGCGGTCGCGTCGGGGTAGCCGCCGAGGGCGTGGGCGATCACGAGCAGCGCGTCGGCGTGATCGTCGTTGAGATGGGCGATCGCGCTCGAGGCTCGGATCGCCACCGGATCGGGCGCCGCCGCTGCGTACGCGGTTCCCGATGCGGAGTCCATACGGCCATAGCCGCCAACCCAGCGCACGCGCTCGACGCGCAGAACCCAGAGCGAGAAATCCGAGAAGTCGAGATAGGTGCTGGCGTCCGGAACCGACGCGAGGTGCGCCGCGCGGGCTGCCGCGAGCGTCGCCGGGTCTGCGGGACGCTCGGCGCGGCCGGCGAGCGTGACCCGCGCAGCCGCGAGCGGATCGGGCGGGCTATCGACCTGCGTGATGACCACACTCGCGCGCGGGTCACGGGCGAGGTTGCGACCGTGCTCGGCGAGGTGCGAGAGGCACAGCACCGGAGCTCCGTCGTCGCGGGTCCCGTAGGTGACCAGCGACGCCCACGGGTCGCCTTCGCCGGTGAGGGTCGCGAGCCCCGCGACGTTCGTCGCGGCGACCAGCGTGCGTGCCTCCTCGGCGGCGCTCAGCCGCGGTGCCGAGCCGACCACGCCGAGAGGCGGCGGCACCGACGGCGCGCCGTCGAGGACACCGTGGTCCGGGGCGGTCCCCATAGACTCGCTCACGCCCCCGAGCCAAGCAGATCCCGTCGCTTGCTGCATCCTCGTGTTCTCAGGGCTCTCACCGACTCCGCTCTCTCCTCGTCCACCGCCATCCGTCGGCGCACGGGCGCGCCGGACCCTGCTCACAGGCAGCAGCGAGCTTCGCGGAAGCTCCCAGTTCCTCATCGCGCGATCCCCGAGGACCGGAAGTCGCCGCGCCAAAGCGCGCCTGCTCCACATGGCACCAATGCTCGCAGGTGCTGAAGCGGCGTCTTCGCTACGAGGCCTTCCTGTCGCAGATCGGCCCGCAGGCGCTGGAGATGGTGTAGACGCTCACGCCCCGGAGGTCGCCAGAATGGGCGCTCGTGGGGTGCGACTGGCTACTCATCGACGGATCGAGCCTGATCTTCCGCGCGTACTACGGCGCGCGCGGGAATGACCGCGTGGCGGCGGGGATCCAGGTCAATGCCGTCGGCGGGTTCCTCGAGCGCCTCGCGCGTCTGGTGGGGGAGCGCCGCCCGCGGTGTCTCGCCGTGGCAGACGACCAAGCGTGGCGTCCGCAGTGGCGGGTGGACCTGATCGCCTCCTACAAGTCCCACCGCGTCGCCGAACCGGTGCCCGCCGGCCTCGAGCCCCAGATTCCCGTCATCCGGGAGCTCCTCGCGGCCGTCGGCATCGACATGATCGGCGTGGCCGATCACGAGGCGGAGGACGTGATCGCCACCTGGGCGCGGCTCACCGCCGGCACCGTGGAGATCGCCAGCGGCGACCGCGATCTTTTCGCCCTCGTCGAGGACCCGCGCGTGCGCGTCCTCTATCCGGAGAAGCGCGGCCTGGCGGTGATCGACGAGGGCGAGGTCACGCGTCGCTACGGCGTGCCCGGTGGTCGCTACGTCGACTTCGCGATCCTGCGCGGAGACCCGTCGGACGGCCTCCCCGGGCTCAAAGGAGTGGGCGACGTCGCCGCCGCGGGGATGATCCGGCGCTACGGCGATATCGCCGGCGTGCTGCGCGAGCGGCCGCTGCGCGAAGGCGACCGCGAGTATCTCGAGCGCGCCCTCCGGGTCGTGCCGCCCGTGGCCGACCTGCCCATCGGCCTGCCCCCGGGCAGGCGCGACGTCTATCCCCAGGACGAGCCGGCGCTGCGGGCGCTCGCGGACCGCTACGGCGTAGGCGACGCATCCGACCGGCTCCTGGCCGCCGTCGGTGCCCTGGCGGCGGGCAGGGGCGGGCTCGGCGCCGCCGAGGGCACGCCGTTTCGTTGAGGGTCGCGGTTACCTACGCCAGGGCGGTGTCGAGCCAGCCCTGCCAGCTCTGCTTGGTCGGCTCGGCGTCGATGCCATCGGCGAACACGTGGATGCTCATCCCGACGGGAGCGCCGAAGGCATTGCGTCCGAAGAAGCGGTAGAGCGCGTCGGCGCTGCGGACCCCGAGGAAGTTGGGCCGGACATAGTCGAGGATGCCCTCGACGGGAACGAGGCCCTGCGGAGTCAGGCGCACCGACTCACCCTCGTCGAACCCCGCCCCGAGGCCGAGTGCCTCCTGGAGGCGCCGGAAGCCGTCGGGGGTGGCTGAGCTCGGAGGTCCCTGGAGGCCTGCGGGAGCATCGCCGATGTAGGTGACGGGACGTCCGCCGAAGTGCTCCAGGTACTCGCCGAGGTTGTGCAGGTAGAAGTCGGTGTGGGATTGGGCCGCGTCGTACTGGGTGTCCCAATCGTCGACGAAGATCCCGCTGTGCGCGTAGCGGAGCACGCTCGTGGCCCCGTCGCGGCCTTCGATGACGAACTCGATCGCGTTGAACCAGTCCTCGCCCTCCTGGCGGAGCTCGAGATGGCGCGGGGGATCCCACACGGCGGCGCCGCGGCCATCGGGGTCGATCTCGTTGGGGAACAACCAGGCGGCGTTACCGGCGGTGGTGGCTACCGCCTCCCACACCTGCTCGGGGGTGCCGGGGAGGACGACCTCACGGCGGATGTCGAATTCGCGGGGCACGGTCAGGACTCCTCTCGGGTGATGGTGGGGTGGAGGGCGATGATGAGCCGGTGCGGGCGACCGCGGGGGGCGGACTCGTCGTGGTACTTGGAGACGAGCGCCTCGACGGCGCTCGAGAGCTCGGCGGCGAAGGCGGCGCGGTCAGAAGCCGATGCGAAGCGGATCTCCGCGTCGACGGCGAAGGTGGCGAGCGGGCGCCGAGCGCGCTTGGCGCGGCCCATGAGCTCGCCGATCTCCTTGACCAGGCGCGCGGCGAGCGCGAGCAGCCACATGGCGGAGAGCTGGTCGGGTGCGCGATCGGGATCGGGCGCGAACGCCGCGAGCGCCGCGGGGGAGATGACGTAGGAGACGGCCGTAGCGCGCATCACGCGCTCGGTCATGTTGCCCTTGCGCCGCTCCTCCACGAGCTCCACGAGCCCGTGATGCTCGAGCGCGCGCAGGTGATAGTTGACCTTCTGGCGCGGGAGCCCGACCTTGGCGGCGAGGGCGCTGGCCGAGGCGGGCTCGG
>DASZKU010000293.1:0-15060 GCA_035552815.1 Solirubrobacteraceae bacterium | reverse complement strand
CGCCCCTGTGGGTAGCGTTATCCGCCCAGCCTCCCACCGCCCGTCACGAATCGGCAACAGAAGTCACGACTCTGCTCACCGAGCGCGTCAGATCTGCCACGCGGACGCTCGCCCCCGAGGGGTTGGCGAGAAACCGGGCGTATGTGGGTAGCCAACGTCGACCAGGTACCAAGTCACCACGACGTGATGCGTGTTATGCCGCATATCGCGGCTCAAGAGGCATCACCCCCGAGCGACCGCCCCACCCCGCGGCCCAGCCCCGCGGCCCCGCCCCGCGGCCCCGACCCCGACCCACCGCCCGGCCCCGACCCGCCCCGCGGCCCCGGCCCTGGCCCCGCCCCGCCGCCCGGCCTGGGCCCGGGCCTCCGCGGCGGCGCCTCGCCCGAGAGGGCCGCGGCCACGTCCGGGAGCACCCGGGCGAGCGCGTCCGCCTCGGGCCTCGGCAGCCCTGCGATCAGGCCGCCGACCCGCTCGCGGAGGAGCGCTTCGGCCGAGGCGAAGGCGGCCAGACCGGTCTCGGTGAGCTCGAGCCGCTGGCGCCGGCGGTCGTCGGTGCGGGCGCTTCGTGACACGAGGCCCGCGGCGGCGAGCCCGGCGATGAGCTGGGAGACGGCGGGGCCGGAGACGCCGGTGCGGCGAGCGAGCTCGGCCCCCCCGACATCCTCGCGGGCGATGGCACGGAGGGCGAGGTACTGAGATGGCGTAAGGGGAGGTGTGTGACGGGCGAGGAGCCGCTCGATCCAGCGGCTCACGAGGGGCGCCACGGTGAGGAGCGCGTCGGCAGCGTCGGTTCGGGGGCGGCGGGGAGCGGGCACTTCGATCTCGATAAGGTTACTTAACGACTAAGCATGCTTATCTTCCACGTCATTCTCGCAGCCGCGGCGGTGGTCGCGCTCGCGGCGAGGCCTGGCACGACCGGCGGCTCCGTCGTCGCCCTCGCCGCGGCGGGGATCGACATCGCTCTCGGCGCCGCCGTCGATCCCGTGATCCACATCGTCGGCCCGATGTTCGTCTTCCTCGCCGCCGCGCTCACGCTCGCCGGCACGCTCGAGCGCGCCGGCACCGCCGAGCGAATCGCAACCGCGCTCGCCGGCCGCGCCCGCGGCAGCTCCTACCGCCTCTATGCCTATGTGTGCCTCGTGTCCGCCGCCCTCACCGCGACCGTCTCCCTCGACGGCGCGGTCGTCCTCATGGTCCCCGTCCTCCTCGCCCTCAGGCGCTACCACGCCCCGTTCGGATCCCTCTTCCTGGGCACGGTGGTCGTCGCCAACGCCTTCTCCATCGCCGTTCCCCAGGGCAACCCGACGAACCTCCTGATCATCGCGCGCCTCGGGATCGCGCCCACCACCTACCTCGCCCACATGGCCCTCCCCGGACTCCTGGCCGCGCTCATGTGCGCAGGCGCGGTGGCCGTCCAACAGCGCCGCCACCTCGCCAAGGCCTACGCGCCCGCAGACGACACAGATACCGCGACCCTGACCCGTCCCGAGCGCACATCGGCGGCAGCATTCGCGGCCGCCGCACTGGCGGCGTGGACGGCGCCCTTCCTCGGCCTCCCCACGTGGTGGCCGTTCGCGGCCGCGGTCGCCCTCGTCCTCATCGCGACGCGGACGCGACCGGCGACGATCGTTCCCTGGCGGATCGGCGTTCAGATCGCCTCGACCCTGCTCGTAGTCCAGGCCGTGGGCAACCCCGGCCTCGGCGCCGTCGCCACCGGGCTGGCGGGGCTCCTCGCCGCCGCGCTCGTCGTCGGCGCCGCGGCGGCCCTTCTCAACAACCTTCCCGTCGGAGCCTCGGCGGTGGCCCTCCTCACCACCGCCCCGCTCGGCTACGCCGCTTGCATCGGCCTCGCCGTGGGATCGCTGGCCACACCCCAGGGATCGGTGGCCACGCTGATCGCGAGCGAGCTCGCCACCCCGGACGCGCCCTCCCTCCCGGTCCGGCGCTTCGCCCCGCTGGCAGCCGCCGCGGTGGCCGTCGCCACCCTGCTTACGTGGTTGACGCTCTGACGGCGGAGGAGGCCTGCTCGGGCGCGCCGGGCTTCGAGGGGATCCGGCCGATCGCGCGCTCGGCGAGGGCGGTGATGGTGAGGCTGGGATTGACGCCGACGTTGGCGGGGATCGCCGAGCCGTCGCACACGAGCAGGTTCTCGTAGCCGAAGACCCGCTGCTCGGAGTCGATGACCCCGGTCTGCGGCGAGGTCCCGATGACGGCGCCGCCGAGAATGTGGGCGGTGGTGGGGATCGAGAGGACGGCCTCGGTGAGCCCCGCCTGACCGATGCCTCCGAGCTCCTTCTGCATCCACTCGGCGATCCGGTAGGCGGCGGGGATCTTGTCCGGGTTGGGGTTGTGGGGGTCGACCTGGGTGGTGAGGTTGACGTTGCCGTTGGGCAGGCGGCGCTTGACGCGCAGGCGCATCGAGTTGTCGAGCGTCTGCATGACGAGGAGGATGATCGTGCGGCGCGACCAGTTGCGCACCTGGGAGGCGCGCCACGCCGCCCGGGGATGGCGGGCGATGTTGGCCGCGAAGTGCCACGGCTGCGTCCCCCGCCGGCCCGCCTCGCACATCAGGGTGAAGAGGACCGACTGCGAGTCGCCGCCGCTGCCGTAGGTGACGGGCTCGACGTGCGTGTCGGGATCGGGATAGATGCTCGAGGTGATGGCCACCCCGCGGGTGAAGTCGTTGGCATCGTCGGGGGCGGTGACCGCGAGGATCGACTCGCTGTTGGTGCGCACGAGATGGCCGAGGCGGTCTGAGACCTTGGGAAGCGAGCCGCCGAGCTTGCAGCGGAAGAGGAGCCGGTTGGTGCCCAGGGGGCCGGCGGCGAGCACGACTCCGCGAGCGGTGAGCCGCTGCTTGTCGCGGAGCGCCCAGGCACCCGAGCGCTCGTGGGTAACGGTGTAGCCCGTCGCCCCGTCGCGGCCACCGATGGGAGCGACGTCGATCACCGTGCGCTCGGGAATCACCTTGACTCCGAGCCGCTCGGCGAACCACAGGTAGTTCTTCACGAGCGTGTTCTTCGCTCCGTAGCGGCAGCCCACCATGCACGCCCCGCATCGCACGCACCCCGACCGCTCGGGGCCGGCGCCGGCGAAGAAGGGATCGGGAACGCGCTTGCCGGGCTCACCGAGATAGACGCCGACGCGCGTCTTGGCATAGGTGTCGCCGAAGCCGTGGGATTCCGCATAGCGCTTGAGGAGGAGGTCGGCGGGCGTGTCCTGGTCGTAGGTCGTCACCCCGAGCATGTGCTCGGCCTCGTCGTAGGCGGGTGAGAGCTCGGACTCCCAGTCGGCGAGGTTCGCCCACTGGGGATCGGCGTAGAACGCGGGCCGGGCCCGGTAGAGAGTGTTGGCGTAGCCGAGGGAGCCGCCGCCGACCCCGCATCCGGAGACCACGAACACGTCCTTGAACATCGTCATGCGCAGGACGCCCTTGAGACCGAGCTTGGGCATCCAGTAGTAGCGCTGCGCCTCCCAGGTGGTGTTGGCGAAGTCCTCGTCCTCGAACCGGCGCCCGCATTCGAGCACGGCGACGCGGTATCCGCGCTCGGCCAGGCGCAGCGCCGAGACGCTGCCGCCGAACCCGGAGCCCACCACTATCCAGTCGAAGTCATATCCGTCCTCGCGCACGGGAGCGCATGGTACGGGGTTCTCGCCCCCCTGCTGCCATTTACGCGCCGCTGAGGGCGACCTCCGAAGGCAGTGCCTCGCGCTCGAGCTCACCGGCAGGACTCACCGTGTAGGCGCCCATCCTCGTGAGCGGCGGGGAGTAGGCGTGGATGGTGACCGCCAGTCCGCCCCCGTCGTGGAGGACGCGGTGGATGGCGGTCGGCGGCACGGTGATCGTCGCCCCGGGGCCGAGATGGCGCACGCGCGGCTGGGCGCCGAGGACGAGGCGCTCCTCGCGGAGGCGACCGGAGATCACGGCGATCGCTCCCGAGGACTCGTCGTGGTCGTGCCAGCCCGTGTCGTTGTCCTCCTGCCAGCAGATGACCCACGCGTTGACGTCCTCATCGGACCAGATCGGCTCGAAGACCCGCATCCCGCTCGAGTGGTTGATCAGGTGATGCCAGCGCTCCGGCGTCGCCGCCAGTTGCGCCGCGAAGAGCTCGAGTTCGCCGCGCCTCAGGCCCATCGCCAGACCCCCGCAGGCTCGATCAGGCGCGCCCCGTTGGCCGCCAGCAGGGCCTCGCGGCCGGTCGCCGTCGGTTCGACGACCGGTCGGTCGGAGCCGTAGACGAGCTGTCCCGATCCCACCTGGCGCGCCATCGCCTCGACGGCCACCGGCCCGTAGCTCGAGGTGTCGTAGAACACGAGCGGATCGGCGAGATCGATCGGCGGCCCACCGCGCGCGGCGAGGCGCTCGCTGAGGAGCGGCGCGCCGCCCGCCAGCATCGCGAAGAGGACGACGAGGTCGGGGTGCTCGGCGCGTCCCAGGGCGGCGAAGGTCAGCCATGCCGCCTGCATCTGCGCCACGTAGTCGGTGAGCGCGCCCCACCACAGCGGCTCGTTGAGGCTTGCGCACGTCCCCCCTCCCGTCGCGCCGGGATGGATGAAGACGGGAACCCGGCGCTCGGCGGCGCGCCGGAGCACGGGCGAGGAGCGGCGCAGCGCCTCCTGCCCGGCGAGCGCGGGCGCGGGCAAGGAGATCCCCACGCACCCACACGCGAGCAGGCGATCGACGTCGGTGGGCTCCAGGCCGTCGAGGGCGACCGGGCCCCAGGCGAGGAACTCCTCGGGCAGGGCCGACACCCCGGCGAGATAGTCCGCGATGACCGCGGACGCCTCTTCCCGTGGCAGCGTCTCCACGCCGATCGGGCTCGAGAGCGCGATCGCGGCCAGGTCGAGTCCGTCATCGTGCACGAGCCGGGCCCGGCGCACCGCCGTCTCGGCGACGGTATCGACGACGAAGGGGCTCTCCCCCGCGCAATGGACCATGGTCACGCCGTTGGTGCGGCGCACGAAGGGCAGCGTGTCGCGTGCCGCCAAGCCATCGAGCAAAGGCTCGGTCCAGAGGTGCTGATGAACGTCGACCTGCATGGCGTCTCCGAGTTCGATTTGAAATACAAGTATATCAATCGACTTTATCGTCTTTACACCCGCGACGTCAACACTGCGGACGCGACGACGCCGGACGGCCCCTTGCGAGGCGCCCGGCGCCACAGCTCCGAAGTCAGGCCTCGGGCTGCTCGCCGGCGTCGCCGTCGGCGAGGATGCGGTAGACCGAGCGGCGCGCCTGGTCGAGGACCTTGGCGGCCTGATCGGCCTGCTCGGTATTCCCCGAATGGGCGACCTGGATCACCGCCGCGCCGAGCTGGCGCATCTGGCCGAACAGGGCCCGGGTCTGGTCCGGCACCCCCTGGCCGACCGTGTCCCAAGGCGCCGGGGCGTCCTCCGGACGCTCGGCGACCTGGGCCTGGCCCGCCTCGGTGAGCTCGAACACCTTGCCGCCGTCCGCGTCGCGCGAACGGATCAGGCCCTCGTCCTCGAGCTGGGAGAGCGCCGGGTACACCGACCCCGGGCTCGGGCGCCACAGGCCACCCGAGCGCTGCTCGAGCTCCTGCATGATCGCGTAGCCGTTGCGCGGCTCCTCGGCGAGGAGCAGGAGCGCGGCGAGCCGGACATCGCCCCGACGTGCGCGGCGACCGCCGCCACGTCCGAACGGTCCGCGGGGACCGGGGCCGAAGGGGCCGCCGAAGCCGGGACCCGGCCCGCCGAACCCGAAGTCGCCCCTGCCGCCGAAGCCATGCTGGCCTCCACGGTGGTGGGCGGCGAACACGGCGTCCCACGGGCGCGGTCCGCCCGATCGGCCACGCCGCTTGCGCTCACCCCGAGGCGCAGAGGCGCCCCAAGGTGAGTCGTAGGTTGAATTGAAGGTAGTCATGTGACTCTCCCTTATGTCGTTTGCAGTGCTATCAAGATATATCGTTATAGATCGTCTGTCAAGGGTGGCGGCGCGGCGGCGCGGGCGCCTGTGGCCGGTGCGCCCAGCGCCGGTGCGATCATCACCCCCGTGCTCCTCTACGACTCCCCCGTGTCAGGCAACTGCTACAAGGTCAGGCTCCTGCTCGCTCATCTCGGCCGCGACTACCAGCGCCGCGAGCTCGACGTCGTCGACCGCTCGAACCGGGCCGAGGTGCTGGGCGAGCTCAACCCGGGGCTGCGAGTGCCGACGCTGGTGCTCGACGATGGCCGCGCGCTGGGGGAGTCGAACGCGATCATCTTCTTCCTGGCCGAAGGCACGCCGTACCTGCCCGAGGACACCTTCGAGCGCGCCCAGGTGCTGCAGTGGCAGTTCTTCGAGCAGTACAGCCATGAGCCCTACATCGCCGTGCTGCGCTTCTGGCTCCACGTGGCCGACACGAAGCCCACGAGCGAGGAGCTCGAGACCAAGCGGCGCGGCGGCGAGGCGGCGCTGGCGGCCCTCGAGCACCATCTCGAGTCGCGGAGCTACCTCGTCGGCGAGCGCTACACGCTCGCGGACATCTCGCTCTACGCCTACACCCATGTGGCCGACGAGGCGGGCTTCGAGCTCGACCGCTATCGGGCCATCCAGGGCTGGCTGGCCCGCGTGCGCGAGCAGCCGGGACACGTCCCCATCGACGCCTAGCCTAGCCGCGCTTGCCCGTCCCGAGCGAGTTCGTCTTCGGCTACGGGTCGCTGGTGGCGCTCGGTCGCCGAGCTCCGACGCGCGCCTTCGCGGCCGAGGGGTTCGTGGCCGACCTCCGCGACCACCGGCGCTGCTGGGGCGTGGCCATGAACAACGACCGCACCCTCCCGGGCTACAAGTACTACCTCGACGAGAGCGGCGAGCGCCCCCACCTGCACGTCGCCTTTCTCGACGTCAAACGTGCCCGCGGGCACTCGGTGAACGGTGTCTGCCTGCCCGTCACCGCCGAGGAGCTCAAAGCCCTCGATGGCCGGGAACGCAACTACGTGCGCCGAGACATCACCCCCCTGTGCCACGTCCCGGGCAACCCCGGCCGCGTGTGGATCTACGTCGGGAGCCCCGCCGGCCGCCGGCGGCTGACGAGGGCGCGGTCGGCGGGCCGGGCCGTCATCGATCGCGGCTACCGGGACGGCGTGGCCGCGGCGTTCAAGCGCCTGGGGCCCGACGAATACGACCTGTGCGCGGCCTCGCTGGAGGCCGACGGCCTCCCCGTCCTGGCACTCGACCGCCGCGATCTCGACTCGAATACGATCATCCCGTGAGTCGGCCTGTCGTAGGCGTGTGCGTAGCCGTCGAGGCGGCCCGCTTCGGTCCCTGGAATCAGGACGTGGCCATGGTCCCCGCGACCCTGGTCACGGCGGTCCGCGAGCAGGGGTGGCTGGCGCTGCTCATCACCCCCGATGCTCGCCTCGCGAGCGAGCCCGAGGAGCTCTCGGCGCTGCTCGATGGTCTCATCGTCCCGGACTGGGCCGCGCAGCCCGACGCCCACGGCGAGCTCGTCCGGCGGCTCTCCCAAGGCGCCGAGGCTCGGGGCCTGCCCGTGGTCAGGCTCGCCGAGGGGCCCGACGCGACGGTCGCCGAGTACCGCGAAGCGATCGGCGAGCTCTTCAGCCGCAGCGCGCCCGCACGCCCGGCCTGACCGGGGACCCGCGGCGGGCGCTCACAGACCGCGGCGCAGAACCATCGAGGGCACGGTGCCCACGAGGCACTTGACGTCGCGCCACAGCGACCAGTTCGCCGCGTAGAGATGGTCGATCACCACCATCTCATCGAGCGACACGCGCGAGCGGCCGACCTGCCAGTAGCCGGTCATCCCGGGTGAGACGGCGAGGCGTCGCCGGCGCCAGCCGAGGATCAGCGCATCCTCGTCGGGCACCAGTGGCCGCGGGCCCACGAGGCTCATCTGCGCGCGCAGGACGTTGGCGAGCTGGGGCAGCTCGTCGAGGTTGGTCTGGCGCAGCCAGCGGCCGATCGGGGTGACGCGCGGATCCTCGCGGATCTTGAACAGGCCGTCGCGTTCGTTGAGCTCCTCGAGCCCGCCTCGCTGCGCTTCGGCGTCCTCGACCATGGTCCGGAACTTGAGCATCGAGAAGGGGCGACCCCCGCGGCCCACCCGGGTCTGGCGGAAGAGCACGGGCCCGGGCGAATCGACCTTGATGAGCAGGGCGATGAGCGCGAGGAGGGGCGCGGCGAGGACCATGGTGAAGATCGCGACGAGGACGTCAAAGGCGCGCTTGGCGAGGCGGGCGGGGCGCGTCAGCCCGAGGCGCGGCATCGACACGGTCGCCGTGCGCAGCGAGGAGTCGACCCTGAGCTCGAGCATGTGCTCCTCGGCGCCTTGGCCGCTCGGGGCGATGAGCACGCGGCGAACGCCATGGGCCTCGAGGACCTCCCGCACGCTGGCGCCGAGGAGGGCGCGGAAGGCGGCGGGCTCGTGGCCGACGGCGAACGAGGTCCCGGCACCGTCGGCGTCGGTTCCCAGCGCCTGGCCGGCGTCGTCGAGGAGACCGGGGGCGACGAGCACGAGGAAGCGATCGCGCTTGCCGGGCCGGGCGCAGCCGGCATGGATGTGTCCGCTCCCGGAGACGAGCTCGGTGCGCCATTCGGTGGCGCGGATGCGGCTGCGACGGGCGAGGCGGGATCTCCCGGCGTGCGGCACCGCGGCGGCTTGTGCCACCTCCTCGTCCGCCGGTCGGGCAGTCTCCTGGAGCGCCATCACTTCCCTATTTTCGACGCATCACCACCGGTGCGTCCTGGCCCCGGACGTCGGCCGCACCGCCAACTCAGAGCCTCAGACTACCTGAATGAGTGGTCGTCGGCGCTCATCTGCTCGTCACGAGGACGGCACCGGCGACGATCAGAGCGATGCCGACGAGGCGGGTCAAGTCGAGGGGCACGTGGGGGAGGCCGAGCACGCCGAAGCGGTCAAGGAGCGTGGCGACGGTGAGCTGGCCGGCCACGAGCACGGCGGTGACGCCGCCCGCGCCGAGGCTGCGGACGGTGACGAGCGAGACGGCGACGACGGCGGCGCCGCCGAGACCCCCGAGGGCGTGCTCGGGGCGCAAGCCGGAGATCCCCGCCAGCCGCCCGGGATCGCCGAAGACGACGAGCACGACGCCGACGATCACCGTCGAGATGAGGAGGCTGACGAAGGCCGAGCCGAGGTCGCCGACGTGATCCGCGAGAGCGGCATTGGAGGGCGGTTGCGCGGCGACGAGGGCGCCCACCGCCAGGGTCACGATGAGCGCGGCGAGGCGATCCACTGACGCTCCGGTTCCAGGCACGGGCGCGACTTCCTGCATACCCTGCCCGCGCACAGGCGCTTACGCCGCGATCACCTGGGTCTCCTCGGGCTCCTCGGTCACGGCATCGAGCGCGGGACGGCGGGGGCGAAGGAGCACCACCGCCGCCGCCGCGCCGAGGAGGCAGAACGCGGCACCGACCGCGAAGGCGAGCTGGTATCCGTCGCTCAGGGCGCGGAGCGCGGGGACCGCCGCGCGCACCTGCTGGCCCGTGTAGGAGTCGGCGAGGGTGCCGAGGACGGCGAGGCCGAGGGCGCCGCCCACCAGCCGTGAGGTGTTGAGGAGACCTGAGGCGAGACCGCTCTGGCTGGCGGGTACGCCCTGCACGGCGGCGATCGTCCCCGCGACCAGCGACAGGCCCATTCCCACGGTGCAGAACATGCCCCCGGGAAGCACCTGGAGGAGATAGGTGCCGCCGGGCCGGACGCCGGTGAGGAGCACCATGCCGGTGCTCGCCGAGAGCATTCCGCCGGTGAGGACGATGCGCACGCTCGAACGGGCGATCAGCTTGGGCGCCAGCGTCGAACCGGTCACCACCCCGAGGGTCATGGGGACGAAGGCCAGGCCGGCACCGAGCGCGTCGTAGTGGAGCACCTGCTGGAGGTAGAGGGTGAGGAAGAACCACATCGAGAACAGCGCGCCGTACATGAGCACCACGATCACGTTCGCCGCCCGCAGGGTCGGCAGCCGGAAGATCGACAGGGGGACGAGGGGGACGCGCGCGAAGCGTCCCTCGACGACGAGGAAGAGGGCGAGGAGGACGGTGCCCGCGGCCACGGGACCGAGGACCTGCGCGGAGCCCCATCCGAAGGCCTCGCTGCGCACGATTCCGTAGGTGACCCCGACGAGTCCGAGGGTCACGAGCAGGGCCCCGGCGACGTCGAAGTGACGGTCGATGTCCTCGCGACGACCTTCGACGAGGATCCTCGCGCCGAAGATGACCACGGCGGCGCCCAGGGGCACGTTGATGAGGAAGATCGCGGGCCAGCCGAAGGCCTGGGTGAGCACGCCGCCGAGCAGGGCTCCGGAGGCGGCCCCGAGTCCACCCATCGCCGCCCACGCCCCGAGCCCGCGGTTACGTGCCGGGCCCTCGGGAAGCGAGCTGGTGACGATGGCGAGGCTCGCGGGCGAGATCACCGCACCCCCGATCCCCTGCAGGCCCCGCGCGGCGATGAGCAGGTCACGTGAGGACGCCACCGCGCAGCCGAGCGAGGTGAGGGCGAAGAGGGCGGTGCCGGCGAGGAACACGCGCCGGCGGCCGAGCAGGTCGGCGGCGCGACCCCCGAGCATGAGGAAGCCGGCAAAGGTCAGGGTGTATGCGTTGACCACCCACTGCAGTGCGGTGGGCGAGAAGTGCAGGCCGGAGCGCATCGAGGGGAGCGCGACGTTGACGATGGAAACGTCGAGGATGACCATGAACTGCGCGAGACAGACGATGAAGAGCAGCCAGTTGGCGCGCGGGCGCTGGGAACTTGGGAGGTGCTTGAGTGCGTTCACGGTGCTAGTGTGCGGTCCGCTGAATGCAGGTACAAGAGAGGGGTTTATCCTGGTATCGACAGCAACACCCACGCTCAACTCGAACGGCCGCACCACGAACGGCAGCGGCACCTACGCGGACAAGCGCCGCGCCGAGCTCGCCGACTTCCTCCGCAAGCGACGTGCCAGCCTCCAGCCCGATGACGTGGGCCTGCCCACCGGCGGCCGCCGCCGGACCCCGGGGCTCCGCCGCGAGGAGGTCGCCCAGCTCGCGGGCGTCGGCTCGACGTGGTACACGTGGCTCGAGCAGGGACGGGACGTGCGCGCCTCGCTCGAGGTCTTCGAGGCGATCTCGCGCGCGATGCGCCTTACCCCGGCCGAGCGCGTCCACCTCATCCTCCTGGGGCGCGGCGAGGAGGCGCCCCCGTGCTCGACCCCGGCCGAGCGAGCGTCAGCGCCGCTGCGCCGGCTGATCGAGAATCTGGGAGCGAACCCGGCTTTCGTGCTCGGACGCCGGTGGGACTACCTCGCGTGGAATGCCGCCGCCGGCGTCCTGTTCGGTGACCTCGGCAGCTTGCCGCGCGCCGCGCGCAACCACGTATGGCTGACCTTCATGGACCCGGCCCGCCGAGAGATGTTCCCCGACTGGGAGCAATCCGCCCGCCTGGTGGTGGCCAAGTTCCGCGCCGACAGCGCTCGCCATCTCGGCGATCCCGGCTTCGACGAGCTCATCGCCGCCCTGCGGAAGTCGAGCCCGGAGTTCTGCACGTGCTGGAAGCGCCACGAGGTGGCCCGCGGCGGCGGCGGGCGCAAGGAGCTCCGCCATCCCATGGCCGGCACCCTCGTCTTCGAGCATGCGGTCTTCGGTCCTCAGGAGGCCCCGGATCAGCGCTTGGTCCTCTACACCCCGTTGCCCGAAGCCGACACCAAGGCCAAGCTGGCGGCGCTGCTCACGCCGTAGCGCGAGCTCGTGGTGCTGGTGACGGACGGGGGCGAAAGGTCGACCGCGCTCAGCCGAGCGCGTGCACGAGCCGGTCGAGCAGGGGGACCTGCCCGGGGTTGATGCGCTCGCGGGCCTCGTCGAGCCCGAACCACTCGGCGCGGTCGACCTCGGGGAACTCGCTCATGCGACCCGAGCGCGGCGGCCACTCGAGCGCGAAGGTATTGCTGCGGACCTCGCTCGGGTCGAAATCGCCGGGGGCGGCCCAGGCGCGCACGAGCTTGCCCGAGCGCTGCTTGATCTCGCCGAGGTCGGTGAGCTCGGCCTCGGGCAGCGGCGAACCGAGCTCCTCGGCGAACTCGCGCCGCGCGGCGGCCAGCGGCTCCTCGTCGTCCTCGTACTCGCCCTTGGGGATCGACCATGCCCCGGCGTCCCGGCGCGCCCACAGCGGGCCGCCGGGGTGGACGAGGAGGACTTCGAGCTCGGGGGCCGAGCCCCGGTAGAGGAGGATGCCGGCGCTGCGACGGGCCACTTGAGGCATTATCGGTCGAGGACCGAGCCGGCTAAGGCTCGGGCTACTGCTGTGCGAGCACCCGCGCCGGCGAGACGTGGGCGGCGCGCCAGGCCGGGTAGAGGCCCCCGAGGACTCCGAGGAGGACGCCGACGAGGAGCCCGCGGCCGAGGTCCCAGGCGGTCACCTGCGGCGCGACGAAGGATTTGGCCCCGAGGGCGTCGACGAGGAGCTGGGCGCCGATGACACCGAGGAGGAGCCCGATGGCAGCGCCGATGATCGTGGTGAGGATGCTCTCGACGAGGACGCGGCCGGCGATCTGCGGGCCGCTGAAGCCGACGGCGGAGAGGAGCGCGAACTCCGAGCGGCGCTCGATCACCGCCATGAGCATGGTGTTCGCCACCCCGATGCCGCCGATGACGAGCGCGAGCACGACGATGACGAGTCCGAACTGCGAGATGAGCTGGCCGCTCACCCCGGCGCGGGTGGCCTGGTCGGCGTCGGAGATGACGGTGAGGCCAGGGAAGTCCTTGGCGATGGCGTGCCGCGCGGCAGCCGGGCGCGTGGCCGCGGCGAGGCGCACGACGATGCTCGTGGCCTCGCCCTGGCGGCCGCTGATCGCCTGAGCGGTGGCGAGGGGAAGGCAGGCACCGGCGTCCTGGTAGCCGATGCCGTTGTGGTAGATCCCGACTACGCGCAGGTGGCGGTGGGCGAGCGTCAGGGTTTGCCCCGGGGCGGCGTGGAGCTCCCGGGCCAGGGTGTCGCCGAGGACGATCTCCTCTCCGGAGGTGTAAGCGCGGCCGCTCGAGAACACGAGCCCGCCGGTGAGGAAGTCGCCCGGCGGGGCGCCGAAGACGATCGAGCCCGGCGCCTTGGGGAGATCGCCGATGAGGAGGATGAGCGGCGAGGCCGAGGCGATCCCCGGGGTGTGCTCGAGCTTGGCGATCAGGTTGGTGGAGAGGATCGACGTCGTCGGGTCGGCGGCGTCGGCCTGGAACAGGCCGAGCTCGGAGGGGCCGAGGTTGACGAGGTTCCCGGCGCTATGCCTGACGCCCCCGACGACGGCGAGGAGGGCGACGATGGTGGCGATCCCCAGCGCCGTGCCCAGGGCGGTGAGGAGGGTGCGGCCGGGCCGGCCCACCAGGCTCGCGAGGGTCTGCCCGAGCGTGGTCACGCGAGCCCCTCCGATGGGTGGGGCTCGCGCTCGGGCGGCGCCACCAGGCGGCCGTCGAGGAGATGCAGGGCGCGCCCGGCGTGCTCGGCGAGGGTGAGGTCGTGGGAGGCGACGATGACGGTGGCGCCGGCAATGGTGGACACGTCGGAGAGCAGCTCCCACACCTTCTGCGACGCGGCGCTGTCCAGCGAGCCCGTCGGCTCGTCGGCGAGGATGAGCCGCGGATTGCCGGCGAGCGCCCGGGCGATCGCCACCCGTTGGCGCTCACCGCCTGAGAGCTCGGAGGGCCGGGCCCGAGCCCGCCCCGCCAGGCCCACTCCCTCGAGGAGGTGCAGGGCGCGCGCCGCCCGCTCGCGGCGCGGCACGTGGGCGGCCACGAGCGGCAGCTCGACGTTGTCCTGAGCGCTCAACGAGGCGAGGAGGTAGTGGAGCTGGAAGACGAATCCCACCGTCGCCCGCCGGAACTCGGCGGGGTGCGAGAGCTCCCCCACCGACACGTCGTCGACGACGATGCGGCCCGTGGAGGGTCGATCGAGGCTCCCGATGAGCTGGAGCAGCGTCGTCTTGCCCGACCCCGAGGGGCCGGTGAGCGCCACCATCTCGCCGGGCGCGACGGTGAAGCTGACGTCGTCGAGTACCACCGTCTCCCCGTAGGCACGAGAGGCGTGCGTGACGGTGACGGCCGCGCCGGGCACGGTTAGGCGCGGACTTTGATCGCCCAGGGAAGGTCGACGGTGCCGAAACTCGTCTTCACCACGACCCGCAGCGTGAGGCTGTACCCGACCGACTTCTTCGGGAAGAGCAGCCAGTCGTGGAACACGCCACCATGGAAAGAGTGGCCCTTCTGGTTGCTGACGACCGCGCTGCCGAAGAGGAACTGGTAGTTGACATTGCCGCTCAACTTGGACTTACCGTGGGTGGCGGTGACGGTGATGTACCACTTCTTGCCCGCCGTGGGCGAGTGATTGGGGGCCTTCAGGCTCGACGTGAAGGGCGCCGCCATGGCCGAGGCGGGAAGGGCGAGGACGAGCACGGTGAAGATGAGGGTGAGGACGGACCGGGAACGAAAGCGCATAACCCCTCCTTTAGGACGAGGAGGCCGGTGAGGAACCCCGGCCACACAAACTTGTGAATGACACGAACGTCCTTCTTACCCAAATCATATTGGATGTGGATATTGTCCCTTATTCGATGAGCGCTTTGGAGACCTCCTCCCCCGTCCCCGTCCATGCCACCGTGCTCATCGCCCGGCTCGCCCGCGCGGTGCGCAAGCGCTTCGAGCGCACCTTGACCCCGCTCGGTCTCCGCCAGCGTCACGTCGTGGCCCTGAGCTATCTGCGCGGGCACGGCCCCACCGCCCAGCAGACGCTCGCCGACCGCCTGTGCATGGACGCGAGCAGCACCGTGTGCCTGCTCAACGAGCTCGAGGACAGCGACCTCGTCGTGCGCCGGCGCGATCGCAGCGACCGCCGGCGCGCCCTCGTCAAGCTCTCGCCCCAGGGCGAGCGCGCCCTCGCCGAGGTCGACGAGGTGCTGCAGGCGGTGGAGGACGAGATCCTCGCCGACCTCAGTCGCGACGAGCGCTCGGTGCTCCACGCCCTGCTCGCCCGCCTCGACCTCTCAGAGCCCGACTGCGAGCTCGAAGAGCGCTAGCCGCGGCGCCACAGGGCGTCGTCGCCGAGCGGGATCCGCTCGGCCTCCCCCTCG
>DASZKU010000292.1:0-3566 GCA_035552815.1 Solirubrobacteraceae bacterium | reverse complement strand
ACGATCAGGGTCATCCCGATAACCAGCCCGATATGGGTCGGACTGAGGAACGCCTTGAGGTTGCGCTCGATTCCGAAGGTGAGATGCCAGATCTGATCGAGGATGCCCGAGACGAAGAAGATGCCCATCCCGACCAGCGCTACGCCGTAGCCGATCGGAATCGCGGCAAGGCGAGTGTGTCCCTCACCGTGATGGTGCTCTATGTGCCACAGGATCCAGACCGAGGTGGCGAAGAACCCCCCGTAGAAGAGCCCGTGCCAGGGCGTGACCACCGTATCGAGCTTGGTCTGGTTGAGATGCGCCCAGGCATCCATCGTGAGACCCTCGACGAGCCACATCGTGAGTAGGCAGGTGACGATCTGCTGATGCCACAGGAAGCGCGGTCGATTCTGATCGTGCAGAGCCCGCGTTGCCGCCCGCGGATGCAGAAACGTGCCCAGGTCCGCTCTCAGCGTGCTCATGCGTCACCTCCAGGGACGGTGAAGGCGGCGCCTCCGCCCGGTAGGTCGAGGCTGTCCTTCTTCATGTACAGCAACAGCAAAGTCCCCGCCGTGGCGACGAGCATGAGGCCGACGAGGCTGAACGGGTACCCCTTCTTCTCGTGGTAGCCGATCGTGCAGTTGGCGGCGTAGGTCTCGTACGGGTCGACACCCGCCGTGGATCCGGCGTTCTGTGGCACCGTGACCGTGTAGCCGGCGCCGCCACCC
This sequence comes from Solirubrobacteraceae bacterium, assembly GCA_035552815.1. GTDB lineage: Bacteria > Actinomycetota > Thermoleophilia > Solirubrobacterales > Solirubrobacteraceae > Palsa-465. Next base: position 2,859 of record DASZKU010000292.1, on the reverse strand, counting down.
TGACATGTGCGGACCGTGGCCGCCTCGGCGCCGCCGACCGCGACCGCGAGAGTGCCTCCAAGCACTGTCACCGTCGCGACGGTAACGAGCGCGAAGGCGCGCATCCGCTTCCCCAATGTGATCGCCAAGGTTACCACCCCTTATGGCCCGATTCGAACACGGCAACACTACGGCAGCGAGCGGCCTGGGTCAACCCCGCGGTGTTGGGCGCGGACCGCCCGCAGGTGAGCCCAGGGGACGGAGGCGCAGGCTGAACGCCCAAGCAAGCCCGATCAGGAGCGCGCCGAGGACGAGTACGAGCCAGGCGATAGGGTCGCTCGAGCCCGCCTTCGGGGCCGGTGCAGCGATGGTCGCGGGGAGTGGATGGCCGGCCGCTGCGGCGAGCTGCCGGACCTCAGCGGTCGCCACCGCCACCAAGCCCTGGACGCCGGCCGGGGCCTGAACGGGCGCAGCCGCCCCCGGACCGGTCGAGGCGTTGGGCGCAACCTCGGTAAGCGCGGATCCGTTTGGCATCACCACGAGCAGGGCGCCGTGGTAGACATACGAGAGCTCCTGCCCGAGGAAGCGGGAGTAGGTTTGCGGCTGGCGCCAGAGCTCGGTCACTGAGCCGAGATCGGCGCTCGAGGCGACCAAGGCCACGCGGATCGGGAAGCCCGCTCGCGCGGCGGCACCGAGCAGGGCTTCGAACTCGGACTGCTGAGCGAAGCTGGTGCCCGCGTCCTGTGGCAGATACAGCGGATAGGAAGCGAGCACGTCGCTGGCGGGATCGCCGTCGGCCGACGCCACCGCCGGCAGGGCCAAGGCGAGGATGAGCACGATCAGGGCGCTCAGGAACAGGGCGGGCGGGCGGGCCCGGCCCCAGCCGAGGCGGCGGTTCTTAGACTGATCCAGGGATGTCATCCAAGAGGCCTGGGAGCGAAGAGCACGTGAGGACGCAGCGGGCGACGGTAATGAGGCGGGGAGTGCGGCGTCTGCAGATTATGGTGCCCTCGCTGATCGTCGCGCTTGGGCTGATCCCCGGCCCCGCGCAGGCCCACGGACCGACGGCTCCGGTGGGGATCAACTACCTGGCCGTGATCGACAGCGGTCCCACCGGTCTGGAGGGCAAGGTGGTCGATGGGGATCTGTCGATGTGGTTGAACGTCCCCCCCGCCGTGACGCTCGAGGTCCTCGATTACCAGGGAGCGCCGTACCTCCGGTTCGCTGCCTCCGGCGTGTACGTGAACACGCAATCGGAGATGTACTACCTAAACCAGCCCACCCAGGTGTCGGAGCCGGTCCACATTGGGCCGCAGAGCCGGCCGGTCTGGGTCAGAGCCAGCTCGGGGCACAGCTATTCCTGGCACGACGGGAGGCTGCAGGCCCTGGCCACGGTCAAGCTCGCGCCCGGTGCCCGCTTCGCCGGGGTCTGGCGGATCCCGGTACGCGTCAACGGCCAATCCGAGGCGCTGGCCGGCGGCCTCTTCTACCGCCCCCCGCCCTCACTCGTCTGGTTCTGGCCGATCGCGGTGCTCCTAGCCTGCGTCCTCGCGCTCCAGCGGGTCGGTCGCCCCGTGCTCAGCCGCTGTCTCACGCGGACCCTGGGCCTCGCGGGCCTACTCGCCGTGAGCCTGGCCGGGATCGCCCTCGAGCTCCACGGGCGGCCGAGCGTGGGTCCGCTCCAGTACGCCCTCGTGGGTGCGGGCCTGGCGGTTGCGGCGGCCGCGCTGATTCGCATCGCGCTCGGGCGCGCGCGGCTCCCGCTCTTCTTCGTGATCGGTACCGCGGCCCTGGGCGCCGGATTCGCCTTGCTCCCCGCCCTGCTCAACGGGTTCGTCCTCGTCGCCCTTCCCGCCTTCCTCGCCCGGGCCGATACCGCGCTCTGCCTGGGCTGCGGGCTGTCGCTCCTCGTCCTCGGCCTCCGGGAGCTGTGGCAGCTCTGGGATCGCGCGCCTGCAGTTGGGAACTATTTGTAAATAGGGCTTTCTTTTTGGGTGGTGTTGTGGTTAGAGTTGTCGTGGTTTGGTGGGCGGGAGGGCCGGGCGTGGTTTTAGCGAGCGATGCGAGAGGAGATAGGGCTCATGGCTGATGTTGTTGATGGTGTAGAGGTTGAGGGCAATGGTCGGCAGAGCGTGACGGTGGAGGCGGCCCGTCAGCTTGCGACAACTACTAAAACTCGGGCGCAAATTACGGGTATTACGCCCCGGTGGTTGCTGCAGCTGTTGCCTTGGGTTGACGCTGGGGCGGGTACGTATCGGGTTAACCGGCGTCGGGTGATCATTCCTGAGGATGAGCATGTCGCGACGACGGTTGAGAACGGGAAGGCGTCGGTGACGGCGAGTGATCTCCGTTCGGTCTCGTTGATGCGCAGTCTTGATGATGAGTTGATCGATAAGTTGAGCAAGGCGTTCGTGAGCGAGACTCATCCGGCGGGGACGACGTTGATCAAGGAGGGGACGGTCGGGGATCGGGTCTTCATCATCGCGAAGGGTTCCGTCGAGGCGTCGACAACGGGTGCCTATGGTGAGAAGCAGCGCTTGGCGGTGTTCGGGGAGGGCGATTATTTCGGCGAGCTGGCGTTCTTGCATGAGGTGCCGCTTGGTCAGGAGGCTGGGGTTGAGACGTTGACGGAGACGATCTTGTTGTCGTTGAAGACCGATCGTGTGGGCAAGCTTGCGAAGGCAGACCGCGACGAGCTCGAGCGGGCGATTGTCGCTCGTCAGGCGACGAGGTCTTTGCTGACTGATCATGGCGAGCAGGATTTGGCTTTGATGTCGGGGCACGATGGGGAACCGGTGTTGCCCCCGACGTTGGTGGATTACGACCTCGAGCCGCGCGAGTATCCGCTGAAGGTCATTCAGACGATGTTGCGGATGCATA
>DASZKU010000291.1:0-13366 GCA_035552815.1 Solirubrobacteraceae bacterium | reverse complement strand
GCCTGCATGCTGCGGCTGATCGGCATCGTCCTCTCGATCGGACTTGCCGATTCACTCAATCCCACGACGATCGCGCCGGCGCTCTACATGGCCGAGGGGCAGCGCGCGGTGAGCCGCGTGCTCGAGTTCACCTTGGGCGTGTTCGCGACCTACCTGCTCGGCGGGCTCCTCGTCGTCCTCGGCCCCGGCGAGCTCATCATCGATCTCGTGGCGCGGCCCGGCCATACCGTGCGTCACGTCATCGAGATCATCGCCGGCGGCGCCATGGTCATCGCGGCGGGGGTGCTGTGGCGCAAGCGGCACGCGCTCGCGAGCGCCGAACCCGCGCGCCACCTACGGCACCAGCAGCGCTCGAGCGCCATCCTCGGCGCGACGATCACCGCCGTCGAGCTCCCGACGGCCTTCCCCTACTTCGCCGCCATCGCCGCCGTCGTCGGTTCCGGGTACTCGTTGCCCCGGCAGGTCTTCCTCCTCGTTCTCTTCAATATCTGCTTCGTGCTCCCCCTGATCGGGATCGCCATCGTCCTCGCGGTGGCCGGCGACGGCGCGGTCACCCTCCTCGCACGCGTACGCGATGCCTTCCGCGCCAACTGGCCGAAGCTCCTCGCCGCCGTCGCCCTGATCGCCGGCATCCTCGTCATCCTCCTCGGGATCAGCGGCCTGGTCGCCAACCGGCCCTTTGGCCGCTTCCTCCGCGGGCGGCTCTTCCAGCCCCTGGGCCTGCCCCCGGTGCCCAAGAAGTAAGGGGTCATTCTGGCGTGACCCCTAAGGTCAACCCCGGGCCGGCACCTCAGCGGGTCGCTCGCCGACGAGCTCGCCCGCGAGCCGGGTGAGGAGCTGGGCGACGTCGACGTGCTGGTCGGGCGACCAGCCGTCGAGCAGGCGCGCCAGCCCGGCGCGGCGCGCGGCGATGAGCTTCTCCACCGCCTCCTGCCCGGCGGGCGTGAGCGTGTACGTCGCGCCGCCGGCGCCCTCGGCGGACTGCGCCTGCACCATGCCCCGCTCGATGCACTCTTCGAGGGCCTTCTCGGCGACCTCCAGCGGCACGTCGAAGCGGCGGGCGATGTCGGCGAGATCGAGGTGGGGATCCTCGTTGACGCGGGCCAGCAGCCAGCACGCCGCGGGAGAGAGATCGACCCCGGCCTCGTCGGCCAGCCGCTGGACGACGCGACGCCGGCCCTCCCGCCCCAGCTGCACTCCGAGGGCGCGGGAGATCTCGGCGAGCGAGTCGGTCTGCTTGGGCACGGCGAAGCTCTCCCCGATCCCCGACGCCGCCGTCACCGACTCGCGCAGGGGTCGCTGCTCGAGCACGAGGCTGAGGATGAAGGCCACCACGGCGGCGCCTGCGGCGACCACGAACACCGGGCTCAGAGCAGTGGTGAAGGCGTGGATGTAGGCGGCATGGAGCGCGGCCGGAAGCTTCTTGAGCGCGGCCGGGTTGTCGGCACCGCCCTGGATCTTCTTGGCGATGACCGGGGACACGGGCCCGTGCAGGTGGGCGAGCGCGCTCGCGAGATTGGTCTTCAGGCGATTGGCGAACACCGACCCGAGAATCGCCGTTCCCACCGCGCCCCCGATCGACCGAAACAGCGTCGCCCCCGAAGTGGCAACCCCGAGATCTCGGTAGTCGACCGCGTTCTGGACCGCGAGCACAAGCACCTGCATCGTGCAGCCGAGACCGAGCCCGACCACGAGCATGTAGGCCGAGGATTCGAGGCTCGTGGTGCTCACGCTCATCGTCGAGAGGAGCCCGAGCCCGACGATCATCACCGCCGTCCCGATGACGGGAAAGATCTTGTAGTGCCCGGTGCGGCTGATCATCCGCCCGGAGATGATCGAGGTGGTGAGCAGGCCCGCCATGAGCGGGAGCAGGCGCAAGCCCGATCCCGTGGGCGTGGCCCCGTTGACCACCTGGAGGAAGAGGGGGATGTAGACGACGGAGCCGAAGAGCGCGAAGCCGACCACGAAGCCCATCCCCGCGGTGACCGCGAAGACGCGGTTGCGGAACAGGCGCAGGGGGAGGACCGGCTCCGGGGCGCGCCGCTCGACGGCGATGAAGGCGACGAGCAGCGCTAGCGCTCCCGCCCCGAGCCCGATGATGAAGGCGGAGTCCCACGGGTAGCTCGTGCCCCCGAGCGTGGTGAGGAGGACGATCGCCGCCAGCGCGGCGGCGAGCAAGCCGGCGCCGAGGTAGTCGATCCGGTGGTGCACCCGTTCCGAGCGCGCGGGAAAGGCGGCCTGGAGAACGACGAACGCCAGGAGCCCGATCGGGAGGTTGACGTAGAAGATCCACCGCCACGTCAGGCTGCTCGTGAACAAGCCGCCGAGGAGCGGACCGATGACGCTGGCGATCCCGAACACGGCGCCGAAGTAGCCCTGGTAGCGGCCGCGCTCGCGGGGGGAGACGACGTCGCCGATCGCCGCCTGGGCGCTGACGATGAGGCCACCGCCACCGAGTCCCTGGAGCGCGCGGAAGGCGATGAGCTCGGTCAGGTTCTGACTCAGGCCGCACAGGGCCGAGCCGGCGAGGAAGACGATCAGGCCGGCCTGGAGGACGACCTTGCGCCCCAGGAGATCGCCGAGCTTGCCGTAGATGGGCGTGACCGCCGTCTGCGCGAGCAGATAGGCGGTGACCACCCAGGAGATGTGGTTCAGCCCCCCGAGGTCGCCGACGATCGTCGGCAGGGCGGTCGAGACGATCGTCTGATCGAGCGCCGCCATGAGGAGTACGAGCATGAGCCCGGCAAAGACGAATGCGACGCTGGGCTTGCTGGTGGCTTGCGGCTCGGCAGGGGCAGCTTCGGCGACGCTCATGAAACCACGCACTCCACTTATTCGTCTATAGACCGAAACCGCGAATCCCAAACGTGGTGGACTAGGTGCTACAAATAGCACATGGCAAGCGTGGGGATCCGCGAGCTTCGCCAGCGCGCGAGCGAGCTTCTGCGCCGGGTCGAGCGCGGCGAGAGTATCGAGATCACCGACCGCGGGCGCCCGGTCGCCGTTCTCACGCCCGTGCCCGGCGACGATCCGCTGGCACGGTTGCGGGCCGCGGGTGACCTGGCGGGGGCACAGGCCGAGTTCGATGATCTGCCCGATCCGATGCCGCTGGCCGCGGGAGCGCAGGCACCATCGGCCGTGCTCGCCCGCCTGCGACTCGATGAGCGCTGAGGGAGACGTCACCTACGTCGACTCGTCGGCGATCGTCAAGCTCGTCGTCTCCGAACCGGAGTCGGCGGCGCTGAGACGCGATCTCGCACGGCGCCGGGAGCTGGTCACGAGTGCGCTGGCCCGCACCGAGGTGGCGCGCGCCTTGCTTGCCCTCGGCCCGGAGGCGCAGCGCCGTGGCGAGGCGGTCCTGCGCACGATGCAGGTGATGCGGATGAACGACCGCGTTCTCGGCGACGCGGGCAGGCTGGCGCCCGTCGAGCTTCGGTCGCTGGACGCCATCCACCTGGCCAGCGCCCGACAGCTCGGCGCAACTCTGAAGCGCATCGTCACCTATGACACCCGGATGGCGCAGGCCGCGCGCGAGTTGGGATTCTCGGTCGTCTCTCCGGTCTGAATCTTTGTGAGCGATCGCCGCGTTGCGGGCATATTCTCCGCACCTATGACTGCGACCGCGAAGTCCTCCTCCTTCAGTCCCGCCGCCCTCCAGGCCCTCCTCGACGGCCCCTACGCCCAGCTCCGCGAGCTCGTGCGCGAGCGCCTGATGCGGCCCGAGTTCGCGCCGGTGATCGACCTGCCCACGCCCGAGTACCGCGAGCGCGTGTTCGAGTGGGCCAAGGCGCTGGCCGCCGACGGCGGGACGGCGCTCGGCTTTCCCGTCGAGTACGGAGGCGCGGGCAACCCCGGCGCCAACGTCGCCTCCTTCGAGACGCTCGCGCTCGGCGACCTCTCGCTCCTCGTCAAGGTCGGGGTGCAGTTCGGGCTCTGGGGCGGGGTCGTCCAGCAGCTCGGGACCAAGGTCCACCACGACCGCTACCTCGCCGACATCGCCTCGCTGGCCCTGCCCGGGTGCTTCGCGATGACCGAGACCGGACACGGCTCGAACGTCCAGGCGCTCGGCACCACCGCGACCTACGACCCCGAGACCGGGGAGTTCGTCATCGAGACGCCGTTCGAGGACGCCCGTAAGGAGTACATCGGCAACGCCGCCTGCCACGGCCGCCTGGCCGCCGTCTTCGCGCAGCTCATCGTCGCCGGGGAGTCGCACGGCGTGCACGCGCTCGTCGTCCCTCTGCGCGACGAGGACGGCAACGTGTGCGAGGGCGTGCGCATCGAGGACAGCGGCCCGAAGATGGGACTGGCCGGCGTCGACAACGGGCGGATCTGGTTCGACAGCGTGCGCGTGCCCCGCGACGCGCTCCTCAACCGCTACGGCGACGTTACCGCCGCGGGGCGCTACACGAGCCCGATCGACAATGCCAACAAGCGCTTCTTCACCATGCTCGGCGCCCTCGTCCAGGGCCGGGTGAGCATCTCCTCGGCCTCGGTGACGTCGGCCAAGACCGCGCTCACCATCGCCATCCGCTACGGGCTGCGCCGGCGCCAGTTCGGGCCTCCCGGGGGCGAGGAGGTGGCGGTGCTCGACTACCGCACCCACCAGCGCCGGCTCATGCCCGCGCTGGCCAAGACCTACGCGCTGCACTTCGCCCAGCAGGAGCTGACCTCGAAGTTCCACGCCGTGTTCAGCGGCGGGGCGCCGGAGTCCGATCCCGCCGCGGCGGCAGCGGGGGCCGACGCGTCCGCGACGGCGCCGGCAGGAGCCGATCCGGCCGCGAGCGTGGACGCGGAGCGCGACGGGGCCCAGCAGGCGGCGGACGCCCCCGACCGCGACCGCCGCGAGCTCGAGTCGCTCGCCGCGGCGATGAAGGCGACGACGAGCTGGCACGCCGTCCACACCATCCAGACGTGCCGCGAATGCTGCGGCGGGGCCGGCTACATGGCGGTGAACCGCTTCGCCGCCCTGCGCGCCGACGTCGACATCTTCACCACCTTCGAGGGCGACAACACCGTCCTCATGATGCTCGCGGCCAAGGGCCTGCTCACCAACTACGCCGACCACCTCGGCGACCTCAACCCGGTCGGGCTCGTCACCTTCGTCGCCGCGCAGGTCGTCGACACCGTGCTCGAGCGCCTGTTCGCGCGCAAGATCGCCCAGGTCATCTCCGACGTCGTCCCCAGCGGCGACGAGACCCGCAACCTCCTCGACCGCGACTACCAGCTCGACCTCTTCCAGTGGCGCGAGGGCCACATCATCGCCTCGGTGGCCAACCGCTTCAAGCGCGGCCTGACCGAGGGCTACGACCCCTTCGAGGTCTTCCGGGCCGTCCAGGACCACGCCATCAACGCCGCCCGCGCCCACACCGATCGCCTCATCCTCGAGGCCTTCATCCGCGCCATCGAGAGCAACCAGGACGAGAGCCTCGCCGCGCCCCTGAACCTCCTCTGCGATCTCTACGCCCTCTCCAACCTCGAGGAGGACCGCGGCTTCTTCGAGGAGCACGGCCGCCTCAACAGCGCCCGCTGCAAGGCGATCACCCGCGAGGTCAACCGCCTGTGCGACGAGGTCCGCGGCCAGGCGGCGGGGCTCGTCGACGCCTTCGGGATCCCCGACGCCGTGCTCGCGGCGCCGATCGGGCTCAAGGGGGAGTAGCGGGGCCCGGGGTCGGGGCGCCCGCCCGCACCCCGCCTACACTCACGACATATGGTCGATCGTGCATGGGTCCTCTCTCGCTTCTACCGCGTGGCTTATCAATTGGCCCGCGTCTACTGGTTCGTTCTGCGGCCCAAGCAGCGGGGGGTCAAGTGCGCGATCACGCGGGGCGATGAGGTCCTCCTCGTGCGCCACACCTATGGCGACCGGCGCGCTTGGGACCTGCCCGGCGGCGCGATCAAGCGGGGCGAGGCGCCGCTCGATGCCGCACGGCGGGAGACCCATGAGGAGCTCGGGCTCTCGATCACCGACTGGACGGCGCTCGGGGACTTCTTCGCCCGCTACGAGCACCGCGACGACACCATGTACTGCTTCCACGCCGTGGTCGATGGCGTTAGTCCCGTCGCCGATCGGGTAGAGATAGCCGAGGCGCGGTGGTTCCCGATCGTGGCGCTTCCCCAGCGCACCGGCCGCTTCGTGCGTCGCATCCTTTCCATGAGTGAGGCGGCGACCGCGCGTGCGACCTGAACGAGGGATCTTCGCCGACGCCCCGAACTCGTCCCCGGATGCCCGAAACGGTAGGCTTCAGCTCCTTGTCACTTGACCGCTTTCACGAGTTGCGGCGTTCGGCTCTCGGTGTTCGGATTACCCGCTACGCGCTCGGCTCGGTCGTCGCGGCAGCCACGAGCGCGATCGTTTTCGCGATTCTCTTCGTCCTGCACGTGAACACGACGACCGACTCGATCTGCGCCTTCCTGGCCGGTGCGATCCCCAACTGGATCCTCAACCGCCGCTGGGCATGGCGCCGCCGCGGCCGCCCCGAGTTCGGGCGCGAGGTCTTCGGCTACGCGCTCACCTCGGTCATCAGCCTGATCCTCACCTCGCTGTCGACCGCGTGGACGAACTCTCAGGTGCAGAGCATCCCCGCCCACCACGGCATCCGCGTCATCCTCGTCACCGCTTCCTACCTGGCCGTATTCGCGGTGCTCTTCGTCGCCAAGTTCGCGCTCTACGAGTTCTGGGTCTTCTCCGAGCACAGCCGCATCCGCGCGGCCCTGCGCTCGCGCGGGCTGATGCCGCCGGTCAAGGTCCGCCCGGACCGCCCGGTGCCGCTGGTCAACACCGACCAGACGCCTTAGCTCAGCGGCCCCTCAGCGCCGGCGAAAGCGCCGCTTGCGGTCGCGATTCCACGTCGTCAGCGCGGCGCGCGCGAAGCGCATGCCGTAGCCGAAGTTGCCGCCCTTCTTGGTCTTGGTGGCGTGATCGCCGCGGTCGCGCATGGTGGTGGGAACCTCGGCGATGCGGAAGCCGTTCAGCGCGGCGCTGATCATGAGCTCGGAGGCCTGGTACTGGCGCTGCTCGAGGGTGACCGCCTCGGTGACCTCGGCGCGCATCGCCCGCAGGCCGCAGGCCGGGTCGGTGATGCGCCGGCGGATGAGGACGGTGATCAGGGCGCCGAAGACGATGACGCCGGCGTGGCGCATGGCGTCGGTCGTCAGCTCGGCGCCGAGGCGCCGCGAGCCCGAGACGAAGTCGGCGCGTCCGGAGACGATCGGCTCGATCACCCGGTCGAGCTCCAAGGGCTCGTACTGACCGTCGGCATCGAGGGTGGCGATGACCTGCGCTCCCCGCGCGCGGGCGAGCCAGTAGCCGAGGCGCAACGCCGCTCCCTGGCCACGGTTGACGTCGACGTCGCACACCAGGGCGCCGGCCGACAGGGCCTGCTCGGCGGTGGCGTCCCGGGCCCCGTCGACGACGACGATAACTTCGCTGGCCAGCCCCGCCGCCTCCTTGGGGATCTCGGCCACGACCTCGGCCACCGTCGGCTCCTCGTTGAAGGCGGCGATGACCACCGCCAGGGGCGCGCCCTCGCCGGGGGGATGGGCGGCCAGGAAGGCGGTGGCGGCGGCGCGCTCCTCGGGGCGGAGCCGGGCCACCTCGGGCTCGGTGGCGAAGGGTCGTGTGGCGGCCACGTCGCTCAGCGGGGCGCGGCGAGCACGGCGAGATCGGCGGTTGACCATTCCTGCCAGACGCCGACGAGCCCGCTGGCCAGGTCGTAGCGCGGCGTCCATCCGGCGGCCCGCGCGCGGCTGTTGTCGACGATGACGGCGGGCATCTCCCCGGGCTTGGCGGGCCCGTGGCGCACCGACACGGCGGCGCCGCTCGCCTCCTCGACAGCGCCGATGACCTCGAGCACGGACAGCGAAGCGCCGGTGCCGATCACGGTGGGACCGCGCCAGGATTCATCGCCGAGGGCTAAGCGCATGGCGGCGACAATATCGCTGACGTGGACATAATCGCGCACCTGGGTGCCGTCGCCGTAGATCTCGAAGGTCGCGCCGGTGCGAATGGCGCGCATGAGCCGGGCGACGATGCTGTCCTTGGCCTGCATGCCCGGCCCGTAGGCATTGGTCAGCCGCAGGCAGGCGCAGCGCAGTCCCAGGGTCTCGGTGTAGGCGGACATGAGCATCTCGCCGGCGGCCTTGGTGGCCCCGTAGGGGGCGAGCGGGCGCAGTCGCGAGGACTCGGAGATCGCCGGCCCCTCCATGGGCCCGACGACGGCATTGGTCGAGGTGAAGACGAGCGTCTTCACCCCGGCGACGCGCGCTGCCTCGAGCAGCGCCGCCGTGGCGGTGACGTTGGTGCGCTGGGTGAGCTCGGGATGCTCGACCGACTTGAGCACCGAGGTCTGGGCGGCGAGGTGGACGATCGCGTCGATCCCGCCCTCGAGCGAGGCGGCGATGACGTCGGGCTCGATGAGGTCGCCGATGACGATCTCGACCTCGGGGTCGGGATGGGGCTGCAGGTCGATGACGCGGACGTGGGCGCCGGCCCCCGCGAGCTCGGAGACGACGTGCCGGCCGATGAATCCCGAGCCCCCGGTGACGAGGATCCGGCTCCCGGCGAAGTCGCCGGACGCGGTCGCGCTCACTTGCTCATGGCCACGGCCGCCGACCCCTTGCGCTGGATCCACTTCGAGCTGCAGGGGATCTTCGAGCGATCGCAGCGATCGGCGTAGGCGCGGGCGATCTCGGTGACCTCCGCGAGCAGGTCGTCCTCGAGGCGGATCGGGTTGAGCCCGAGGTCGACGAGGTGCTGGTTCTCGACGAAGAGGTCGTTCTCGGGTGCTTCCTTGCGCGGGTTCTCGACGTGGTCGACCTCGGCGCCGGTGAGGCGGGCGACGAGCTGGGCGAGATCCTCGACGCGGTGGGTCTCGGTCATCTGGTTGAACACCCGGACCCGCTCGCCCTGCGCGGGCGGGTTCTCGATCGCCAGCTGGATACAGCGAACGGTGTCCTGGATGTGGATGAAGGCGCGGGTCTGGCCGCCGGTGCCGTGGACGGTGAGCGGGTAGCCGACGGCCGCCTGCATGAGGAAGCGGTTGAGCACCGTCCCGTAGTCGCCGTCGTAGTCGAAGCGGTTGATCAGGCGCTCGTCGAGACGGGTCTCGGCGGTCTGCGTCCCCCACACGATGCCCTGATGGAGGTCGGTGACCCGGGTGCCGTCGTTCTTGTTGTAGAACGCGAAGAGGAGCTGATCCTGGGTCTTGGTCATGTGGTAGACGCTGCCCGGATTGACGGGGTAGAGGATCTCCTGCTCGACCTCGCCGCCCCCATCGGCGTCGAAGCGCACGCGGATATAGCCCTCGGGGATCTTCACGCCCGCGGTGCCGTAGCCGTAGACGCCCATCGTCCCCAGGTGGACGACGTGGGCGTCGAGCTCGGCCTCCACGAGGCCGGCGAGGAGGTTGTGGGTGGCGTTGACGTTGTTGTTGACCGTGTAGCGCTTGTGCCACGAGCTCTTCATCGAATAGGGCGCGGCGCGCTGCTCGGCGAAGTGCACGACGGCGTCGGGCTGGTAGTCGGCCAGGAGCTCGAGGAGCTCCTGGTAGTCCTTGGCGACGTCGAGACGATGGAAGGGGATCTCGCGGCCGGTTAGCTCGCGCCACACTTCCAGGCGCGTGCCCAGGGGCTTGATCGGAGTCAGCGACTCCGCCTCGAGCTCGACGTCGGCGTTGCGCCGCGCGAGGTTGTCGACGATGGCGACGTCGTGACCGGACGCGGACAGATGCAGGGACGTGGGCCAGCCACAGAAGCCGTCTCCACCAAGAATCAGTATGCGCAAGGGAACTCCAAGGGTCGATTAGCTTGAGGCTTCGCCAGGCTTGGGGCGCGGCAAGCGCCCGGTCAGTCCCGCGATGGTACGGCCTCCCCGCGATGGTACGGCTCCGGAGCGATCACCAAGGTAGGCGATGGGCCATTTTGGGGCACGCCAGCTTATGCCATCGCGGCCCCCGATGTCGCGCTGTTTCCTTAGCGTTGCTTTAGGAAACCGCAGCTATGCGCCGGTGAAACTGGCGAGGAAGGCGTGCTGAGCGGTGCGGCTTCCGGCCGTGAGCTGCTTGTTGGCGAGCCCGACCTCCTGGATCACGCCGCCGCGGACCTTGACCACCCCGCGGGCCGAGCCGGCCGGCGCCAGGTACCAGTAGTTCGATCCGATGTGGAACGCCTTGCCCACGCCCAGGTGCTTGGCCACCGCGGTGAGGACCGCGCCCGGACGCACTCCGTGCAGCGCGTAATACGGATTCGCGCTGAGGGCGAGGACGATCTTCCCGCTCACGCGCGCCCGCTCGCCCGCGGAGATGGCTCCGAGGATCCGGCTCGAGGGATATCCGACCCGGATCCCCCAGCCTCCGTACAGGCAGAAGTTGTCGAAGTTGTTCGCCGTCACCTGGTAGCGCTTGAGGGTATGTCTCGCGTGCGCGCGCGTGAATCCGAGCGCGAAGGGGCCCACGGATACTCCGCCGAGGCTGCCCGTCGGCTTCGGGCAGTGCAGGGTGCCGGGCATGGCCACCACGACGCCGATGCTCGTTGCCGGCGCGCCTGCCCCGGCGGCGTTGGAGGCGACCACGGTGCAGGTCAGCGTCGAGCCCTCGTCGGCGATGAGCACGGCGTAGGTGTGGCTGACGGCAGCGGGGAGGGCGACGCCGCCGCGCGCCCACTGGTACCTGTAGCCGGTCGGGCTGTTCGTCCATGTCCCCGTCGTGCACGACAGCGTGTGGCCCGGCGTCGGCGTCCCCGAGACCACCGGGAGCACGGTGTCGACCGGGACGCCGAGCGTCGGCGTCGGCGTCGGCCCGGTCGGCGTCGTCGTCGGTCCCGGCGAGGAGACGGTGACGGGAGCGCTGGTGGCCGGAGTCCCGGGCCCGCCGCCGTTGGAGGCGACCACGGTGCAGGTCAGGGCGTGACCGGCGTCGGCGGACGGGATGACGAAGGTGTCGGTGGTGGCGGCGGCGGTGACCGCGGTGCCGTCGAGGTTCCACTGGTAGGTGTAGCCGGTAGGGCTGCCCGACCACGTCCCGTGCTGGCAGGTCAGCGTCTGGCCCGGGCTCGGGGTCCCGGTGATGGTGGGGACGCCGCCGGCGGGAGGGGTGACGACGACGGCGCCCGCGGTGAGGCGCACGACGTCGGTGGCGTACGTGGTCGCGTACTCGCTCGCGCTCGGCCCGTCGACGGTGGCGAAGGTGCCGGTGGGACCCGAGCCCGAGAGGATGACGTCGAACTGCTCCCCGGTCGAGGGCGTGAAGCCGAGCTCGTCGGTGACGGTGAGATCGCCGGCCAGCGTCATCGCGCCGAAGACGCGGAGCAGGCTCGTGTCGTTCCCGTCCATCCCCACCGCCAGGGTGCCGCCGGCGTCCTGGGTGTAGGACCCCGCCATCGTCAGCTGGTTCCCCGACGCTCCGTAGGGCGGCGCCACCGTTCCCGCGACGTTGGTCACGGCGCCGGCGATGTTCCCGACGCCGGCGAAGGTGCTGCCGCTGTCGATCGTCGTCGACAGGGTGTAGCCCGACCCGGCGGCGATGCCACTGTTGTCGTCGAGGGTGGCGTTCTCGAGCGTCAGGGTGCCGGCCTGGAGGGTGGTGTTGGTCGCGACGGTCGTCGTGCCCCCGCTGAGTACGAGGTTGCCGCCCCAGAAGCCGTAGGTGTTGCTGCTCGCCTGGCTGGCGATGCTCGCCGCGGTGATCGTCGAGTTGCCGCTCAGCGAGGTGATTTGCTCGCCCGCGGAGAGGGTGATCGTGCTCGTGGTGAGCAGCGTCTGCGCGTCGCCGTTGAAGCCGAAGTTCGCGTTGCTGATGCTCACCGGGCTGGTGGTGGAGATCGAGGCTCCGCCGGTCATGCTTGGGCCGCCGAGGCCGGAGCCGTCGATCGCGAAGGTCCCGCCCCCGGTCTGGCTCAGGGTGGTGTCGAGCACGGTCGAGTCGCCGCCCGTCCCCCATTCGAAGTTCCCGCTCACGTTTACGGTCTGGGCGGCGGCGGTGAGGTTCCCGGTGTCGTCGAGCGAGAGGTTGACGAGGGAGGAATTATCGGTCGAGGAACCGAGGGTGAGGGTCCCCGCGGTGATGACGAGCGAGCCGCCGGTGACCGAATCGGCGCTCTCGGACGCGGTCACGTCGACGATGCTGCCCCCCAGGCAGGCGATCTGCCCGCTCGTGGGGACGGCGTTCGTCGACCAGTTGCCGATGGTGCTCCATGCGCCCGGGCTCGGGCCCGTGTAGTTGTCACACACGGCCGCGCCCGCGGACGCGCTCAGCGCGCCGAGGAGGACCGCCGCGGCGATGCCCCCGGTCGCCAGCCCCGCCAGCACGCGCCGGCGCCCTGTCGCGATCCTGCTCATCCGATCATCACCTCGCTGACCTCCCGCACGTGCGTGCGCTCTCTGACGTAGGGCGGGAGCTGCCTCAGCGCCGAGGCCTCGTCCTGGGCCTTGGTCGTCCACCAGATCTCGTGCCCGCGCGGGGCGGGACTGGGGGCGGCGCTCGGGCCGGCCGGCGCCAGGTGCCGGGCGCAGGTCGAGGGGACGGGGCGCCCGCGCAGCGGGCTGTCGAAGCCGTTCCAGGCCGCGTAGGCGACGGTGCACTCGGCCGGGGCGTGCTCGTGGATGAGGACGTAGCTCTTCACCGGCCTCCGAGTCTGGCCGCGTGGGCGCGACGGCTGTAGGGATGAACACCCTTGATTTGGTTCGGTAAGGTGGGCGCGGGCCCAGGACGGACGCAAGGGGGACGGGATCGAGACGACGCTTATCGGACGCGCGGAGGAGCTCACGGTCCTCGACAGCGCCGTGCGCGCCGTCGAGGGAGGGCGGTCCCGCGTGCTCGCGATCTCGGGCGAGGCGGGGATCGGCAAGAGCCGGCTCCTCTCAGAGCTGGCCTCGCGCTCCGCCGCACGGGGGCACACCGTGCTCGCGGGACGGGGGACCGAGCTCGAGCGCGAGGCGCCCTTCGCCGCCCTCGTCGAGGCCCTCGACGACTTCCTGGGCTCGCTCGACCCGCGGCGCCTGGAGGCCCTCGGCCACCACCTGCCCCACCTCGCGGGCGTGTTCCCCACCTTTGGAGCCCTCGGCGAGGCGCAGAGCGGTCCGGCCGCCGAGCGCTATCGCCACCACCGGGCGATCAGAGCGCTCGTCGAGGAACTGGCGGCGCGGCGCCCGCTCGTGCTCCTCCTCGACGACCTGCACTGGGCCGATGCCGCCTCGGTCGAGGCGATCGCCCACCTCGTGCGCCGGCCCTCCCCCGCCCCGGTGCTCCTCGCCCTCGCCTGCCGCACCGGCCAGGCCCCGCCGCTCCTGAGCGGAGCGCTGGCGGCGGCGGCGCGCGACGGGCACGCCGAGGACGTCGTGCTCCGGACCCTGACCGAGGACGAGACGGGG
>DASZKU010000290.1:0-6961 GCA_035552815.1 Solirubrobacteraceae bacterium | reverse complement strand
ATGCCACGTAGTATCCCATCGTGCGCATCGTCGTCGTCGCCGTGGGTCGGCTGAGGCCGCCGTTCGCCGACGACGTCGAGCATTATCAGAAGCTCCTCACGCGCTACGCCAGGCTCGAGCTCGTCGAGGTGCGCGAAGACGAACAGGTGGCGCGCCGACTCCCCGGGCGCGCCTTCGTGTCCCTGCTCCACCGTGAGGGCGAGCTCTTCGATTCGCTGGCCCTGAGCCGCTTTCTCGAGCAGCGCCGCCAGAGCGGGCAGGACCTGTGCTTGGTCGTCGGCGGGGCCTACGGGCTCGAGCTCGAGGCGGTCGAGCACCGGATCTCCCTGGGGCCCCTCACCCTTCCTCATCAGCTCGCCCGCGTCGTCCTCCTCGAGCAGCTCTACCGCGCTCACAAGATCCTCGCCGGAGAGCCCTACCACTACTGACGCGTAGGGGACTCGCAGGTACGCTCCCGCGCGTGCCTGACCCCGCCCAGCTCGCCCACCACCACCAGATCCGCGATCAGCGCCGGCGGGCGCGCCGGGAGCTCGCGCAGTTCATGCGCCGCCTCCTCGTTCTCCTCGGCGCCCTCGCCGGAATGATCGTCATCGGCATGTTCGGCTTCGCGATCATCGCGCACGTGTCCCCGGCTTACGGGTTCGTGTGGACGCTCGACACGGTGACCACGCTCGGCACCATCCCCGAGCCCCGCGACACCGCCGGCCGCGTTCTCCAGGTCATTCTCGAGATCTTCGGCATAGGTACGCTCTTTTATGCCCTCGCCACCGTGGCCGAGTTCTTCGTCTCGGGCCGTCTCAGCGGCCTGATCGAAGAGCGACGCATGCAGAAGATGATCGACTCCACCAGTGACCACTACCTGATCTGCGGCTACGGCCGCGTGGGGCGCCAGGTCGTGCGCGACCTGCGCGCCGCGGGCGCGCGCTACGTCGTCATCGACGTCAACCCCGACAACCGCGAGCACGCGATGGCCATCGGCCTGCCCTACATCGACGCCTCGGCCTCCGACGACGACGTCCTCCTCCAGGCGGGCATCGAGCGCGCCCACGCGGTAATCGCCTGCGTGGACTCGGACGCCGAGAACATCTTCATCACCCTGACCGCGCGCGAGCTGCGCTCCGACATCCTCATCATCGCCCGCGCCTCGGCCGAGGACTCGGAGAAGAAGCTTCTGCGCGCGGGCGCCGACCGGGTCATCTCCCCCTATAAGACCTCGGGCTCGGAGATGGCCCGGGTGGCCCTCCATCCTCAGGTGGCGATGGCGGTCGCCGCCGCCGACTACCGGATGGAGGAGATCGACGTCCCGACCCGGTGCGAGGGCGCCGGACAGACCATCGATCATGTCCGCGGCGCCTCGCTCATCGTCGCCATTCGCCGTCCCGACGGGCGGCTCGAGACCCAGCCTTCGCTCGGCACCGTGCTCGAGCCCGGAGACAAGCTCCTCGCCCTCGGCACCCCCGAAGCGATCGAACGCCTCGAGGGCATCTTCCAGCCTCTGGGCGCCCCGGCGACGTGAGCGCGAGCGACGATCCCCTCGGAGAGCTCCGCGTCGCCGTGCACGAGGCGGCCAGCGCGGTCACCGGCACGGGGCACGGCCTCGCGGTCCCGCCCACGCTCGAACAGCCCAAGCGCGCCGGCCTCGGCGACTACTCGACCAACGCCGGGATGCTCCTCGCCCCTTCGCTGGGTGCGCCGCCCCGCGAGATCGCCGAGCGCGTGGCGGGCGAGCTCGCCAAGGGTCTCGGATCGGCGCTTGACCGGACCGAGGTCGCCGGGCCGGGCTTCCTCAATCTCTTTCTCTCCGACCAGTGGCATCGCCGCGCCGTCGCCACCATGCTCGCCGCGGGTGAGCGCTTCGGGGCCGCGGGCGTCGAGTCTCCCGAGCGCATCCTCGTCGAGTTCGTATCGGCCAACCCCACCGGCCCGCTCGTGGCTGCGAGCGGGCGCCACGCCGCCTACGGTGACGCGCTGGCGCGGATCCTCGCCTTCCACGGCCATTCGGTACAGACCGAGTACTACTTCAACGACGCCGGCGGGCAGATCCGCCTCCTCGGCGAGTCGGTCCGGGCCCGTGCCCTCGGCGCGCCCGTGCCCGACGGGGGCTACGAGGGCGACTACGTCGCCGCGCTGGCGGAGGAGATTCCCGGCGCTGCCGAAGCCGACCCGGCTGACGTCGCCGCCCAGGCGGTGGCGCTCCTCCTCGCCCAGATCAAGGTCACTCTCGAGCGCTACGGCGTCCACTTCGACAGCTTCTTCAGCGAGCGCGTGCTCCACGAGGGCTCGCCGAGTGCCGTGCAACGGGCGCTCTCCGAGCTCGTCGAGGGCGGTCACGCCTATCGCACCGAAGGCGCGCTGTGGCTGCGCACGACCTCGTTCGGAGACGACAAGGATCGCGTGCTCGAGCGCTCCAACGGGGAGCCGACCTACCTGGCGGCGGACGTCGCCTACCTGCTCAACAAGCGCGAGCGGGGCTTCGAGCGCCAGGTCAATCCGATGGGCGCCGACCACCACGGGTATGCGGTGCGCCTGAAGGCGGCGTTCTCGGCACTCGGCGGCGATCCTGAGGCGATCGAGGTGCCCCTGCTCCAGTTCGTCCATCTCGTGGAGGGGAACCAGAAGGCCGCGATGTCCAAGCGCCGCGGCGACTTCGTCACCCTCGACGAGCTCCTAGACGAGATCGGCGTGGACGCGACGCGCTTCTTCATGCTCCAGCGCTCGCACGACCGAACCGTCGATCTCGACATCGAGCTCGCCCGGCGCGAGTCATCCGAGAACCCCGTCTACTACGTCCAGTACGCCCACGCGCGGATCGCTCGCATGCTCGAGCGGGCCGGGTCAGAGCGCGTGGCCGCGGCCCTCGCCTCGGTCGACGACTGGCATACGGGAGCCCTCGGAGACGCCGAACGGACCTTGATCAAGCAGCTCATCGCCTTTCCCGAGGAGATCGCCGAAGCCGCCGAGCGCCGCGCTCCCCACCGCATCGTCACCTACGCGCTCGAGCTCGCGCAGATCTTCACCGCCTTCTATCGGGACTGCCGCGTGGTGGGGGCGACGCCGACCGAGGTCGAATCGTTCCGCATCGCCCTGTCCGTGGCCACCAAGCAGACGATCGCCACCTCCCTCGGGCTCCTCGGAGTGAGCGCGCCCGATTCGATGTGAGCCGTCGCTGTGCTCAACCGTCGTAGCGCGCCAGCTCGTCGTCGAGGCGCTGGGCGTCGGCGCTGTCGAGCACCGTTTCCCGGGGCGGGGCGACCGCCGCGGCGGCCCGGCCGCGGCGCCGCCAGCGGGGAAGGGCCACGGCGAGGGAGGCGAGGGCGAGGACGAGGGCGACGGGGGGAAGGATGTAGAGCGCGGCATTGAACCCCGTCGCCGGCGGCAGGGCGAGCACCGCGGTCCCGTAATTGTCGACCATCGCGTCGTCGATCTGCGCCCTCGTCTTGCCCTGGGCGAGCAACCGCCCGATCGTCGCACGCTCCTGGTCGGCCTGCGGGGCCTGGGAGGCGTTGAGCGGCTCATGACAGAGCACGCACATGAAGTCGGGCTCGAGCTCGGTCACCGTGAGGCCGCTCGTGCGCGCTACCGCCACCGGGGCGACGATGGCGAGCGCCGCGGTCGCCACCGCGAGAAGGAACGCCGCCGCCAGGCGACTACGGGACCGGCAGATCGATGCCGGCGCTCTCACGAGGGCTGCGCCAGCAGCGGCGCCAGCGTGGCGTCGAGCCAGCTGCGATCGATCTCATAGCGGCGGATCGCCGCCACTCGGCCCTGGCGATCGATGACGTAGGTCTCGGGGACGCCCGAGGTTCCGAAGTCCTCGGTGAAGGCGGGGCCGACGTCACGAAGCACCGGGTAGGTGATCCCGTGCGCCTTGATGAACTGCTCGGAGTCGGGGGCGGCGTCCTCGTAGGTCACCCCGAGCACCGTCGCGTTGTGTCCCGAGATCTGCTTCTGAGCGTGCTCGAGCACCGCGGTCTCCGCGACGCACGAGCCGCACCACGAGGCGAAGACGTTGACGATGACGACCTTGCCGCGGAGGGCGGCGAGCTCCTCGTTGCCCTCGCTGCCGAGCACCGGGAGCGCGAGATGCGCGGCTGGGTCGGCGGGCCGGACGCCCTTGGCGAGCTGGGCGTCGAGCGAGGTGTTCGTCCCGTTGCGAGCGACGCCGAACACGAGCAGAGCGAGGATTCCGATGGCGAGGAGAGCGACAAGTCCCGGGATGAGGAAGCGGCGCATTCGGCCATGAAGGGTAATGGGCGGCCCCGTCCACGGTGCCGATCGAGTCCCGTGAGCTCTGCTTACAATTGCCGCTGCGCGGACGTAGCTCAGTTGGTAGAGCGTTGGCTTCCCAAGCCAAAGGTCGCGGGTTCGAGGCCCGTCGTCCGCTTGCCGGAGGGCGGGAGCGCGGCGGCTCGCCAGCCCCGGGAAGCGCTAGGGTGCCGCGGAGATCGTGCCGCCCGCCCCGAGCATCACCGTCGTCGGGTCCGCGAACATCGACCTCGTGGCCAAGTGCGAGCGGTTGCCCCGCGCAGGAGAGACGGTTGCCGACGCGGAGTTCGCGCGCGTGCCGGGCGGCAAGGGGGCGAACCAGGCCGTGGCGGCGGCGCGGCTCGGCGCCCGCGCCCGCTTCGTGGGCCGCATCGGTCGCGACGACTTGGTCTTGCGCGCGCTTGAGCGCGAGTCGGTGGACGTCAGCGGGGTGGTCGGAGACGAAGGCGAATCCGGCGTCGCCCTGATCGTCGTCGATAGCGACGGGGAGAACATGATCGTCGTCGCCCCCGGCGCGAACTGGCGCCTGTCCCCCGAGGACGTCGAGGTGGGGGATGCCGACGCCGTCCTCTGCCAGCTCGAGACGCCCTGGTCGGTCGTCCACGCGGCGGCGGCCAGCGGTCGTTTCCTATGCCTCAACGCCTCCCCGGCGCGGGGTCCGCTCGAGCTCGCCCCCGATCTCCTGGTGGTAAACACCTACGAGTATGAGTCCGTGGGTGACTACGACGGCCTCGTGGCGCTGACCCTGGGCGCCGAGGGTGCGGCGCTCCTGGAAGGGGGCCACGAGGTCGCCCGCGCCCGGCCCCCGCGCGTCGTCGCCGTCGACGGCACCGGGGCGGGGGACGCGTTCTGCGCCGCGCTCGTCGTCGGCTTGCTCGCGGGCCGTTCCCGGGAAGCCGCGCTCACCTGGGCCTGTGCCGCCGGAGCGCTCGCCGCCTCTCGTCCGGGCGCGCAACCCTCGCTCCCCTTCGCTTCCGAGGTCGACGCGGCGCTCGGGCCATGACCCAGGTCATCGTCGACTGCGATCCCGGTCATGATGATGCGATCGCGCTGCTCCTCGCGCTCGCCAGCCCCGAGCTGCGCTTGCTCGGGGTCACCACCGTCTCCGGTAATCAGACGCTCGAGAAGACCACCGCCAACGCGATCCGCATCCTCGACCACATCGGCCGCAGCGACGTCTCGGTAGCGGCCGGAGCCGAGGCCCCCCTCGTGCGCACGCTTCGGGTGGCGGCCAACGTCCACGGCGAGACCGGCCTCGACGGCCCCGTGCTGCCCCCGCCCGGGCGGCCCCCGGCGGCGCAACACGCGATCGACTGGATCGCCGGCACCGTTACTGCCAGTCCGGAGCCGGTGACCCTGCTCGCCACCGGACCATTGACGAATGTCGCACTGTTGTTGGCCCGGTACCCGGACATCGGCTCGCGGCTCGAGCGCATCGTCCTCATGGGAGGGGCGATCGCCTCCGGCAACGTTACCCCGGCGGCCGAGTTCAACATCTGGGTCGACCCGGAGGCGGCACATCGGGTATTCACGAGCGGGATCGACCTGACGATGGTAGGCCTCGATGTAACCCACCAGGCGTTGATGACGCCCGAGCACGTGGGGCGACTGCGGTCGGCGGGCAGGGCAGGTGAACTCGTCGCTGACCTCTATGACTTCTACGTTCGCTACCACCAGCGCGACTACGGCTTCGATGCGGCGCCCGTGCACGACGCGGTGGCTGCGGCGTATCTGATCGACGCGACGCTGCTCGAGACCAAGCACTGCGGGGTGAGGATCGACCTGGGCTCCGAGCTCTCGCGCGGTCGCACGCACGTCGACGTGCGGCTGAGCATGGGGTGGGAGCCCAACTGCCACGTCGCCGTGGCGATCGATTCCGAGCGCTTCTTCGACGCCCTCATTGCCCGTATCAGCACGCTCGGCTGAGCCCTAACGTTCATTCACGCTGCGTGCTTGGAGGCATGGCACCAACGTGGGTCACGCATCGCGCAGCGGCCTCCATCGCCAGCTCGGGCCCTCCTAACAGGTAACCCGCCGCCAGGGCGTCACCGGCCCCGGTCGTGTCCACCGGATGGGTCGACCGGGCGGGGTACGCCCCCTCGGGAAAGACGGCGCCGCGAGGACCGAGCTTGGTAACCCAGGTGGCGGGAAAATCGGGGATCACGGCGCGCTCGGTCTCGGTGGCAAAGACGAGGTCCGGTTTCAGTGCCGCCAGCATGGTGCGGAAGCGCTCGACGCCCGTCGCGCGGATTCCCTGCGCCGAGGAGAGATCGACGGTGACTCGAGAGGCCGAGGCCGCCGCCGTGATCGCGGCCGCGGCGATCGGCTC
Organism: Solirubrobacteraceae bacterium; assembly: GCA_035552815.1. Taxonomy (GTDB): domain Bacteria; phylum Actinomycetota; class Thermoleophilia; order Solirubrobacterales; family Solirubrobacteraceae; genus Palsa-465. Next base: position 366 of record DASZKU010000290.1, on the reverse strand, counting down.
ACGGAACAGGCAGTAGCCGGAGACGTGGAGTACGTCTGCCGTGGTGACCCAGTCGCCGTCGAGCTCATCGGGATCGAGCAGCGGTGCCACGCCACGGTCCGACGCCATCGTGCGCTGGCCGTTCACTTCCCGGATCGAGGCCACGACCCCACTGCGCCCCGACGCCACCGGCCCGCGGACCTCGACGCCGTAGGACTCGAGCTCGGCGGTGGCGAGCCGGCCCATGGTGTCACTCCCGCGCTTACAGATAATCCGGCCGGTGCCACCAAGGACGCTGGCCCAAGCGGCGACATTGGCAGCCTGTCCTCCCGCGCCGAGTCGAATCCTCGCCGGTGTGTCACCGTCTGCCACCAGGGACCGATCGGG
>DASZKU010000289.1:0-3677 GCA_035552815.1 Solirubrobacteraceae bacterium | reverse complement strand
AGGCCATAGCGGGGAGGGCGTACTCATGTACGTCCGCACTTATGTTTTTCCCGGGTGATTTACGAGGCCGCCCGGGAACCTCGACTCGCAACCAACCCCACGATCCGACCACGTCGAAGCCTGTCGTCCCCTGGGGTTATTGGTAACCATTGTAGGAGATCTTGAAGAACCGGCCTGGGAGCTCGTGGACGGATGCCACAATGATGGATATGGAATCGTCGTCTCCCTGGCTCCCTCCTGCGCCCCCGCGGGTGATCGACACTGCGCCTGCCCGGGTCATTGGCCCGGAGCCGACGGGCGCCTACGAGGACCCCGCGTCCCCACCGTTCGAGGAGGAACCCAAGCGGGGTTGGCGCAAGCGCCTGGCCGCGCCCCTCGCCGCGCTGGTGGCGCTGCTCGCCAAGCTCAAGGCGATCCTCCTCCTGCTCCCGAACATCAAGCTCCTGACGACGGCCGGGACGATGGCCGTTTCCGTCGCCGCTTACAGCCTGATCTGGGGCTGGACGTTCGCGCTCGGCTTCGTGCTCCTCCTCTTCGTCCACGAGATGGGACACGTGATCCAGCTGCGCAGGGAGGGCATCCACGCGAGCACGCCGATGTTCATCCCCTTTCTCGGGGCCTTGATCACGGCGAAGTCGCTGGGCAAGGACGCCGCCGCCGAGGCCCGCGTGGGCCTGGCCGGACCCGTCCTCGGGGGCCTGGGCTCGCTCGTGTGCCTGGTCATCTGGCAGATCACCGGCAACACCTTCTGGGAGGCCCTCGCCTTCGTCGGCTTCCTCCTCAATCTCTTCAACCTCCTACCCGTCACCCCCCTCGACGGCGGGCGAGCGATGGCCGCGATGGCACCCGCGATGTGGTTCGTGGGCCTGGGGATGATGGTCGCCTTCCTCATCGCCACCAGCTTCTCGAACCCGATTGTCCTCCTCTTCATCCTCATCGGCGCGATGGACACCTCGCGCCGGTGGAAGGAGCGCAAGAACGGCGGTGAGGCGCAGCAGGCCTACTACCGCGTGCGCCCCAGCACCCGGATCATGGTCGCCGTCGTCTACCTCGCGCTCGTCGGCCTGTTCATCGTCGGCATGAACGCGACGAACCTCCACGCGACGCTGCCCTAGACCTAGCGCCGGCCCCTCGACGGGGGACCTCGACCCCGGGCGCTCGCTACGTTTGTGCCAACTATTGCTACATACGTAGCACAGCCCCCGCACCACCCGCCCCGCACCACCACCCGCCCCCGCCCCGCCGGAGCTATCTCTCCGCCAGCTGCCGCGCCACGTCCCGGGCGATGTCGCGGTCGCGGATCGCCTCGCGCTTGTCGTGGGTGTCCTTGCCCCGCCCCAGGGCGATCTCGACCTTGGCGCGCCCGTCGCGGAAGTAGATCCGCGTGGGCACGATCGTCCACCCCCGCTCGGCGGTCCGCTGCGTGAGCCGCGCGATCTCGCGCGCGTGCAATAGGAGCTTGCGGTCGCGCTCGGGTTCGTGGTTGTCGCGCGCGGCGGGGCCGTAGGGGGCGATGTAGGTGCCCACGAGCCACACCTCGCCGTCGCGGATCATCGCGTAGGAGTCCTTGAGCTGGGCCTGCCCCTCGCGCAGGGACTTGACCTCCGTGCCCGTCAGGACGATCCCGGCCTCGATCCGGTCCGAGAGCGTGTAGCGGTAGGAGGCCGAGCGATTGGTCGCCACGTCTCCGGGTGCCGCCTTGCGTTTACCTCGACCCTTGGCCATCGGCCATCTCTCCTCGAATCTCCACCGGGAGGAGGTCCACCCTACCTCGCGGCGCGTCGATCGACCCTACCTGGACGCGGACGCTGTCGCCGAGCCGGATCGCTCGCCCGCTGCGCGTTCCCACGAGCACGGTCTGGAGCTCGCCGAGCTCCCACCACTCGCCGCGCAGCTGGCGCACCGGGAGCATGCCCTCGAAGGCGAGGCCGCCCTCCTCCCCGGTCCCGAAGCGGACGAACGCCCCCGCCCCCACCAGCCCCACGACCTCGCCCTCGAACTCCGCCTCGCGACCGCCCCACCCGGGCAGCGACCGCTCGAGCAGGAAGCATCGCGCCACGTCGTCGGCGTCGCGCTCGATGGTCATGGCCTGGCGCTCGCGCTGGGAGGTCCATGTCCCGGCGTCCGCGAGCCCGCCGCGATCGGGCGCGACCTCGCCTCCGCCGACCACCGAGAGCAGCGCGCGATGGCAGATGAGATCGGGATAGCGGCGGATGGGCGAGGTGAAGTGGCAGTAGCGCGGCGACTGCAGGCCGGCGTGACCGAGGTTGCGCGGGCCGTAGTAGGCCTGCTTGAGCGCTCGTAAAACCAGGCGAGTCAACGCCCGGCGGCCGCGGCCGCCGCGAGCGATGACGAACCGCTCCACGAACTGCGAGGCCTCGCCGACGAGATCCGCCGCCTGCTGCGGGGTGATCCCCCCGCGGGGGAGCGGGGGCGTGGGAACCTCGAGCGAGGCGAGCTGGGCGAAGAGCCGCTCGACGGCCGGCGCGTCGGGCCGCTCGTGGACGCGGTACAGGGCCGGCGCGCCGCGCTCGTCGAGCACGCGCGCCACCTGCTCGTTGGCGGCGATCATCAGATGCTCGATGAGGCGGTGCGATTCGGTCTGGGGCACGGTCCGCGAGGCCACCACACGGCCGGCCTTGTCGAACTCGAACTCGGGCTCCTCGCCCCCGACCAACAACGCTCCGCGCGACGCGCGCCGGGCGGCCAACGCCGCCGCGGCCTCGCGCGCGTATTCCAACGGTTTGGCCCAGGAGCCGGCTGCGCGCTCGATCCCGCTGAACACCAGGTCGACGTAGTCGTAGTCGAGGCGCACATCGGAGCGGATGACCGAGCGGTAGAAGGAGGCGCCGGAGACGCTGTCCCCGCGCACCATCATCTCGACGGTGACCGCGAGCCGATCCTCCCCGGGCACGAGCGAGCACGCCCGGTTCGAAAGCGCTTCGGGGAGCATGGGCTCGACGGCGCCGGGCACGTAGACGCTCGTCGCCCGGCGGTAGGCCTCGCGGTCGACGAGCGAGCCCGGTCGCACGTAGGCGGACACGTCGGCGATGTGGACCCAGATGCGCAGGGCGTCTTCGCCCACCGGCTCGGCCGAGAGCGCGTCGTCGAAGTCACGGGCATCGGGCGGATCGATGGTGAAGGTGACCAGCGAGCGCAGGTCGCGGCGCCCGTCCATGGCCGCGTCGTCGACGGGGGCGGCGGCGGCCTCGCGCGCCTCGCGCTCGACGGCGGGGTCGAAGGAGCGCCGCAGGCCGCGGTCGAGCATGAGTGCCTCGATCACGTCGCGGGCGATGTCGGGGCGCCCGATCCGCCGCGCCACCTGAGCCCGCCCGGCGCCCCGTCCGTCCCGGCTCGCGCCACCCGCGCGCACGAGCACGAGGTCCCCGGCCGCGGCACGGTGATCGCGCGCTGACAGGGAGAGGCGCGGGCCGCGCTCGAAGAAGGGCTCGGCGACGAGGAAGCGCCCGCGCTTCTCGAGCACCGCCACCTGGGCGGCGCGCCCCGGGCGGCCGGGAGAGCTCACCGGACCTCGGCGGCGAGCGACTTCAGCGCGACGGCGAGCTGGTGGTCGGTCTTGCTCCGCGGCGGCTGCGCGGCGTAGACGTCGGGCTTGACCCCGGCGCCCTGCTTGACGCCCCCGCCGCCGAGATTGCGTCCGTTCGGGGTGTAGTAGT
>DASZKU010000288.1:0-5991 GCA_035552815.1 Solirubrobacteraceae bacterium | reverse complement strand
GCCGAGGACGACGCCCGCATGGTCGCCGCCGTCGCCCGCACCGCAGTCGCCCACGGGGCCCACGTGGCCACCCGCGCCCGGGTGCTCCGGCTCCTGGCAGGCGGTCGCGGCGTCGCCGGGGCCGAGGTCCTCGACGAGGAGACGGGCGAGACGGTGACCATCCCGGCGCGTCACGTCGCCCTCGCGGTCGGGGCGTCGACCGACACGCTACGGGCCACCGCAGCCGCGCACTACGCCACCGAGATGCGGCCCTCCAAGGGGATCCACATCACCGTCGCGCGCGACAAGATCCCCATGTCCACCGGCCTGCTCGCGCGCACCGAGAAGAGCGTGCTCTTCGTCATCCCCACCGACGCGGGCTGGCTCATCGGCGACACCGACACGCCGTGGCGCCACGGCCCCGAACGGCCCGTGGCCAACGGCGCCGACGTCGACTACCTGCTCGCCAAGACGAATGCCCTGCTCGAGCGGCCCCTGACCCGCGAGGACATCCGCGGGGTGTTCGCCGGCTTGCGCCCGCTCGTCGGACCGGCGGCCGCCAAGGACACCACGCGCCTGAGCCGCCAGCACGTCGTCGAGACCCCGGTGCCCGGGCTCACCACCATCGCCGGCGGCAAGTACACCACCTACCGGGTGATGGCCGCCGACCTCGTCGACGCCGCCGCCCGCGACCTCGGACCGGTGCCGAGCTCGGGGACCGAGCGCGTGCCCATCATCGGCGCCGAGGGCTTCGCCGCCGCGTGGGAGCAGCGCCGAGATCTGGCGGGGCGGGCGCGCGTCGACGCACCCGTGATGGAGCGGCTGCTGCGCCGTTACGGAGACCGCGTCCACGACGTCATCGCCCTGATCGAGGAGCACCCGTCGCTGAGGTCGCCGCTCGGCGCCGACGGCGGCGGCGGCCCCGTGCACCTCGCCGCCGAGGTCGTCTACGCGTGCACGCACGAGGGCGCGCTCCGGCTCGAGGATGTCCTCGAGCGGCGCACTCGCCTGGCCATTTACGCCGCCGATCGGGGCCTCGGAGCGGCGGCGCCCGCGGCGGCCTTGATGGCCGGCGTGCTCGGGTGGAGCGACGCGCGCGCCGAGGACGAGGTCCAGGGCTGGCATCGCCGGGTGGCCGCCGAGCGGGCGGGGGAGGCCGAGCGTGACGACGAGCGCGCGCTCCGCGCCTACCGCGCGGAGCTCGCGGCGGCCCAGGTCCCACCGTGACCGAGTTCGTCCTCGGGCTCGACCAGGGGACCTCGAGCACCCGCTGCCTGGTCCTCGACCGCGACCTCGAGCCCCGTGGCGCGGCCACCGTGCCCGTGCGCGCGTCCTTCCCCGCCCCCGGCCTCGTCGAGCAGGATCCCGACGAGCTCGTGGCCTCCGCCCGCGCGGCGATCTCCGGCGCGCTCGTCGCCGCCGGAGCCGCCGGATCCGCCCGAGCCGCCGGATCCGCCCGAGCCGCCGGAGCCGCCCGAGCCGCCGGAGCCGCCCGAGCCGCCGGATCCGCCCGAGCCGGCTCGGTCGACGTCGTGGCCGTAGGCATCGCCAACCAGACCGAGACGTTCATCGTCGCCGAGCGAGGATCGGGCCGGGCGATCCACCCGGCCATCGTCTGGCAGGATCGCCGCACCGCCGAGCGCTGCGCCGCCCTCACCGCCGCGGGCCACGCTCCCTTCGTGCGCGCACGCACCGGCCTCGAGCTCGACGCCACCTTCCCGGCGACCAAGCTCGCGTGGCTCCTCGATCACGTCGCCGGGGCCTGCGCTGGCGCCGAGGCCGGGGAGCTCGTCTACCACGACGTCGGCGGGTGGCTGCTCAGGCACCTCGCGGGCGTCGAGGCCTGCGAGATCGGCAACGCGGGGCGGACCCTGCTGTGTCCGCTGGGGGGCGAGGAGTGGGATACCGGGCTGCTCGACCTCTTCGGCATCCCGGCCGCGCTGCTCCCGCCCATCGTCGCCTCCGACGCCTTCGCGTCGCTCGCGCCGGAGCCGAGCCGAGCCGCCGAGCTGCCGATCACCAGCGTCCTCGGCGATCAGCAGGCCTCCCTCTTCGGTCTCGGCTGCCGCGAGCTCGGCACCGCCAAGGTGACGCTGGGCACCGGGGCGTTCATCCTCGCCCACGCCGGCGAGTGCGCCCCGGATCCGCCGCCCGGCGTGCTCGCTTCGTGCGCGTGGCGCCGGCGCGGAGATCGGAGCTTCGCGCTCGAGGGGTTCGTGCCCGCCGCCGGCGCCGCCCTCGACTGGTTCGCCGGGCTCGGTGTGCTTCCCCCGCCCGCCGAGCTCGACCACGTGCTCGGGGCCGCCGGGCCCGAGGACGGCGCGGTGGCCTGCGTCCCCGCCTTCCAGGGTCTCGGCACCCCGAGCTGGGACGCCACCGCGCGCGCGGCGCTCATCGGCCTGAGCCGCGCCACCACCCGCGCCGATGTCGCCCGCGCCGTCGTCGACGGCGTCCTCCACCAGGTCGCCGACGCCCTCGAGGCGATCACCGCGCGCATGTCCCTGACCACCGTCCTCCTCGACGGCGGCATGTCGCGCTCGGACTGGATCGTGCGCCGCCTTGCCGAGATCGCCGGCGTCCGCGTCGAGCGCGCCGCTCGCAGCGAGGCCACGGCGATCGGCGCCGCGGTGATGGCCGGGCTCGCCGCCGGGTTCTGGGGCGGAGTCGAGGAGCTCCCCGAGGTCGCCGTCGACTGCGTCGCCGAGCCCTCGTGGCCGGCGTCCGAGCGCGCCGCCCGGCGCGAGCGCTGGTCGGCGGCGCTCGCCGTTGCCGGGGGATGGGAGGGCCCAGCCGGCGGCGGGGCACCGCCGACGAGCTGACGACCAGGCCTCGCCCGAGGCTCCTCAAATTGAACTATATTTGCGCTCTGTGCGAATGGGGCGGATGATCGTGGTGCTTCTCGGGGCCGTTGCGGCCGTCGCGCTCCCCGCCCCGGCGCTGGCCGCCGGCGTGCCCCGTCCCGCCGCCGGGAAGTGGAAGATCACCGGCGGCGGCGGGTTCACGGTGAGCTCGAACGAGAAGCTCGTCTCGGGCCTTCACCTCAAGCCCGGGTCATCGTCCGGATGCGGGACGGCGCCGATCAGCGTCCTCGGCACCCACAAGCTCACCACCGCCAGCCGCGGGGGCTACACGAGCTGGATCCTCGGCAAGAACACCCCGAAGACGAGCAGCGGCGTCTCCACCGTAAGGGTGAAGGTCCGCCAGGCCGGGACGACCACCACGGGCGCCATCGACATCATCTTCGCGATCGCCGGCAACACCACGCGCAACGACGGTCTGCTCGAGTTCGGCAGCTGCGCGCTGAGCTTCTACGCCACCAGGTAGCGGGGCGCGACGCTCCGAGTGGCGGCCCGCTCGCGGCTCGCTCCTCGGCAATGCAGAGGTATTTTTCTTCAAAGTCTAAGAATTTACCGATCAGTGCCTAGGTATGCGAAGATATGGGCCGCTAACGGACGCGCAACAGAAGGAGATAGGCGATGGGAGCGAGCGGCCCCGACGGCAGCTTGCAATCGATGCTCATGAACCGGTCGCTCAGCGACCCGGCCCTCCAGGCCGCGAGCGCTCAGGCGCCCGACTATCCGATCCTGCCCGACGTCAACGTGCTCAAGGTCGGCGGGCAGAGCCTGATGGACCGCGGGCGGGCGGCGATCTACCCGATCGTCGAGGAGCTCGCCGAGGCCAAGCGCACGCACCAGATGCTCATCGGCACGGGGGCGGGGACGCGCGCGCGTCACGCCTACGCCCTGGCCATGGACCTCGGCCTCCCGACCGGCGTGCTCACCGATGTGGGGTCGGCGGTGTCGGGCCAGAACGCGCAGATGCTCGGCTACCTGATGGCGCGCCACGGCGTCCCCGTCGTCGGCGACGCGGGGTTGGGCGTCGTCGCGCTCAAGGTCGCCGAGTCCGGCGCCGCCATCTTCGCGGGCATGCCTCCCTATGACATGTGGCAGCACGTGCCCGCCGAGGGCGTGATCCCGCCTTACCGCACCGACGCCGGATGCTTCCTCGTCGCCGAGGTCTATGGCGCGCGTCAGATGATCTACGTCAAGGACGAGGACGGGCTCTACACCGCCAATCCCAAGACCGACGAGAGCGCCACCCTGATCCCCGAGATCACCGTCGACGAGCTCATCGAGCGCGACCTCGCCGACCTCGTCATCGAGCGCCCGGTGCTCGAGCTCATGCGCAATGCTCGCCACATCAAATCCGTTCAGGTGATCAACGGCCTGCGCCCGGGGCTCATCACCCGGGCCCTGGCCGGCGAGCACGTCGGCACGATCATCACCGCGGCGTGAGGACTAGGAGGACACCATGACCCCAGATCCAAGCTTTGTCACCAAGGACGTCGCCTCGGTCTTCGCGCGCCAGACGCTGCTCGACCGCGATCTCGTTCGCCAGCCCGAGCGCCCGGTCGTGCGCCTGCTCCCGTGGCTCAACGTCGTCACCCTGGGCGGGCGCTCGATCATCGACCGGGGCTCGGAGACGATCAAGCCGATCATCGACGTGTTGCGCGCGGTGATGCCCATGCACCGGCTCCTCATCCTCACCGGCCCGGGGGTCCGTGCCCGCCACGTGCTCGGGGTCGGCCTCGACCTCGGTCTCCCCACCGGCGTACTGGCGGCGATGATGTCGACCGAGGCCGAGCAGAACGGGCGCATGATCGCCGCCCTCCTCGCCGAGGACGGCGTGTCCTATCTCTCGCACACCACCGTCGCCCATCAGCTCGCCGTCCACCTCGCCGCCAGCCGGGCGGCGGTGTCGAACGGGTTCCCGCCCTACGGGGTCTACGAGTTCCCGCCCGCGGATGGGAAGATCCCGCCCCACCGCACGGACTCCGGCGCCTTCCTCCTCGCCGACGCCTACGGCGCGGCGAAGACGATCTACGTCAAGGACGTCGAGGGCGTGTACACGCGCGACCCCGCCCTCGAAGGCGGCGATCCGCCCGAGCTGCTCGCGCGCGTGAGCGTGGCCGAGCTCGCCGAGCGCGGCATCGAGACGCTCCCCATCGATCCGATCGTCCTCGAGCTCATGCCCACCGCCAAGCGCGTCAAGGAGATCCAGATCATCAGCGGCCTGGATCCCGGCAACATCACCAAGGCCCTGGCCGGCGAGCACGTGGGCACGATCATCCACGCGTAGGGACAAGGCCGCCCGGCGACAGGGCGTGCTCGGCCACCGCGGCTCGCGCCGGGTCGACGAGCATGTCCTGGAGCCGGCGTACGGCGTCGAGATGGTCTCCGGTCCAGATCACCTTGACGCCGGTGGCGGTGGCATTACCGTCGGAGTCGCGCAGGTCGTGGGCGACGGCGTCGACGAGCCGGCCGTCGGCCACCTGGTCGGGGGCCAGCGCGTCGGGCACGTCCTCGGCTCCCGTGAGGCTCCCGGCGAAGTGGTCGTACCACGCCGTCAGATGGTCGGATGCGCTCAGGAGCTCGCGGCGCGCCGCCGAGCGATCCCCGCCCCGCGCCCCGTCGCCGTCCCAGAGATCGAGCACCGCGTCGGCAGCGAGGCGCACCGCCGCTACCCCGGTGACCAGGCTCGTGACCTCGGCAAGCGGGAGCGGCTTGGCTCCCCGCTCGGTCAGGTAGCCGCGGAAGGTGTCGTCCAGGCGCCGCGCCGCGGCCGCGGCCTGCACCGACGCCGCGCCCGGCGGCGCTGAGCGCGGGCCGGTGGCGTCGCAGCGGCTCACCCCGTAGGCCACCGCGTCGGCGAGATAGCGGGCGCTCACCGCGTACGCCTGCGATAGCGCCCGCCCGAGCGCGGGGGCCGCGCCACGGGGCCAGAAGAGCACGCCCACGGCGAGGCTCACGGCGCTGCCGATGGCCACGTCCTCGATCCGCAGCAGGCCGATCCTCCACCCGGCGGGAACGAGGATGTTGAAGAGGATGAGCAGGGTCACCGTGAACGCCGCCTGCCCGGCGGCGAAGGAGATCGCCGCCGGGGCGAGGCCGGCGAGGAGGATGACGAAGGGCAGCAGCACCCACAGGACCGCGGTGTTCGTCCCGATCAGAT